>DAIRES010000011.1:0-37909 GCA_036795465.1 Hyphomonadaceae bacterium
GCGATGCGGGCGGCGTCGATCTTGGTGGCCATGCCGCCGGAGCCGACGCCTGCGGATGCGTTGGCGCCGCCGGCCATCGCGACGATTTCCGGCGTGAGCTTGCGGACTTCGGGGATGTGCTGCGCGCCGGGGTTTGAACGCGGATCGGCGTCGTAGAGGCCGTCGATGTCGGAGAGGAGAACGAGTACGTCCGCGCCGAGCATTTGGGCGACGCGGGCGGCGAGGCGGTCGTTGTCGCCATAGCGGATCTCTTCGGTGGCGACGGTGTCGTTCTCGTTGACGATCGGGATAGCGCCGCGTTCGAGCAGGGTTTCCATGGTCGAGCGGGCGTTGAGCCAGCGGCGGCGGCGTTCGGTGTCGTCGAAGGTGAGCAGGGCCTGGGCGACGGGGGCGTTGTGCCTGGCGAGGGCGTCATCCCACGCGCGCATGAGTTTGGGCTGTCCAGCGGCTGCGGCGGCCTGCTTTTCCTCAAGGCGCAGCTTGCCCGTTTTGAGGCCGAGCGCACGGCGGCCGAGAGCAACGGCGCCGGAGGAGACGATGACGATCGACTTGCCCTCGGCGCGCAGCTTGGCGGCGTCAGCAGCGAGCGCCGCGAAACGCGCGGCGTGCGGGTGGCCCGTCTCCTGATCGATCAGGAGGGACGAGCCGACCTTGATGACGATGCGGCGGGCGGAGGCTAGAGGCGAGGTCACGGCTTCCAGCCTTCCTCTTTCTCCTCGGGTGTCATCTCGGCTTCGATCTGCGCTTCGCGTTCGGCGCGGCGATGTTCGGTGACGATCTGGAAGAGTTTCTGCACCGTCTCGGGCACGCCCTTCTGCGAGGCGCCGGAGATGCGCAATGGGGTCTGCTTGCATGCTTTTTTGAGCTGCGCAGCTTTCTCGCTGATCTCTTCCTTGGTCATCGCGTCGATCTTGTTGAGGGCGACGATCTCGGGCTTGTCGATCAGGCCGCCGCCATAGGCTTTCAGTTCGGCGCGGATGACGCGGTAGGCTTCGGCGACATCGTCCTGCGTGCCGTCGACGAGGTGGAGCAGGACAGCGCAGCGTTCGACGTGGCCGAGGAAGCGCGTGCCGACGCCAGCGCCTTCAGCGGCGCCTTCGATAAGGCCGGGAATGTCAGCGAGCACGAAGCTGGCGCCGATGCCGAGCGAGACGACGCCGAGGTTCGGCACGAGAGTCGTGAAGGGGTAGTCCGCAATCTTCGGCTTGGCGGCGCTGACGGCGGCGAGGAAGGTCGACTTGCCGGCGTTGGGCATGCCGAGCAGGCCGGCGTCGGCGATCAGTTTGAGACGCAGCCAGATCCAGCGTTCTTCGCCATCATGGCCGGGGTTGAAGCGGCGCGGCGCCTGGTTGGTCGATGACTTGAACTTGGTGTTGCCCCAACCGCCCGAGCCGCCCTTGGCGAGCAGGATCTGGTCGCCGAGCTTGTCGAGATCGGCGATCAGCGTTTCCTGATCTTCCTCGAACACCTGCGTGCCGACCGGCACTTTCAGGACGAGAGTTGGCGCGTCCGATCCGGTGCGGTTGGCGCCCATGCCGTGTACGCCGCGCTCGGCCTTGTAGTGCTGGAGGTAGCGGTAATCGATCAGCGTGTTGAGACCTTCAACGGCCTCGATGATGACGTCGCCGCCACGCCCGCCGTCGCCGCCATCAGGGCCGCCGAACGGGATGAACTTCTCGCGCCGGAACGAGACGCAGCCATCTCCGCCGCCGCCGGATTTCACATAGACTTTGCACTGGTCGAGGAATTTCATGTCTTCAGGCCTTTAGGCGCACGCGCCTTTGTCTTTGCGGCCTTTGTCACGGCGGCAGGTTTCTTTTTGATGGAGGAGGCTAGCGACAGTCGCATCAGTGGCCGGCCGGGTTTGCGTTCGAGAACGGTTTCAAAGCCCGCGCGATCAAAGACGCGCTTGGGGCCGACGAACATGCCGGTGGTGGAACGCTTTTCGTCGTGCGCCATCGGGCAGGCTTCGACGGTCTTCGCGCCGAGCTTCTTCGCGTAAGCCGTTCCGGCGTCGAGCAGGGTCGCGCTGAGGCCCGTTCCACGCGCATCCTTGCGGATGAAGAAGCAGCTTGCGCCCCAGACGGTTTCGTCTTCGCCATGCTCGGGCAGTTCGGCGGCGGAGGCCTTGCGGCCTTCGTTCCAGTCGGGCGTTGCCGGGCGCGGCGCGATGGCGAGCCAGCCAACAGCCTCGTCGCCCTTGTAGGCTAGGAGGCCGGGCGGCGGGCCGTTCTTCACGATCTTCGCCATCGCCGTCTTGCGCGACTTCGACGTCGCTTCGCGCCGCACAGCGGCGGGCATGCGATGGTGAACGCACCAGCACATCTTGCAGATCGAATCCGTCTCGAAGAGAGCGACGAAGTCGTCCCAGCGATCAGGTGTCAGCGGATGGATGGCGAGGGCGGTCATGCTCAGTGTGCGTGGCTCGGATGCGCTGACAAGGTAACCGGCGTTGCGCCTTCCGGCCACACATAACGCGTCGCGGGGGAGGTCCGCTGGCGGGCCAGACCAAACAGGTCTTCCGTGCCTGTCGGCACAAAACCCAGCTTGCGCAAGACGTTGCCCGAGGCCGGGTTATCCGCGAAGTGGCCGGCCACGAAGACTTTGGCGCCCAGCTGGTCGCGGCCCCAGTCCATCAGCGCCCGCGCGGCTTCCGACGCGTAGCCGAGGCCCCAATAGGGCATGCCGTACCAGTAACCCAGTTCCCACGTGTCGCTGCCGGGCTCGCCGATGCGCGACAGGCCGCAGGCGCCAATGACGCCGTCGATCGGCACGGTCACGGCGAAGGCATGCTCCTGGCCGCTCTCCTGGCCGCGTTCGAGTATGTCGAAGAACGCGTAGGCGGCGGCGATCGGATAGGGGTGCGGAATGCGGCCGCACATCCTGGCGACGTCGTAGTCGCCAGCGAGATAGGCGACGCGTGCAGCGTCCGCCTGTTCATAGCGGCGCAGTGTCAGCCTGCGTGTGATGATGGTCTGCATATCAGTCCCCATAACCCGTCCTTCGCGGGCGTTGGTCAGGGGAGGACAAAAAGAAAGGGGAGGCGGTCCGCCTCCCCTGATCTCATTGTCAGGTTCGGACCGCTGCCCTCGTCGAGGGGCGATCCGGGTTCACCTGGACCGCTTACTCGGCTGCGAGTTTCGGTGACGGGATGATCGAGATGAACATCCGGCCTTTGGCTTCGCGGAACTCAACCCGGCCCGTTTCGGTGGCGAAGATCGTGTGGTCACGACCGATGCCGACGTGCTTGCCGGGGTGGTATTGCGTGCCGCGCTGACGAACGATGATGTTGCCAGCAAGGACTTGCTCGCCGCCGAAGCGTTTCACGCCAAGGCGCTTAGAGTTCGAATCGCGACCGTTGCGAGTAGAGCCGCCTGCTTTTTTGTGGGCCAAACTGGCCTCCCTTGGTCCGCGGTCGCAACCGCGCGTTCAACAGAAATGGCCTTGCGGCCGGAAACTTACTTGGCCTTCTTGGCCGGGGCTTTTTTCGCAGCAGCCTTGGCCGGAGCAGCTTCAGCTTTCGCTTTCGGAGCGGCTTTGGCTTTCTTGGCGGGAGCGGCAGCGGCTTCAGCCTTCGGGGCCGGAGCGCGTTCGGATTTCTTGGCCGTGGCGCCGCCCTTGGCGAGGATGTCCGTGATCTTGATCACGGTGACCTGCTGGCGGTGGCCGAGCTTGCGGCGGTACGTGTTGCGCGGCTTCTTCTTGTAGCTGATGACCTTGGCGCTGCGGGTCTGTTCGACCACTTCACCAACCACCTGGGCGCCAGCGATCAGGGGAGCGCCAACGTTCACGTTGTCGCCTTCGCCAATCATCAGCACTTCGCCGAAAATCAGCGTGTCGCCGGCTTCGCCTTCGAGCTTCTCGATGGTGATTTCCTGGTCGGCGGCGACCTTGTACTGCTTACCGCCCGTCTTGATGACCGCGAACATCGAAATTCTCTTGTGTTTTCAGGGGGCCTTGCGACCAAAATAGCGTTCCACCCACAAGCGAGCCTGCGGGCGGGAGCGGGCATATAGACGGGGAGGGCCCAGCCTGTCAAACGCCGGACGCGTGAATCTGCCGGGATTTTGGCGGAGGGGGAAGGGGGCGGCGCAGACTGCTCAATTGCCGCGGCGTTTCCGGGTGGCTGCGGCCTTTCTTGCGGAGGCTTTCCGGGCGGCCGCCGGACGGGCAGCAGAGGTTGCGCCGCCTGTTTTGCCGCCCTTCCTGGCGGCGGGGTGGCCCTTGGATTTGCCCCGACCTGATCCGCCGGGCTTCTTGCCGCCGCCATCATCCTTGTTGACGGTCGCCCAGGCACGAGCCTTGGCCTCCTTCACCGGCAAGCCCTGCTTCTCATAGCCTTTCTCGATGTGCTCGGCCTTGCGCTGCTGCTTGTCGGTGTATTTCGACTTGTCGCCCCGAGGCATGACGCCCTCCTGTCATTCTCTTGCCGAGTAAACGGGAGGGGCCGTGAGCGGGTTCGTGCATTCACATGTCCCCAGAGGGAGCGGTATCTTTATGCGTGGGGCGGTGTTGCCGCCCGGCAAGATGTGCCGCGCCACATCCCTGAGAAGGTACTGTTTTTATTGTAATATTCTTCGTTAACGCGTGGCCTCGTTCTTGCTCCGCGTGAGCGAGCGCGCGTGCGCAGGAGAGAAGTGGCGGACGTCCGCCCGCAGGGAGGGCTGAACCGTCGGTATGGTGTCGTTTATCGCCTCCTATAACTCCGCGCAGATCGCCGCCATGTCGCGCGATGCGATCCAATCGCTGACGCGGGCGGATATCGCGGCGCTGTCGTCCCAGCAGGTGGCGGCCTTCACCACGACGGGGATTTCGGATTTCACGCCGACCCAGCTGGGTCAGCTCTCGACCAAGCAGGTGGCGGCGCTCAGCCGCGCGCAGATCGCCGCGCTGTCGCCGAGCCAGATCGTTTTCAACTCGGCCCAGCTGTTGTCGCTAAGCGCCGCACAGTTCTCGGCGCTTGATCCGGAAGATATCGCCGTCCTCACCGCCGGGCAGTTGCGTGGGGTGACGGCGGCTGGATTGACGGCGTTGTCGTCCTCGCAACTCGCGGTGCTGTCGGCGACGCAGATGGCGGCTTTGAGCACAGCGCAGCTTCGCGGACTTACAGCTGCCGATATCGGCGCGCTGTCGGAGACGCAGCTGGGTGCTTTGTCCGGCGGTCAACTCGCCGGGCTCACGGCGCCGCAGATCCGCGGTCTTTCCGGTACGCAACTGTCGACGCTGACGACAACGCAGCTGGGCGGTTTCACCGCCTTGCAGCTGGGATCGCTGACTGCGACGCAGGTGCGGTCGCTGGCGCCGGCGCAGGTCGGCGCGTTGAGCGTAGCGCAGGTGAGGGGGCTTTCGAGCGCATCGATTGGCGCCATGAGCGTCACCCAGTTCGAAGCATTTTCGACGCAGAAGATCTCAGGCTTTCAGGCGACGCAGGTCCGGGGCATGACAGCGACGCAGATCGCGACGCTGGATACGACCGAGTTCTCGGCGCTGGGTTCGACGCAGCTGTCTGCGCTCAGCGCAAACCAGTTCGCCATGCTTGGCGCCGATCAGCTTGGCGCCATGTCCGCCACGCAGATCAAGGGACTGACGGCTGCGCATGTTGGCGCAATGTCGACGACACAAGTTGCGGCCCTGACCGCCACGCAGATATCCGGCTTCAGCAAGATTCAGCTTTCGGGCCTGACGTCGGCGCAGATTTCGGCGCTTGGAGCGGATCAGCTTGGCGCCATGTCGGCAAGCCAGATCGGCTCCCTTGCCATCGCACAGGTGCGTGCGATCTCGCAGGGCCAGATCGCCTCGCTTTCGCCGGGCCAGGCGGCTGGATTCACGGTGACGCAAATCAAGTCGTTCTCGCCGCAGCAGGTCGCTGCGTTTACGACGTCACAGCTTGGGGGAATGTCGAACGGCGTGATCTCCGTGCTGTCCGCGAAGCAGGTGGCGGCGATGTCGCCCACGCAGGTGGCAGGTCTGACCGGCGCGCAGGTTTCGGTGCTGGCGCCGGCGACCGTCGGAGCGCTGACGGGGGATCAGCTCAATGCGCTGACGAATGACCAGATCGCGTCGCTGGGCGCCGCGCAGGTCAAGAGTCTGTCACGGTCACAGATTGGCGCGATGGATGCCGCGCAGCTGGCGCGGTTCTCGGTTGATCAAGTGTCCGCTCTCGCGGCGGGGCAGGCGGCGGGTTTCACCGCTGATCAGTTCGCAGCCTTGTCGGGCGCGCAGTTCCAGGCGCTGACGCCGGCGGCGATATCCGGGTTTGGTTCGGCGCAGGCGACGGCCCTGTCGCTGACACAGCTGGCGAGCCTTGCGCAGACGCAGGTGGCGGCGCTGTCCGCTTCGGCTGTGGCTGCGTTCTCTGGCGAGCAGCTGGCGGCGCTGTCAGCTGAGCAGATCGGCGCGTTCGGGGCTGGGCAGGTTGGCGGCTTTACCTCGACACAGGTCGGCGGGCTGGCTGCGACGCAGGTGGCGGCGTTGTCCGTGACGGCCCTGACCGCCTTCAAGACGACCCAGATTGCGGGGCTCACGCCCGGGCAGATGGCCATGCTGACCACCACTCAGGTGAAGGGGCTTTCCCTTGCGAGCCTGTCCACCGGCCAGCTCGGCGCCATTACGGAAACGCAAATTTCCGCCATGGTCACGACGCAGCTGCGCAGCCTGACAGCGACGCAGATTGCGTCGCTGTCGGATGCACAGGTCGCCAGCCTTTCGGCCGCGCAGCTTGCGAAGCTGACGACCACGGCGATCGCGGGATTTGAAGAGCAGGACATAGCGGGCTTCAGCGCCTCGCAGCTGGGCGGTTTCAGCGGCTCGCAACTCGATGCGCTGACCACCACGCAGCTGTCGGCGCTGTCCAGCGGCCAGCTGGCGGGGCTTGCCGTCACGCAGGTTCTCGGATTCTCGGCGACTGACATCGGGCAGTTCGACGTCACGCAGATTGCGGGCCTGACCGCTTCGCATGTCGCCAGCCTGACGAACACGCATATCGCCGGTCTTGCCGCGACACAGATTGCAGCTCTTGGCGCGTCCCAGCTAGCCGGCTTTACCGCGACGGGCATCGGCGCGCTGAGCACGGCGCAGGTGGCGGCTTTGACTGCCGACCAGATTCCGCTGCTGTCGACGACCCAGCTCAAGGGCTTTGCGGCGTCGGGGGTTGGCGCGCTGGCGGTTGATCGCGTTGCGGCGCTGACCGTAACGCAGGTCGGTGCCTTCTCCGCCGCGCAGGTCAAAGGCTTTGGCGCGGATGCCATAGCGGCGCTTTCAGACACGCAGATGGCGGCGCTTTCATTCACGCAGATCGGCGCGCTGAACACGACCGCAATTGGTGCGCTGGAGCCGGCGCAGATCGGCGCGCTGTCCAGCACACAACTCGCTGGCCTTGCGGCTACCCAATTGCGGGTGTTCAGCGAGACCCAGATCGCGTCGGTCTCGTCGACCCAGATTTCCGCGCTTAGCACGACGCAACTTCGCGGCTTCAGCACGACCGGCATTGGACTGTTCAGTCTTGACCAGATTGCCGCCCTGTCATCGACGCAGGTGGCCGGTCTTGCATCCACCCAAGCGGCCGGCCTCTCGACGACACAGATCTCCTCGCTCAGCCTTGAGCAGTTCGAGGCTTTGAGCTCGACGGCGATCGGCGGGCTCTCGACGACGCAGATTGGCGCGTTGTCGATCTTCCAGATTGCCAACCTTTCTACAACGCAGGTCAAGGGCCTGTCGGCCGCAGCTGTTTCGGCGCTTTCTGCTGAACAGATCGGCGTATTGTCATTCTCTCAGGTGGCTGCTCTCTCTGCCACGCAGCTGGGCAATCTGTCGTCGACGCAGGCGTCGCTCCTGTCGCCAGAGCAGCTGGCTGCACTTTCCGCCACCCAGATCGGCGGCATATCGGCGACGGCGATTTCCGGCCTCGAGCTGGAGGACATCGTCAATCTGACAACGACCCAGCTGGCCGGTCTGACGTCCAGCCAGATTGCAGGCCTTGCAGTCACGCATATTCCGGGGCTCAGCGCGACGCAGATCGCCAGCTTGTCTTCCACGCAGTCGCAAGGGCTGTCGTCATCGCAGGTTGCAGCTTTCTCGGCAGACCAGATTGGCGCGTTGGGAACGACGCAGTTGTCATCGCTTGGAACAGGCGCTGTCGCCGGCCTGCAGACGACGCAGATCGCGCTGCTCTCGACGACGCAGGTTTCCGCGTTGACGGCGACGCAGTTCGCCGCGCTGAGCGTGGATCAGACCAGCGCGCTTTCGGCGTCGCAGGTCCTGTCGCTCAACGCGACCCAGCTCTCTCGCCTCGGCGCCACGTCGGTTGCCGCACTGGGGTCGACTATTCTCGGCGCGCTCACGACGACACAGATCAAGGGGCTGACGGCTTCGCAAATCGCCGACTTGAGCACGACTGATCTGCAAGCGCTATCGACGACCCAGATGGGCGCGCTTTCCGTCAACGCGCTGGCAGGGTTGACGCAGACGCAAGTGAGCGTGCTGGAGGTCGGCGATATCGCCGTACTCAGCACCACAGGGCTGGCGTCGCTGTCCACCGGCGCCGTGGCGGGGCTGAACCAGGACCAGATCGGGGGTCTTGAAACAACCCAGCTCGCGGCATTTACGGCCACCCAGATCGCCAGCATCTCGACCACCGGAATGGCGGCGTTGTCGGGCGGCAGGTTGACCGCCCTGTCCACGACACAGCTGGCTGCGCTCACGGCTACACAGGTTGGCGCCTTGGCCTCGAGCGATGTGTCCGGGCTAAGCACAACGCAACTACGGAGCCTTTCGACCTCGGGCATAAGCGGGCTTGAGGCGGAAGACATCGCAGGACTTTCAACCACGCAGGTACAGTCCTTGTTGTCGGCGCAAGTCGCGGCTTTCTCGACCACGGCTGTTCGCAACCTCACAGTCGCTGAGGTCGGCGCGCTGACCTCTACGCAGTTCGCAAGCCTCACGGCGGCCCAGATAGGCGCGCTGAGCACGACGCAGATGTCAGCGTTCAGTGCGACGCAGATCAACGGCTTCACGACGACGCAGACATCCGGGCTTTCGGTTGCCCAGGTGGAAAGCCTGACCGCGACGACGGTGGCCGGCCTCAACGCCACGCATATTGCTGCGTTGTCGGTGACGGCTGTGGGCGGGTTGTCGGCGGGGCAGGTGACGGCTTTGACGACAAGCCAGTTCATGGCGCTGGGCGTCACCAAGATAGCCGCGCTGTCATCGACCTCGATTGCTGCCCTGCCGGCGGCAGACCTCATGGCGCTGACGACGACGCAGCTTTCCGGCGCCGGATTGACCCCGACATGGATGTCCGCCCTGACGGCGGACCAGATCGCTTCATTCACGACCACGCAGGTCGGATCGTTTTCGACAGATATCGTCAGCGGTCTGACGGCGCAGCAGATGAGCCTTATGGCGCTGACCCAGTTTGCCGCCATGTCATCGACACAGATTGGCTCGCTCGCGTCCACAGCGCTCGCCGGCATGACGACCACAGCCATCGAACAGCTCACGCTTACGCAGATCGCTGGCCTGAAGGCGAGCCAGATTGGCGCGATCAGCTCCACGGGGATCGGATATTTCTCCACAGACGAGATCGCCTCGATGACGGCGACGCAGCTGGCCGGTCTCGTTCGCGTGCAGCTGCGGGCGTTGAGCACGGCGCAGGTCGCCGCGCTGACGGCTACGCAGATATCGGCGTTCGGTCCTGAGCAACTGGCGAACTTCACATCGACGGAGCTGAACGCGTTCAGCAATACACAGTTCGCGGCAATTACCGGCCCGCAGCTGGGCGCGCTTACGGCATCGCAGATCAACAATTTCGCCGATACCCGCATCATGTCGCTTACGGCGTCGCAACTGAGCGGCCTTACCTCAACCCAGATCAGCGGGTTCAGCGCGACAACGATTGCTCCCCTGTCTGTCGAGCAGATAGACGCGCTCGCGCCGACCCAGATCGCCGGCTTCACAGCTCAGCAGATCGCGGCAATGACGCCAGAGCAGCAGGAGGCGCTGGTTCGCGCTGTCAGCTAGTTCTGGCGAATGCGGCGCAGTGTCGGCAACTGCTGGATGCGCTCTTGATCCTGATCAACGTCGGATATCGCGCTCCGCGTATGCTTCCTTAAGCAGGAGGCTTCGTCATGCGGTATCGTAGTATTCTGGTTCAGGTGGACAATGCTTACGGAGCCAGGGCGAGGGTGCAGGCGGCTGCACGGCTGGCTGTGGAGCACGGCGCAAGCCTGACGGGCGTGTTCCTCAAATCGGAGGCCGCGCCAGCCTATCTGATCTCTGAAGGTCTGATGACGTCCGCGGAAGCGGTCGATGTGTTCTTCAAGGAACGCGAGGCTGAAGCGGCCAAGGCCAATGACGAAGCCCGGTTGCTGTTCGAGCAGGCGCTCTCGGTTGGGGGCATTGAGGCAAGCTGGCACACGCTGAACGGCGTCGATCAGGAACATATCGTCAATTATGCCCGCCGACATGATCTCGCGATTCTTCCGCGCAATATGCAAGTCGCGCCGACGGACGAGGTCATTTCCGTCGACAAGGTGGCGATTGCGTCCGGCGGTCCCGTTCTGATCCTGCCGGAAGCGGGCTATCCCGCGACATTCGGGCAAAGAATTCTGGTCGCCTGGAAGGATTCACGGGAGTCGGCGCGGGCGCTGCGCGATGCCTGGCCTTTTCTCGCGGCGGCCAAGGAAGTGCATTTTGTCACCGCGGTGCAGGATGGCGCCCGCCATCTGGATGACGTGATGCAGCGGCACTTGAGAGAACACGGATGCAATACGTCGCGTCTGATTATCGACCGCGACACTGACGTGCCGACAGGCGAAGTCATCCGCCGGCATATCGATCTGCTCGGCGCTGACATGGTGGTGATGGGACTTTTCGGGCGTTCGCGGATCCAGGAATTTGTGCTGGGTGGCGTAAGCAGGGACATGCTCGGGCACCTGACCATGCCCGTGCTGACGTCTCACTGATGTCCCGGGGTGGCGGCGTCATGCGGGAGCATCCAGTCATTGTCGCTGTCACCAACACCCACTCTTCGCGCGTGTTGCTGTGGCGCGACGAGGCTGCTGCAATGGAAGAGCTTGCCGAGTTCTGTGAGTCTTCCGACTTTCTCGAGCACGATGACCCGCAGCCGCGTGATCTCTCGCGAAGGTCGGGCCGCCTGATGCTGAAGGCGCGTACGGCAAAGGCGGAGGAACAGCTTTCTGTTTTCCTGCGGAGAGTGGCGGCACAGATCGATATCGCTGTGAGCCACTACGGCGCTGTTCGCCTGATGCTGATCGCGCCACCGCTTGTGCTTGGCCGGTTGCGCGACCTGTTGACATCCACGACGAGAATGAAGCTCGTCCGTGAGATAACACGCGACATGACGGACGATACGATAGATTCCATCAAGACATTACTGCAGAACGGGAAAGCATAGCAGGCTTCGGCAAGCATCAGCTTGCCCGGAGCATGTCCGCGCTGTCTGCTTCACCGCCTTCGGCAAGCTGTTCCAGCACGTGACGCTGGAGGAGGCGGCAGTGATAGAGCGAGGTGAGCTTGATCCACCCACGGCGCTGGAACTCGGTCATCTTGCGCGAGACAGTTTCGAGACGAAGCCCGAGGAACTCGGCCATGTCGCCCCGACGCATCGGGAGATCGAATTCGCGATCGTGGCTTTCTTCGCACAGATCGGAGATCGACAGGAGGAAGGTGGCGAGCTTCTGCTCGGCGGATTGCGCGCCGATGGTGGCGAGCTGGGCCTGGGCGGCGCCTAGCTGCCGCGCGATCTGTTTAAGGACCTGATCGGCCAGAGCGGGGTCGTTCTTGCAGATCCCGTTGAGCCGGCTGGCGGGGATGGGGCGGATGACAACGTCGGTGATGGCTTCGCAGCTGTTGGAGTACTGCGTGTCGGATTCGATGCCGAGCACCGAACCGCTGTTTGCGAAACCGACAACCTGACGTTGGCCGTCGATCAGGGTGCGGTAGAGTTTAACCCATCCGGACTCGACGATGTAGATCCGGTCGCGCGCATCGCCTTCGAAGAACAGATGTTCGTGCGCACTCATGTGCTGCCCGGAGAGCGTCGGCGTCGCCGCGCCGAAGTTTTTCATTCCGGCGCCCTGAAGTTCGTGAATTCGTCCGCCCGCGATGCACATGCCGATCTCCTGTTTCCACGGGATCACCTTGCGCGCGGCGCCTTGTGGGGGTTTGCCGGAGTGTGGCGGGCTTTGTGACGAAGTGTGTCTGGGCGATCGCCGGAACACGAAGTTGGCTGAATCACAGGGGTTTCGCTAACCCCGTGCGCTTTCGGCGGGCGGGTGCGACAGCGGGTCGCTCATGACGCAACGCCGGATTTTCTAGACGGCGAGGCTGTGCCGGTTGGCTGAGTGCGCGATCTCCGGATCGAAGCACGCAGCGATGTTGCGTACATACGGGCGGCCGCTGTCGGTTACGGTCAGGTGTGTGCCGGATAGTTGTGCGAGGCCTACATTGGTCAGCGCCATAAGCTGGGGGCAGGCGGCGATGAGCAGATCGCCAGGTATGTCCACTTCGAAATCACAAAGGATGCGCTCGATGAGTTTTCCGGTGCGGAGATCGGCTTGCGTGTGGACGACGCCGCGAACGACAGGCATGCGGCCGGCCGCAATTTCTGCCTTGTAGGTCGAGGTGTCGGTCGTGTTCTGATAGGTGAGGCCGGGCAGAGACGAGATCGCCGAAGCGCCAAAGCCGATCAAGGCGGCGGCGTTGTCGTCTGTGTAGCCCTGGAAATTCCGGCGCAGGCGGCCCTCGCGATCAGCCGTTACAAGTGCGTCGCCGGGTGCGGCGAAATGATCGAAGCCGATGGGCATGTAGCCTGCTGCTTCCAGCGTGCTGGCGGCGATTTCTGCCTGACGGAAGCGCTCTTCGCCCGAGGCCAGGTCTTCTGTCGCAATCGCATTCTGGTGCTTTTTCATCCAGGGAACGTGGGCGTAGCCGAATGTCGCGATACGGTCGGCGTCTTGCGCCGCAATGAAAAGCGCCGTTTCGACGACGTGCTCGCGCGTCTGACCGGGCAGGCCGTACATCATGTCTAGGTTCAGGCTGGTGACGCCCGCCGCCCGAAGGAGCCGTACGGCGGAGGCGATCTGGTCTTCCGTCTGGATGCGGTTGATCCGCTTCTGGACGGATGTGTCCAGCACCTGAACGCCAAGGCTGGCGCGGTTGAGGCCGCCGCTTGCGAATGCGTCGATAACGTTCGCGGAGGCGCCGCGTGGATCGAGTTCCGCCGCTATTTCGGCGAAGCGGGTGATCTGGAAGGACCGTCTCAGGGCGGCGAAGATCCGCTTGATCTGCTCAGGCGTCAGGATGTCGGGCGATCCGCCTCCGAAATGGATATGTTCGACCCGCGCATCTGACGGGGCGAGACGGCCAGCGATCTCGATCTCGTCGATCAGTGCTGCGACATAAGGCTCCACGGGATCTGCAATCGTGGGCACGCTGGTGTGGCACCCGCAATACCAGCAGAGCTTCTTGCAGAACGGGATGTGCAGGTAGAGCGAAATCGAGGAACTCGCAGGGAGATGCTGAATCGCGGACCCGGCCCTAGCTGCGTTGACGCCCGCGTTGAAGCGGTTGGCCGGCGGATAGCTCGTATAACGCGGTGTTTGCGCCAGCGCGTATTCGGGAATGTAGTCCCATTTGCGTTTCGTGGAGCGAAAGCTTGCGATGGACATCAGATGCGCTCCATGGCGGTGCGCCGGCGCGGCCAGCTTGCTGCGATGAGAGAGGCGATCATCAGGGCGAGGCCTGCCGCCAGCATCGCGCACCCGGCGCAGTGTGCGTGGGTCTGTGCGAGTAAGGCCGACGACTGCGGGCCACACCAATAGCGCATCAGGTCGGCTTCCACGCCGGTGCTGCAGCTTCGCAGTACTGCGCCGCCAATGATGGCCATCAGACCTGAGAAGAACATTATCGCTGCCGTCATCGGAGCCTCCGAAACTGGCGTGGCGCATGGGAGGCCATCCAGTGCCGCAACCTCTAAATCGTCGCAGGCGGGGCCCCCTTGAGCTGGATCAAGCGCGGCTTGTGAAGCTTCGGGCAGTGAAGCCGCGCTGACGGCGTTCAATCCGCGCCGCCCATAAAAGGACTGGCTCATGACAACGGACGTCTCACGCGATGAGCGCCTGGACATAAGTACGGCGCTTGTCGGCATTGTGCTGCTGGCGGTGCTGATCCTCGCTTTTGCCGGCGCAGCCAACGCTGCTGACGGCCAGTTCGCCGCGCAAGCCTGGACGTTTGTTATCAGCGCGACCGCGGGATTGGCGGGCTTGCTGCTCTGGCACGAGACCAAAGCGCCAACGCGACGGTTTGATCGGGCGTTTTACGAGGAGGGCGTCGTAAAGGCTGGCGTTGTCGCCACGATGTTCTGGGGAATCGCAGGCTTCCTGGTTGGCCTCATCATTGCGCTGCAGTTGACCTGGCCCAACCTGTTCTATTTTCCCGAGCTTGGCTGGACGAACTTCGGCCGCATGCGCCCGCTGCACACGTCTGCGGTGATCTTTGCGTTTGGCGGCAACGCGCTCATCTCAACGTCATTCTATGTTGTCCAACGGACGTGCCGCACGCGGCTGGCCGGAGGAATGTGGCCCTGGTTTGTGTTCTGGGGATACCAGCTCTTCATCGTGGTCGCCGGCACAGGCTACCTGATGGGCATCACCCAATCGAAAGAATACGCTGAGCCCGAATGGTATGCAGATATCTGGCTCACCATTGTCTGGGTCGCCTACCTGGGCGTTTTCCTTGGAACCATCCTGCGTCGCAAGGAGCCGCATATCTATGTGGCGAACTGGTTCTATCTCGCCTTCATCGTAACGATTGCGCTGCTCCACATCGTCAACAACCTGTCGCTTCCCGCGACGCTGACTGGCTCCAAATCGTTCGCCGTTTTCAGCGGCGTGCAAAGTGCGCTGATCCAGTGGTGGTATGGCCACAACGCCGTGGGCTTCTTCCTGACAGCCGGCTTTCTGGCGATCGTGTATTACTTCATTCCCAAGCGCGTCGAGCGTCCGGTGTGGTCGTACAGGCTCTCCATCGTCCACTTCTGGTCGCTGATCTTCATCTATATCTGGGCGGGCCCACACCATCTCCACTATACGGCGCTGCCGCAGTGGGCGCAGACGCTGGGCATGACGTTCTCGATCATGCTGTGGATGCCGAGTTGGGGCGGCATGATCAACGGCATGATGACGTTGTCCGGCGCCTGGGACAAACTACGCACTGACCCAGTCGTACGGATGCTGATTGTGTCGGTCGCCTTCTATGGCATGGCGACGTTTGAAGGCCCGGTGATGTCGGTGCGCGAAGTCAACGCACTGTCGCACTATACGGATTGGGGTATCGGGCACGTTCATTCCGGCGCTCTCGGTTGGGTCGGGTTCGTCACCTTCGGAGCGATGTACTGCCTGACGCAGTGGTTGTGGAAGCGGCCCAAGCTCTACTCCAACACGCTTGTCGAATGGCATTTCTGGATCGCGACGCTCGGCATCGTCCTCTACATCTGCGCGATGTGGGTGTCCGGCATCATGGAAGGCCTGATGTGGCGCGCCTATAACGAGTACGGTTTCCTCGAATACTCCTTCATCGAGACCGTCAGCGCCAAGCACATCGAATACATCATCCGCTCTGCGGGCGGTGGGCTCTACCTGCTCGGTGCGATCATCATGGTTTACAATCTTGTGCGCACCGCACGCGGCGACGTTCCTGTCGAGGACCGCAAGCGTGGAATGGCCGCGCCCAGCCTTCAGCCCGCCGAATAGGAGACAAAGATGGCAACGCGCCAAAGCTGGCTGTTCCGCAACCACAAGCTGTTCGAGAAGAACAGCTACATCCTTCTGATCGGGATCCTGATCGTCGTGGCGATCGGCGGCATCATCGAGATCGTGCCGCTTTTCTATCTGAAGAACACGATCGAGAAGGTGGAAGGCATGCGGCCGTACACGCCGCTCGAACTGGCCGGACAGAACATCTACGTGCGGGAAGGCTGCAATGTCTGCCACTCGCAGATGATCCGTCCGCTGCGTGACGAGGTGGAGCGCTACGGGCATTACTCGCTCGCGGCCGAAAGCATGTACGATCACCCCTTCCTCTGGGGCTCCAAGCGCACCGGGCCCGACCTGGCGCGAGTTGGTGGAAAATATTCGGACGACTGGCAGAAGCAGCACCTGATTGATCCGCGTTCGCTGGTGCCGGAATCCATCATGCCGCCCTACCGCTTCCTGGAGGACAGGCCGCTCGATCTTGGAACCATCCAGCAGCAGATGAAGACGCTGAAGCTGGAAGGCGTGCCCTACACCGACAGCATGATCACGCGCGCCGTTGATGACGCCTATGCCCAAGCAGGCGAGGACTACGATGTTGAAGCGTTGCGGAACGACTACAGCAAGGCCGCGGGGCGCGACAACACGGTCAGCGTTCGCGACTTCGATGCTGTGCGAGGCGACCCGTCGGAGCTCGATGCACTGATTTCCTACTTGCAGGTACTCGGCACGATGGTCGATTTCTCGACCTACGAAGCCGAAGACCTTTCGAACAAGAGGTGAGGTCATGAGCTACTATAACTGGTCTCGCTTCGCGCAGGATTGGGGGACGGTCTATTTTGTCGTGATCTTCCTGGTCGCGATCATCTACGCCCTGTGGCCCCGCAATGCGCGGACGTTCAAGCGCGCCGCACAAATCCCAATCTCAGAACAGGAGCCTGGCGATGACCGGCCACTCACCTGAAATCGATCCGCATACCGGCGTGGAAACAACCGGGCACGAATGGGATGGCATCAAGGAGCTGAACAATCCGCTTCCGCGCTGGTGGCGTTTCATTTTCTGGGCAAGCGTTGTGGTTGCGATCGGCTACTGGATTCTGATGCCGGCATGGCCCGCCTTGCCGGGCCTGCAGGGACACACGATCGGCGTGCTCCAGCAGTCTGACAGGGCGGATGTCGCTGCAGACACGGCGGCGATGCGGCAGGATCGCTCGGTGCTGAGTGCGCGCCTGGCCGCTGTGGATGCGTCCAGCATCCTCCGCGACCATGATCTCAGCCAGCTTGCGCTTTCGTTGGGCGAGAGTGCGTTTGGCGATAACTGCGCCACCTGTCATGGCGCTGGTGGGCGGGGTGCGAAGGGCTTCCCGCGCCTGGCCGATGATGTGTGGCTGTGGGGCGGCACGCTGGAAGACATCGAGCGTACGATCCGGCTCGGCATCCGGTCAAACCAGACCGACACGCGCACAAGCGAGATGCCTGCTTTCGGGCGTGACGAATTGCTTCCGCAAGACCAGATCAATGATCTTGTGCAGTATGTTCTGCAGAAGTCTGGGCAGCGGGCTGATCCGGCTGCTGTGGTTCGCGGACAGCCGCTTTTCGAAACAAACTGTGCAAGCTGTCACGGCGTTGATCTCCATGGCGACCGGAGCAAGGGTGCGCCAAATCTGACTGACAAGGACTGGATCTACGGCGGCGATGCCGCCACGCTGAGGCGCACGATATACGGTCCGCGCAACGGCGTGATGCCTGCATGGGTCGAGCGTCTTGATCCGGCGACCGTCCGCGCACTTGCCATCTACGTCCACTCACTTGGCGGCGGAGAATAGATTGGCGAGCTCGACGCTCATCGATCTGCGTAAGGGACGTCCGGGCTCGGGCGGCGGCGCGGGTGCGCCTCCGCCCGAAGATGGCCCGATCGTTCTTTACGCGCGGCGGAAGCAGATTTATCCGCAACTCGTCTTCGGTACATTTCGCAACATCAAGTGGTTGCTGCTGTTTGCAACGCTGGGCGTGTACTACGTGCTGCCGTGGTTGCGGTGGGATCGCGGGCCGGGCGCGCCGGACCAGGCCGTGCTGGCGGATTTTGCTGGCGGCCGATTCTATTTCTTCGGTCTCGAGATCTGGCCGCAGGAAGTCTATTACATCACCGGCCTTCTGATCCTCGCTGCGGTGGGGCTCTTTCTTGTCACGGCGCTGCTTGGTCGCGTGTGGTGCGGATATTTCTGTCCGCAGACCGTGTGGACCGATCTGTTCCTCGTGGTCGAGCGATTTTTCGAGGGCGACCGCAACGCGCGCATGAAGCTCGACAAGGCGACGTGGTCCTTCAACAAGCTGTGGCGCAAGACGGGCAAGCACACAGTCTGGCTGCTCATCGCGTTCGCGACCGGCGGCGCATTTGTGTTGTATTGGCATGACGCGAGGTTGCTGGCGGAGACATTCTTCGTGGGGCGTGCACCCATGACAGCCTATGTGTTCGCGGCCCTTCTGACGGCGACGACCTATGCTCTCGCCGGCACGATGCGCGAGCAAGTCTGCACATACATGTGCCCATGGCCGCGTATCCAGTCCGCCCTGATTGATCGCGATACGCTGATGGTCACCTATCGGTCGGAGCGTGGTGATCCGCGCGGGGCGCACAAGAAGGGCGATACCTGGGAAGGGCGCGGCGATTGTGTCGATTGCAAGCAGTGCGTGGTCGTCTGCCCGATGGGTATCGACATACGCAATGGTCCGCAGCTGGACTGTATCCAGTGCGGGCTCTGCATCGACGCGTGCGATGGCGTCATGAAAAAGATCGGTCGTCCGACCGCGCTGATCGCCTACGACACGGACGAGAATGTGCTGCGTCGCTGGAAGGGCTTTCCGGCGCGCAATTTCTCGCCTTTCCGGCCGAGGATTGTCGTCTATGCGCTCGTCTTCTGCCTGACGGTCGCGCTCATGGCGTTTGGGCTGACCACGCGCAGTGATATCGAAATGTCCGTTCTCAAGGACAGGTCGCTGCCGTTTGTTCAACTTGCGAACGGCGACGTGCGCAATGGCTATACGCTGAAGGTCGTCAACAAGCAGCGCGCGCATCGCACCTTTGATGTTCAGGTCGAAGGATTGGCCGGCGCGATGGTGGAGATCATCGGCGAGGGCGGGGACGCCGGCAGGCCGGTTGTCTCGGCAGATGCCGATGGAGTTGAGCGTTACCGGCTGTTGCTCACCGTAGCGCCGGGCGATCTGCGCGGATCCAATGCAGACATCAGCGTTGTGCTGTCCGAGGGCGGAAAAACTGTTGCGACGACGGCTGCCACATTCCTTGAACCGGAGACAGGCAATGCAAGCTAGTAAGGGGCTACGCGGCGTCCACGTTCTCTGGATGGTCATCGGCTTCTTTGCGCTGATCATCGGGACCGACACGTATTTCATCATCAGCGCCGTCAACACCTTTCCCGGCGAGCAGGTACGGAACTCCTATGTCCTTGGTCTTGATTACAATCGGGAGATCGAGGAGCGCAGCAAGCAGGCGGACCTGGGGTGGACGGTTGAAGCAGGCGTGGTCCGCGATGGCCGTGCGGCGTTGGTTGTGCGGTTCGCCGACAAGGCGCAGTTGCCCGTCACAGGCCTGCGCGTCAATGCATCTTATTTTATAGTCGGAGGCGGCCGCGAGGAGCACAGCGTAACGCTCGATGAAGGCGATCCGGGTGAGTACCGCGCCTATCTTGAAGATGCTCATGCGGGGCGCGCCGAGTTCACGATCACTGCAGCTCAGGCAGAAGACGAGAAGGCTTTCCGGGCCAACAAGATCGCGGTGATACCATGATCGCCAGCGCATCCGCCGTGTCTGCGTGTCCCAGCGGGCTATCTCCGCCCAGCGCTTCACGTATCGCTCAGGATCCAGTTGCGTTCGTCACGCATAAGAACGGCCTGAAAGCGCTGGATCTGGTCGTCAAAGGTGCAAGCTGCGGCGGCTGCCTGTCCAAGATTGAAGCCGGCGTGAACAAGCTGTCCGGAATCACGGTCGCCCGGCTGAATCTTTCGACCGGACGTCTTCGTGTGGAGTGGTCTGGCGACCTGAAGCCGCGTGCGATTGTTGAAGCCGTCGCAAACCTTGGATACGGCGTGACGGCCTTCGACCCCGGCAAGACCGATGTTGAAGGAGCGAAGGCGGAGCGGCGTCTTCTCACTGCCTTGACCGTAGCGGGCGTCGGCGCCGCGGCTGTAATGTTCATGTCGGAGCCGTTGTGGTTCGGCAGCGATTTGCCCGATGAAGCACGTAACGTGCTGCGCTGGTTGTCGGCGGCCGTTGCTCTGCCCGTCACGTTTGTCTCGGGCCGTCCGTTCTTTTCCTCCGCGATTTCGTCGGTCCGGCGCCGGCGCCTCAACATGGACGTACCGGTATCTCTCGCCGTGCTTCTCGCGCTAGCGCTCAGTCTTTATGAGACTGTCGTCGGCGGCCGGCACGCATTCTTCGATGCGGCTGTGATGCTGCTTTTCTTCCTGCTCATCGGCCGTGTCCTGGACGCAAGACTAAGACGGCGCGCCTATGCCGCCGCCAACGAGCTGGCTTCGCTCCAGACGGCGACAGCCACGCTGCTTGATGCGAACGGCCGGGCAGAGGCTATACGGGCCTCAGATATTCGACCCGGGGATCTTCTGCTTGTTGCCGCTGGTGAAAGACTAGCCGTGGATGCCGAGGTCATTTCCGGCGAGAGCGAGGCTGATCTTCGTCTTGTGACAGGAGAGGTTGAGCCTGCTGCAATACATGCCGGCAAAACGTTGTATGCTGGAGCGATAAATCTATCCGCGCCCATTCGTGTCAGGGCACTGGCGGCGGCGAATGACTCGCTCATGGCGGATATCGCGCGCTTGCTCGAGGCGGGCGAACAAAAGAAATCGTCCTATCGCCGCCTCGCTGACAAAGCGGCCGAACTTTATGTTCCGCAAGTCCACGCCACAGCAGCGCTCGGCTTCGTCGGCTGGTTGGCTTTTGGCGCGAGCCCAGCGCAGGCAGCCTATATTGCGGTCACCGTTCTGATCATCACGTGTCCCTGCGCGCTTGCGCTTGCAGCTCCGCTTGTTCAGGTGGTGGCGGCTGGCAGACTGTTTCGCGAGGGCATCTATCTTTCATCCGGTGACGCGCTGGAGCGCCTGGCCGCCGTCGATCATGTTGTTCTCGACAAGACAGGCACGCTCACGCTTGGGGAGCCCTTGCTCCGAACTGAATCCGAAAGCGAGCGCGGCGTCATCGACCAGGCCGCCATGTTGGCGCGAGCGAGCCATCATCCGTTCTCACGCGCGCTGGCGAAAGCGGCAGGCCCTGGGCCAATTGCCGCAAATGTCCACGAGACGCCCGGCAAGGGCGTCAGCGGGATCATCGACGGACGGCGCGCGCGCCTCGGCTCCGCCGCGTTTGCCGGCGTGCCGCCCGGAGGCGGGACCGAACTCTGGTTTACATTGGAAGGAGCTGAACCCGCCGTCTTTCACTTCGATGATGCGATCCGGCCGGATGCCTCGGAAACCGTTGCAAGTCTCAAGTCGATGGGCATGGACGTTGAGCTTCTCTCGGGCGATGGCGAGCAGCGCGTGTCGCGTGCCGCGGACGCAGCTGGCGTCGCGCGTTGGAAATCAGGCGTCACGCCTCTGGATAAGGCGCTCCATATCTCCACGCTCGAAGCTGCCGGAAAGCGAGTCCTGATGGTTGGTGATGGGCTCAATGACGCCGGAGCTCTTGCCGGAGCGCATGCGTCCATTGCGCCGGGCGGCGCCGTTGATGTGTCGCGACTCGCCAGTGATTGCGTTTTCTCCGGCGACAGCTTGCGCGCCATCACTCACATCGTCGCGACCGCACGTACGGCGCGCGCGCGCATGCGTGAGAATTTTGCTTTCGCCGCTCTTTACAATGTTGTCGTCATTCCGGTGGCGTTGGCGGGGTGGGTTACGCCCCTGATCGCGGCAATCGCAATGTCGGCCTCATCGGCAGTCGTTACGCTGAATGCCTTGCGCCTGGCCGCGCCTGGTAAGCGTGACAAGGGAGTGGTCAGATGAACGCCTTCATCTTCATGCTGCCTGCCGCAATCTTCCTGGCTCTTGCTGGGTTGGCGGCTTTTGGCTGGGCCATGAAAGCCGGCCAGTTTGACGATCCAAAAGGGGCCGCTTTTCGAATTCTAGACGATACGGACCGCCCTGATTGAAAAAGTGCGACCGACTAACGCTGGCGACACCGGCGCCTTGACGCTAACCTGCCTGTAACGCGGCCTGCTGGGCGGCGCGCAGAACAGGAACGGCAAATTTGTCGGAAGTCGCAGCCCAAGCCAGATTGCTCATCGTCGATGACGACCAGGGCTTGCGCGAGACGCTGGCCGATTTCTTTGAAATCGAGGGTTATGCTGTCAGCCAGGCAGCGAATATCCGCGAAGCCAGAGCACAGATCTCTGCCGCCGAGCCCGACCTGATGCTGCTGGACATCAATATGCCCGGCGGCGACGGGCTGACATTCGCTGCTGAAATGCGCGGCCACTCGGCGATCCCGATCATCATCCTCTCTGGCAAGGGGGCCATGGTCGACAGGGTGGTGGGCCTCGAAGTTGGCGCTGACGATTATCTCGCAAAACCGTTCGAGCTAAGGGAATTACTGGCGCGGGTGAGAGCCGTTCTTCGACGTGCGCGAAGCTTACCGTCCGCACAACCATCAACCACGGCGCCGGGAGGGCAGAGGACAGGTCGCTTCTCTGCGTTCGTCTTCAAGCCGGATCAGAGAACATTGTTGTCTCCCGCTGGCGAGGTGATCGATCTGACCGGCGCGGAATACAATCTTCTGGCTGCTTTCATCGAACGGTCCAACCGTGTTCTGTCGCGCGATGCTATCGCCGACCTCACACGCAAAGATGATTGGGATGCGTTCGATCGCAGCATCGACACGCTGGTCAGCCGCCTGCGTCGCAAACTCGCGCCTTACGCAGATGCCTCGCAAATTATCCAGACCATTCGGGGCGAGGGCTATGTCCTTGCTGCCGACGTAAAATGGTCCGGGCCTGCAGGCTAGCTATCGAGAACGGTTCGGACGATGTTCGCCATTTGCGATCGGTTCGATGGCTTGGGAAGAAAGGCGCGCGTTTGATGAGCGCCGCTTGCGGCCATCCGTGGTGAGTATCCTGATGTGAGGACCAGCTTGATGTGCGAGGCGATCCTTTCGATCTCGTCCGCAACGGCGTGTCCATCCATGCCGCCCGGCATGACCACGTCGATCAGCGCCAACCGGATATCTTCGCCGGTCTTGACGACTTGCAGGGCGCTGCGCCCGTCCGTTGCCACTCTTACCCTGTAGCCGAGGCCTTCCAGGCGCGAGACGGTGATCTGGCGTACATCCGGATCGTCTTCCACGACCAGAATCGTTTCGCCGCGGCCCAGGAGTGTCGCGGCATCGGAGGTGTCGCGCGCGACAGCGGTCGCCAGAGAAAGACGAGGAAAGAAAAGACTGACGCGCGTACCGTGGCCCACTTCACTATAAAGGCGTGCGTGGCCGCCAATCTGCTTCATGAAGCCATAGACCATGCTGAGGCCAAGACCCGTGCCCGATCCCACATCCTTGGTCGTGAAGAAAGGTTCGATAGCGCGCGCGCGAACTTCCGGCGTCATGCCCGCGCCTGTGTCCGAGACGGAGACGCGGATGTAATCTCCCGGCGGCGTGTCTTCGTTCACGATCGAGCTCTCGTCGACGGTAATATGCTCGGCCTCTATCGCGATCAGCCCGCCTGACGGCATCGCGTCGCGTGCATTGACGGAGAGGTTGAGAATGGCGGTCTCGAACTGGTCGATATCGGTGTTGACCTGGCCCGCGTCCGGAGCGAGGTGCATCTCCACTGTCACCGCCTCGCCGATTGTTCGCTGAAGCATCTCCGCCATATCTTCGAGCGCCTTGTTGACGTCGATCACCTGCTGGTTGAGGGGCTGCTTGCGGGCGAAGGCAAGAAGGCGCTGCGTGATGCGCGCCGCCTTTGCGGCTGCTTCCTGTGCGCGCGCCACTGCACGCCTTCCTGCAGGGGGAAGGTCACCGGCTGCGATCATTTCGAGATTCCCGCCGATGACGTTCAGGATATTGTTGAAGTCATGGGCTATGCCGCCTGAAAGGAGGCCTATTGCGTCCAGCTTCTGGTGATGAAGGATGGTCTCCTCGGCGCGCTTCTTCTCGGTGAGGTCATAGATGATGCCGACAAAGATGACCTGATCGCCAGTACGTGCCTGCCCGACGGAAAGATACATCGGGAAGATGGTTCCGTCGGATTTCAGCCCCAGAAGCTCGCGGCCGATGCCGATGATGCGCTTCACGCCCGTTTCGCGATGACGGGTCAGGTACTCGTCATGTTGCTCGCGAAAGGGCGAGGGCATGAGCATCTTCACGTTCCGGCCGATCAGTTCGTCGCGCTCGTATTTGAACAGAAGCGTGCAGGCCGGGTTCACGAAATGAATGATGCCTCCCTCGTCGATCACGATCAGGCCGTCGACCATCGTTTCTGGAACGACAAGGAAGCGATTGTCTCCGATGAGATCTTTCAATGTCGAACCCGGGAGCTGGAATGCATCGTCCAGAATTACCGGGACCCGCCCCTCTGCGCCAGCCTTGATATCGGATGTTTCCGCTGGGCGGCGGTGTTGATCAGTCATTGCGTTTCAACTGCCTGCCGGGATTGGCAGCTATAAAACGCGTCTCGCGGGCCACTTGTTTGACGTGGATCAGAAGCGCGGCAATCGCCGGTTGTTACATGTTGCTCACCTAAGGAGGAGCGCATGTATTCCTATCGCATTACACTTTGCGTCGCCGCTGCGGCCACGGCGCTGGCAGCGTGTTCGGCCGCTTCGGCGCCAACCGACGAGGCCTCCCTCAAGACCGCAACAGCGGAAGCCATACCGGGAATAGACGTCGCCAGCATCGAAATAAGCAATGCCGAGCGTGGTCCCGCCAAATGGACATGGCAGGCCCGCGCGGGCGCCACGACCTATAGCTGCGACGCAGATGACAAGATGCGGCTGCCTTCGTGCAGCATCGTTGCCTGACAGGAGAAGATCATGGATCTCGAACCCCTTTTCATCCCCGGCGTCATCACGATCATGGGCCTTTTCCTGGCGGTTTTGGGCTTGGCCACTTTACTGTCCCGCACCCCTCGCTAGCCCCGATCGCAGATCGCAATCTGTGAAGCTCACTTGACCCCGCATTTAATTGGCAGTTAAAATGCCAATATATCGTCGCTGCGCGTTATGGGCAGCGGCGGCCGGGCGCCGCAGGCCATGCTTGCCCGCGCGGGTAGGAGAGGGGGCGTGCCGCGTTGAACCTTTTTCCAGCCAGCACAAACGCAGATTATCATGGGTCGATCGCGTCAGCATGGTTCCTGACGCTCGCCGGGCTTCTCGAATTTGCGCCTGGCTGTATCCACTATTTCCTGCCTGATGGTGGGGCGGGCGTGATTGCCGGCATCGACCTGACGCAGAACCGAGCCACGATCATCGCCGTGTTTGCCTGGGTCGGCGCGATCCAGATTCCAATGGGGCTGATGCTGGTATTGATCGGCATGCGTTATCGCACCTTTGTGCCGCTCGGCCTTCTGATGGTTATTATCACACGTGGACTTATGTCGCTGGACGGCTGGTTCATGAAGGGGGCCGCAGGCGGCCATCACCCCCCGGAACATTTTGCAAGTCCGATCGCAGTTCTGCTGGCTCTGGTATTCTTGGCACTGTCTTTGCGCATCCAGCGAGCGGCGGCCTGAGCATGTCGCTGCGCTCATTACTGATTTCCCGTATCGCCGAGAAGCTTACGGGCGAAGCGCGCCAGACCAATCTGCGGGCGGCGGCAGAGCGCAAGCGTCGCGCGGACGGTTCGCCGCATGTCGTCAGATATTTCCATCAGGCGGATGACCCGTATTCATGCCTCGTTGCACAAGCGCTTTGGCAGCTGACGAAGCGCTATGACGTCCAGCTTGACTGTTATCTCGTGTCTCCGCCGGAAAACTGGGCGGCGCCGGAACGCGAAAGTCTTGAAAGCTGGGCGCGCAGGGATGCAGGCTTGCTGGCGGGCAAGGCCGGCCTCTCTTTTGCGAACGTAACCCATCAGCCTTCGCGTGAACGATTGGCGCTGGCGGAAGCCGCTCTGGCAACGGCCCTCATCGACGGGCGCTTTATAGACGAGGCAGGCGCCATTTCGCAGGCGCTTTGGTCCGATGCGTCACTGGCGCCCGGCGGCGCGGATGCGACAGCGGCGAAAGCGACGGGCGACGCACTGCGCGCAAGACTGGGCCACTATCTGGGTGGCATGCTGCATTATGGCGGTGAATGGTATTGGGGGCTGGATCGGCTTCATTACCTGGAAGAGCGACTTGCTGATCTGGGCGTGCGCCGCCCCGGTGCGCCGGCAGCATTCATCTATCCGCAGCCCGATGCACCCCGCCAGGATGCCGTGCCGGGCGCGAAGGGAGAGCTGCACTACTATCTCTCGTTCCGCAGTCCCTACACCTGGATCGCAGCCGACCGCGTGAAAGTCTTGGCGGATGCTTATGGATTGGACTTGAAGCTTCGCTTCGTATTGCCAATGGTGATGCGCGGATTGCCTGTGCCGAAAGCCAAGCGCAGTTACATCATGGGGGATTCCGCCCGCGAAGCGAGACGGGAACGCGTAGCCTTCGGACGTATCTGTGATCCAGTGGGGCGACCTGTAGAGCGCGGATATTCGCTGCTGCCCTGGGCGATCGAGCAGGGCAAAGGCTTCGCGTACTGCCACGCCTTCATGGAAGCTGTGTGGTCGCGAGGCGTGGATGCCGGCACTGACGCGGGCATGCGCCGGATTGTAGAGATTGCCGGACTTGATTGGCGTGAAGCCCGGCGGAAGATCGGCGACACAACCTGGATCGGCGAGGCTGAGGCGAACCGGCGGGAGCTGATGTCGTTCGGCCTGTGGGGCGTGCCGAGTTTCCGTTTCAACACTACGACTGCCTGGGGGCAGGATCGCCTCTGGGTCATCGAGGATGCAATTCGCGCCAGCCGGTCATGAAAGGGAATACGCCATGCAGGTCTTGAATGACGTCTATCCGGCCGACGCAGCGCAGATCGAAGCGCTGCGTGAGAAAGGCCCGGATGGGCCGGTCTTCATGGTCAACCTCCTGAAATTCAAGGACAGGGCAGAGTATGAAGATGGCCGCACCACCACGCTGACAGGCCGGGATGCCTATCAGATCTATGGTCGTGCGGTGTCGGAGATCTTGCCCAAATTCGGAGGGCGCGCCGTGTTCGCCGCGGACGTGACCTTCCTGTCGCTGGGCCGGGTCGAGGAATTGTGGGACGAAGTCGCCATCGCTGCTTACCCCGATCGTGGCTCAATGGTGCGCATGTCGTTCTCGCCCGAATGGCGAGAGGCGTCGGTGCATCGCACTGCGGGCCTCAAGGGCCAGCTGAACATAGAGACGCAATTGACCCAGCAGGATGTGTTGCCCGATTGGCTGGTGATGCTGGCGCAGGGCATGAAGGCCTAATCGCCGCTTCGCCCCTGCCGGTTTTATGCTAGCTCTGAAGGCAGGGCACCCAGAAACCGCCGGTTGGTCGAACGCATGCAGACGAAGGCAAAACCCGCCAAGGCGGCGCGTGACACGGCGGACAAGACCGCCGTGGAATCCGACGGCCGCCGCCAGCGCTCAAATCGCAGCCGCGACCAGATCGTGCGCGCGATGATCGAGCTGGTCCGCGCGGGCGAGATGCAGCCGGCTGCGGCGCGCGTCGCGGAAAAAGCCAATGTCGGTTTACGCACGGTCTTCCGTCACTTCGAAGAGATGGAAACGCTGAACCGTGAAATCAGCGCGATTGTGGACAAGGAAATCCTGCCCATCGTCGAGAAACCGTTCCTGGGAAAGACGTGGCGCGATCAGCTCGAAGAGCTGCTGCAACGCCGCGCGGATATCTATGAACGCATCATGCCGCTGAAAATCGCAGGTAGCCTGCAGCGCTTTCGTTCTCCATTCCTGATGAAAGACTACAACCGCTTTTTGCGCATGGAGCGCGAAGGGCTGAAGCGCGTCTTGCCGCCGAAAATCGTGAATGATGCCGTGCTGTTCTCCGGCATCGAGATGGCGACCGGTTTCCAGGCGTGGCGCCGGCTTCGCCATGACCAGGGACTTTCGCCCGCAGATTCACTGAACGTCGCGCGGTTCATCATCGAGTGTATGCTGGTCGGTAAATGAGGTGGCTGACATCCCTTGCCGTCGCATTCGCCGCCGCGTGCTCAGGCGAGACAGCTCCCGCGCCGGAGATGGCGTCGGTCGCGCCAGTTGCGGAAGCGCCCCAGTGCGGTCTTGACCCCCAACAGATCGGTCAGTTCGTCAGCGTGCCGGATGGCGATTTCGAGATGGGCGCAAACGGCGTCTATCCGGAGGAAGGGCCCGCCCGGAAAGTTCACCTCGCTGGCTTCAGCATCCAGATCCACGAAGTCACCAACCGTCAGTTCGAAAGCTTCGTGGTCGAGACGGGCTATGTCACCGATGCGGAACGAACATCTGCCTCGAACCGGCCCGATGGCGGTTCGGGATTGTTCGTGCAGGGCACGGACGCCAGCCATATCGGCCAATGGATTCTGAAGCGCGGCGCGACGTGGAAAACACCGGAAGGGCCGGGCAGCAGTCTGTTGGGCAAAATGGATATGCCCGCTGTCCACATTTCGCTCAACGACGCGCAGGCTTATGCAACATGGGCTGGCGGGCGGCTGCCTACTGAAGACGAGTGGGAATACGCGGCGATGCTCGGCATGCCTGACCCTGCCAATCCGACTTCCGGCGCGTTCAATCCGGACGGACGCCCCATCGCCAACACATGGCAAGGCATCTTCCCCGCAATCAATGAAGTGAAAGATGGCTTCGCAGAAGCGGCTCCGGTCGGTTGCTTTCCTTCAAGCCGGATCGGCCTCTACGACATGATCGGCAATGTGTGGGAATGGACGTCGACGCCATTCAGCGCGCAACAAGGCACGATCAAGGGTGGCTCATTCCTGTGCGCCGATAATTTCTGCAAGCGCTATCGCGGCGCTGCAAGGCAGGGCCAGGATATCGACTTCTCGTCCAACCACATCGGCTTTCGCATCGTGAAGGACAGCGCGCAGTAGATACTGCGCGCGCCCCGATCAGTTCGGCCAGAAGATGTATTCATCATCCGGTGTCGCCTTCTCGGCGGGCGTCTTGTCGATAGCGACCGGATTTTCCGTCGTGTGCGGATACAGCGGCGGCCGCGCGGTGGCCTGGTGGTCTGCCAGAAGCTTTTTCAGTTCAGCGACCTTCTGCGGATTCTTGTCCGCGATGTTCGTCTTCTCGGTAGGATCGACCGACAGATCGAACAGCCATGTCTTCGCGGGCTTTTCCGAAACCTGAAGCTTCCAGTCTCCCTGACGAACGGCCTTGTAGTAGGCGCTTTGCCAGAAGATCACGTCATGCGGTTTCGTATCGGGCGCCGCGGTTCCGGTCACGAACGGCAGTAGGTTGACCCCGTCTATCTCGACGCCTGCAGGAACCGATCCGCCGCCGGCGGAAGCGAATGTCGGCATCAGGTCGATATGCGCGACGGGCGATGCCAGCTTGGATTGGGCCGGAATGTGGCCCGGCCAGCTGATGAACATGGGAACATGGATGCCGCCTTCAAACAGCGTCATCTTCCAGCCGCGATAAGGCTGGTTGATCTCGGGCAAGCCGATATATCCCGCGCCGCCATTGTCGCTGGTGAACACGATGATCGTGTTGTCCGCAATGCCTTCGGCTTCAAGCGTATCAAGGATGCGGCCAACGCTGCGGTCGATCGAGCGGACCATGGCGGCGTAAACACGCAGACGTTCAGGCTGGATATCGCCGACAGCATCATAGTCGGACTTGAGCGCTTGCAGAGGCGTATGCACGCCCCAATGCGCAAGCTTTAGGAAAAGCGGCTGGTTCTTGTTCTTCTTGATGACGTTGATGGCCTCGTCGGTCCAGTAGTCGGCGAGATAGCCGCCCGGCGCAAACCATTTGCCCTCATTGTAGGAGGCGGCGAACTGCATGCGCGACCACAGGAAGGCATCGATCGGATCGAACGGCACCTTCGCGTTGACGACGTTCGGATCGTTTTCCGGCAAATGAAGTCCCGAGGCCATCAGCAGCGCTTCATCGAAGCCCTGCGCGTTCGGTCCAAACTCCGGCCCCGTTCCCGTATGCCATTTGCCGATGTGCACGGTATGATAGCCGGCATCGTGAAGCACTTCCGCAACCGTCACCTCCGAACCGGGCAGCCCCTGCTTTGTATAAGTCGGGGCCTTCTCGGCCTGTTCCTTGTTATAGACCACGGCGGGCAGGCCGGTTGCGCTGGTGTCATCAAGCATCGACACAATGCCGCCCATGCCGTCGGGCGTGGGCGTGAACTCAAAACCGGTACGCGTGGGATATCGTCCGGTCATGATCATGGCGCGAGATGGCGCGCAGGTAGCTGTTCCCGCATAAGCCTGGGTGAAGCTGGCCCCCCGCGCCGCAAGGCGATCAATGTTCGGCGTGGGCACGCGCCCCCCTGCAACGCCGCCGCCAAAGGTGCGGATGTCGTTGAAACCAAGATCGTCAGCCAGAATGAAAATGATGTTGGGCCTGCGCTCGGCGACAGGCGTCGCGTTGTCGGCGGGGCCATTCTTCCACGGAACCGGAATGTTGGGTCCGACCTCGCGCTTGCCGGTATTGCCGACAACGAACAGCACGATGGCCTTGCGATTGAGCCAGGCGACGCCCCCGCCCACAAGAACAACGGCCAGAAGGCCGATCAGGATCTTTTTCAGCATCTGCGCGTGGCCCCTCGCAAGCCTCATCGCGGGCATTCGATAGCCCAGGCATTAAATGGCAGTTAGAGTGCCAAAACCGACGAACGTCAACGGCGCGGTGGCGCGTCTTGATCAAGCGGATGTTCTATTTGCCTTTGAAAACTGGCTGCCGTTTTTCAGCGAAGGCTTGGCGCGCCTCTTTCGCGTCTTCGCTGGCAAAGGCGCGGCGTATGTTCGAAAGCTCGTAACGCAGCTGCTGCTCCATGTCGTTGGATTCCATGGATTTCACCATTCCACGCTTCAGCAGTCGCAAGGTGATCGGAGACCAGCGACATAGCTCTTCGCAATATTCCGCGAGGCGCTCGGTAAACCTTGCATCGTCCACGACTTCGCCTGCCATGCCGATGGCGACCGCTTCCTCGCCCATCACGGTGCGGTTCTCCATCATGAAGCGCATGGCGCGCTCATAACCCATGGCCTGGGGCAGAGTGATGGTAAGGCCGCCATCCGGCGAGCCACCGATACGCGTATAGCCCGCCATCATTCGTGCGCTCTTCGCTACCAGACGGACATCGCAAGCCATCGCGAGACCAAGACCGGCGCCAACCGCCACGCCATTGACCCCACCCACCACCGGCTTGTCGCAACGCTTCCGGATAGACAGCAGGAAATGGCCAACCCAGTTGAGATCGTCGAGCTGCGCATTCTGCGGGCTGAGCGGCGAGGACCGCTCCTTCATCGTGAGGTCAAGCCCGGCACAGAACGCATCGCCCGTGCCTGTCACCGCGACCACCCAGACATTGTCGTCCTTTGCGGCTTCATCGATCGCGTTGACGACCGACCATGCAAGCTCATCCGACAAGGCATTCTTCAACTGCGGGCGATTCAGCGCGATTGTGCGGACATGGCCCTTGTCGGAGATATTCACCAGCCCGGTCATTCTATCCTCCATGGCAGGATTTGCGCTCCGGAATGTCTAGGGCGGGATCGAGCCGGGAGGAAGCTTCTCCTCATGCCGAGTTGCGTCTGCGGTTGCGGAAAAGCCAGAAGATCAGCAGGCCGATAAAGCCCAGGATGCCTGCGCCAATCGCAACCAATGCGCCGGCATGGAATGCCAGCTGGCGGCCAATGGTATTGCGACGAACCTGCCGCTCGACTTCATAGCCTTCCGGCAAAGCCAGCACGCCGGATTTCACCGCATAGGCGTCGTAGTCGGCCAGCATGGAGCTGTAGATATCGGGGAAGACCGCCGAAAGATCGTTCACTTCGCCGGGATCCTTGGCGTGGTCGTAAAGCCTCCACTGGCCGTCACCGACTGGCGGCATGTTGCGGACAATCTTCCAGTTGTCGCGGAACAGAGCGGAGTTTCCTGAAACTTCAACGCCGACGGCATCCGTCGGCGCATAGGTGCGGTCCGACCGGCCTGTCAGCAAGGGCACAAGGCTGCGGCCCGTAATCTCGCGCATGCCTTCAGGTGTAGCGATGCCGGCTCCGGCAAGTTCGAGCAGAGTCGGCGCGATGTCGGTGACGAATGTGAACGTGGCATGGCGCTGACCGCCTTTGACTCCCGGCGCCGATATCACCATCGGCACGCGCAACCCGCCATCCGAAGCATAGAATTTGTAGAGCGATCCCGGCGCCGAAATCGATGAGGCCCACTCGGGGCCAATGAAGGCGAGGCTTCCGCGCTCGCCCATGCCTTCAAGATTCCAGTTGTAGCCATTGAGGCCCATCCAGACATTCATCCAGTTCTCGTGGACGGGGTCGCTGGGTTCGGGGCCATTGTCCGATGTTATGACAAAGACTGTATTTTCCAGTTCACCGCGCGCGGCGATGTGTTCCATCAGCCTGCCGATATGGTGATCCATCGCCTCGATCATGCCCGAATAGACCTCCATGGCGCGGGCATACTTCCTCCGGTCTTCCATGGAGAGCGATGACCAGTCGCGCATGCCTTCAGGCATGCCGGCAAAGGGTGCATCGGACGGCACGATGCCGGATGCGACAGCGCGATCCCAGCGCGCGCGGCGGGTAGCTTCCCATCCCGCATCGAACCGGCCCGTGTAATTGTCCGAAAATTCCTTCGGCGCCTGCACCGGAATATGAACGGCCTGAAATGCGAGATAGCCGAAATAGGGGGCAGTTCGATCACCGTCATCGATATACTGCATCAGGCGATCAACGAGCAGTTCAGAAGAGTAGAATGTATCCGGAAGCTTCGCAGGCTTGCCGTCCTCGAACCATGGCGCTTCCTGATAGTAGGGCATGTAGGGTTTGTCGGCCCAGTTGTCCGCGCCGGATGCATCAAGCGCGAGCGATCGGTCGAAGCCGTGCGCGTTGGGCAGGTCGCCTTCGCCATGGCCCAGATGCCACTTGCCTGACATGAGCGTGCGATACCCGCTGGTCTTGAGTCTATCAGCAAGCGTGAGGACACCCGGTTCCAGGCGCAAGGTGTAGCCCGGCTTGCCGGCAAGCTCGGGCGGCAAGACTTCTTCAATTGTCGAAACGCCGGTGCGATGGCTGTCGATGCCGGTCAACAGCATGGCGCGCGATGGCGAGCATAGGGGCGACGTATGATAATTCGTCATCATCGCGCCCGACGCGGCAAGGCGATCAATGTTTGGCGTGCGCGCTTCGCCGCCATAGACGCCAAAGTCCATGAATGCCGCGTCGTCCACCACAATCATGATGATGTTCGGACGCTTGACCGAGACAGCATCCTGTTGAGCCGACGCACAAGGCAAACCCGCGAAAGCGATCGCAGCGGCGGCGAAAAACTTCCGGACGATACGGCGCATCAGCGGTTCATGACGTTGTGAACGAGGGCGGCAGGGGATATTATGACACGGAGAATGTCAAATTGCGGATGGCGAGCTCATGCTTGATATCTCATCCAGGGGAGAGTGCGGCACATGCGGCTGGCATTACGCGTAATTATCGGCGTGGCGGGCGTACTCGGTCTGTTGGTGGCTGTCCGCCTCTGGATGGCGCCCGCCGAGCTGGCTGGACAGCTGGGCGTTTCCGCGTCGGGCTCGCTGGGTCTTGCGACAATCCGGGCTGACATGGGCGGCTTCTTTGCGGCCGGCGGCATGTTCGCGCTTGCGGCCGCGATCAAAGCGCGTGGCGGGCTGTTGTTGCCGTCCGTGGTGTTGATCGGGCTGGCGCTCGTGGGCCGCATCGTCGCCGTTGCAATGAACGGCTTCGCGCCCGAGATGGGGCCGCCTATGGCAGTAGAGGCCGTACTGCTTGTGCTCTTTGTCGCCGGGTGGCGAATGCTGCCTCGCTGAGCGCGGCAGCATTCGTTCCTATTTCACGTCGAGGAATTTCGTGATGCGGGCGACGAGTTCGTCCGCAGCATCTTCCTGGATGAAGTGGTGGGCGTTGGGAATCATCGCGTGCGCCTGACCCTGTGCGCCCGGGATCTTCGCCTGGGCGCGCGTTTCCCAGCCACGCCCCACAGGATCAAGCTCGCCAAACAGCGTCAGGAACGGCTTGTCGAACTTCTGCAGCCGCTCCCACGCCGCTATGTTCAGCGCCAACCCCGGATTGGTGGGCTGTACCGTGATCAGGCTCGGCCAGGTGATAAGGCAATACTCATACTCGCTGGTCGGGTAGGGCGCGCGATAGGCGGCCAGCTCTTCCGGCGTCAGCTTGTTGACCATGCCAGTCTCCAGCATAGGCCACGGGAATTCGGTGGCGACCGACATCATGCCGACCCACATTTTCATGAAGTCGCTTTCGCCTTCGCCCGTAGGCACGCCTGTGTTGGATGCGACCACGCGCGCGAAGCGCTCTGGATATTTCGACACGAGGAAAAGGCCGATCGTGCCGCCCCAGTCCTGACAGAACAGGGTTATGTTGTTGAGATTCAGTGCTGCAAGCCATTTCGAAGCCCAGTCGTAATGTCGCGCAAGGGTGTAGTCCCCACGGTCCGCAGGCTTGTCGGATTTGCCGGTGCCGGGAAGGTCCACCGCGATCACGCGGCGTCCGGTCTTCAGCAGGCCGGGGATCATCTTGCGATAGAGATATGACCAGGTCGGATTGCCGTGCAGCAGGAGGATCGGCTCTGCATCGCGAGGGCCTTCGTCGATGTAATGAACACGAAGTTCCGTGCCGTCATCGGCGCTGATCGTCAGGTAGTTGGGCGCCCACGGATAGCCGGGCAGGTTGGCAAAGCGCTCATCGGGCGTCCGCAGCACTTTCATCAACATCTCCTCGTGACCGGCAAACTTTGATAGGTCAGCCCGAGTATCTATTGGCATGAATAGTGTCAATACGAGCGGATCGCGTCCACTTAGACGTTGAACGGCCAGTCTCCTGGTCAAAACAAAGAGGCCCGTGACTGGCTGAGCCGGTCACGGGCCTGATTGTCGAGCCGTTGGCCCGTTAGGCTTGGCCTACATGGCGACGCGTGCGCCAACCATGAAACGACGGCCTTGCGTGTCGTAGGTGTTGCTTGTTCCGATACCCGAGCTCGTGCCGGTGAACGGGAAGCGGCCCGGATCCTTGTCGAACAAGTTCTGGATCGAACCGAACACTTCATAGTCGCCGAACGATTTTTTGACCGAGAGGTCGGTCCACCACTGGCTCGGCGCCTGGTCGCCCGCATAACGCAGGCGCTGACCCGTGGTTGTGTACTGCGAGGGGTCGAACGTTCCGTGGCCGACGAAGTTCTGCTGCAGGCCGAACGTCCAGTCGTCGAGGATGTAGCTCGCCGTGATCAGGCCCGAGAGCTGACCAAGGCTGGGTGCGAGATCGACCGCGATCGCCGGAATGCCGGGCGTGGTCGTGGCGTTTTCGTAGACGTATGTTGCGAAAGCGCGGATCGACAGTCGACCGTCGAGGCCGAAGTTGCTCAGGTCTTCGTTGTAACCCAGTTCAACGTCGACGCCGCGGTTCTCAAGCGTGGCAAGGTTGCCGTAAGGCGTCCGGATGGAGAGCAGGTTGCCGGTCGGGTCATTGTTGTTGTCGCGCGTGATACGGTCGCAATAGAGTGAGTACGATCCATATGTTCCCGGATTTGTCGTAGCAGCCTCGCAGAGGTCAAGCGTGCGTTGCGACGCGATGATCGAAATAGCGCCGTCGATCTCGATGTTGAAGTAGTCGATCGACGCGGTGAACTGCGGGAAGAAGGACGGATTCCAGACGACACCAATCGTCGTTGTATCGGCTTCCTCCGGATCCAGCCCCGGGTCGCCCGAAGTGATCGGAAGGAACGAAACGCTGGCGCCGCCTTTGCGAGGATCGCGCACGTTGCCGAAGCCCGAGGATGACGGGTTGAACAGTTCGACCAGGTTCGCCGCACGGATGTCGCGAGAACGGGCAGCGCGGAAGCGCAGGCCGTCGAACGGCACCCAGACGAGACCCGCTTTCCAGGTCGTAACGCCACCCGAGGTCGAGTAGTCGGTATAACGGGCAGCGAGGTTGGCATCGAGCGTCTGGATAAAGGGCAGGTCCGACAGGATCGGAATCTGCGCTTCGCCGAAGCCTTCGAACAGTTCGAGGTCGCCCTTGATGGCAGGCGAGTTGATGTAGATCAGAGCGCCGGGGTTGTTGTTGAACCCATTGCGCTTGGCGGCGAGGCCGAGTGCGTCGGTGGAAGAATTCAACGTTTCCTTACGATAGCCGCCGCCTGCAGCGATATCGACTGGGCCAGCAGGCAGATCGAACAGCTTGCCAGTCAGCGTCGCTTCCAGCGCCTGCTGGGTGTTCTCGTTGAAGTACTGGTTCTGCGGGTTGAGGTACTTGTTCAACTGGGGCGAGAGAGCCTCGCGACCGAAGATATTCCATGGAACGCAATACTGTCCGCCGGTGGCGCACGTGATGTTGCCGTTGATATCCTTGACCGCGGTCAGGGCGTTCGCCATCGCGATCGTGTCGCTGAAGTCGTTCAGCGTCATCTGGCTCTTGGTTTCACCATAGGTGTAATAGATGTCGCCAGCCCAGTTGTCGTCGAAGTCATAGGTCGCGCCGGTGACGATGCGGTTGGTGCGGCTCTCGAATGTCTGTTTGACGTTGAAAGCGAACTGCTTCTGTACGCTGATCGACGTGATGTCATCGGCGGTACCCGGACCCCGATCCATTGCGGCGGCGAGATTCGCGGGCAGATAAGCGTAGTTACGGTTGATCGTGAAGCCTAGCGGGTTGGCGTTGACGAAGGTGGACGTACCAGCGCCAGCTTCGGAGCGGGACTTGGTTCGTGCATAGTTGGCTTCAATGTAAACGTTCAGCTGATCCGTGAAGTCGTAGTCAGCGCGCAGGAACATCGAGTTGCGGATGGTCGGCGTGGACAGCAGCGATTGCGGGCCAGGGTTATAACCGTCGCCGCCAACGGCGAAGGTCGAACCCGCTTGGGTACCGGAAGGGGCGAGGTTGCGGACGCCGAAATTGTAGGCCTGTGTGGCCGTGCCAGCGTCGTTGAAGCTGGTGCCGAAAACCGGGCAGTTTGTGTAGTTCAGCGCGGTCGTAGCCGTGCGGCAACCGAGCACAAGGCCGTTCAGCGGGAAGCTGGGGAAGGTCACGCCATCAACCAGCTGCTGCTGGCCGGCGACGGTTTGGCGGCCGAGCGCGCTTTCCTGCCAGTCGCGTGCTGCTTTATAGCTGTAGGGGTCGTTCTGGATACCTTCGTCGCGGTCATAGCCGAGGCTGGCCAGAACGTGGCCGCGGCCATCGTCAAATTTGCCGCCGAAGTTCAGTTCGCTGCCATAACGGATGCCGTCGCGGCGCTGTGTCTGACCGTAGGTGACCTCAGCCTTGAGGCCTTCGAAGTCCTTGTTGAGAATGAAGTTGACCACGCCGGCGACAGCGTCGGAACCGTAGGCTGCCGAGGCGCCGCCGGTGACCGTATCAACCTGCTGGATCAGGCCCTGCGGGATGGCGTCGATGTTGACCGCGATGCTCTGGCCGGAGCTGAACGGCGCGGTGGACACGAAGCGTTTGCCGTCAACCAGCACCAGCGTGCGGAACGCACCGATGTTGCGCAGGTTGAGCTGCGAGCCGATGGTGAGGCCCTGGCCGCCTTTGGCTGACGAAACGGACTGCTTGAGCGCAGGCAGCTGAATCAGGGCGTCGGCCACGTTCGGGAGCGCGATCGCGTTGATCTGATCGGTGCTGACCGCCGTGACGGGGGTCGGGGCGTCGGCGCCGCTCGCGACGCGCGAGCCCGTAACGATGACCCGATCAGTCGGGGCATTTTCTTCGGCTGGGCCGGGTTGAATGGTTTCCGGAGCGACAACTTCCTGAGCGAATGCTGTACCTGCGCTGCCGGCCACAAAGGCAAGCGCGAGCACAGACGCGGTGCGTCTAATACCAGCCGTCTTAAATTCTGACTCGGGGGGATTCCCGGGTCGAGGCGAGCGTG
>DAIRES010000139.1:0-8715 GCA_036795465.1 Hyphomonadaceae bacterium
TGACCATGCCTTGCGTGAACAGGCCGGCGAAGGGTTCGCCGCTCGGCAGGTCGAGGAGGCCGCAGTCGCGCAGGGCGCGGGTGAAGAACCGCGAATAGAGCAGGTGGAGAACCGCGTGCTCGACGCCGCCGATATATTGGTCGACGGGCAGCCAGTAGGCCGCTTCCGTCTTGTTGATCGGCTGCTTCGCTTTGGGATCGCAGAAGCGCGCGAAGTACCAGGACGAGTCCACGAAAGTGTCCATCGTGTCGGTTTCACGCTCAGCCTTGCCCGCGCATTTCGGGCAGGTGGTGTGCTTCCACGTCGGATGGCGAACGAGCGGGTTGCCCGGCGCGGAGAAGTCGGCGTTTTCGGGCAGCAACACGGGCAGCTGATCGTCGGGCACGGGGACCGTGCCGCAGGACGCGCATTTGATGACCGGGATCGGGCAGCCCCAGTAACGCTGACGCGAGACGCCCCAGTCGCGCAGGCGGTATTGCGTGGTGGCTTCGCCTGAGCCCTGCGCGACCAGCTTCTTGATCGCGGCGGTGATGGCTTCCTTCGTGGTGAGGCCGTTGAGGAAGTCAGAGTTGTAGATCACGCCGTCGCCGGAATAGGCCTCGCCGCTGACCGTGTAGGTCGCAGCGTCGGCGCCCGGCGGCAGCACGACGGGCTTGAAGGGCAGGCCGTATTTTTCTGCGAATTCGATGTCGCGCTGGTCGCCCGCGGGCGAGCCGAAGATGGCGCCCGAGCCATAGGTCGAGAGCACGAAGTTCGCCGCCCAGACCGGCAGCTCCCATGACGGGTCGAACGGGTGCTTCACGGTGATGCCGAGATCGATGCCGACTTTCTCGGCTTTCTCGATGTCGGCTTCGGATGTTCCCTTCGAGGCGGCGTCCGCCATGAACTTCGCGACGTCGGGACGCGACTTCGCGATTTCCTTCGTCAGCGGATGGTCGGGCGCGAGCGCGAGGAAGCTGGCGCCGAACAGCGTGTCGGGGCGCGTGGTGAAGACTTCGATCGGGTCGGTCGCGTGGTTGCGGCCTTGCGCATCCTTGTCGCGCGACAGGGCGGCGGGAGCGTTTGCGATTTCCCACCAGACCTTTGCGCCTTGCGATTTGCCGATCCAGTTGCCCTGCATGGTGCGGACCTTGTCCGGCCAGCGGTCGAGCGTATCGAGGGCTGCCAGCAGGTCATCGCCATAGCGGGTGATGCGGAAGAACCATTGTTCCAGCTCGCGCTGTTCGACGACGGCGCCGGAACGCCAGCCGCGGCCATCGACGACCTGCTCGTTGGCGAGGACGGTGTTCTCGACCGGGTCCCAGTTCACTTTCGCGCTGCGGCGATAGACGAGATCGTTCTCGAGCATCTTCAGGAAGATGCGCTGCTGCTGTTCGTAATAGTCAGGTTCGCAGGTGGTGACTTCCTTCGACCAGTCGAAGGACAGGCCCAGCGGTGCGAACTGGTCCTTCATCGCCTGGATGTTTTCGAGCGTCCATTTGCGCGGCTGCGCCTTCTTCTCGATGGCGGCGTTTTCGGCGGGCAAGCCGAAAGCATCCCAGCCCATGGGGTGCAGCACGTTGTAGCCGTTGGCGATGCGGTAGCGCGCGACGACGTCGCCCATCGCATAGTTGCGGACGTGGCCCATGTGGAGGCGGCCCGACGGGTAGGGGAACATCTCGAGGATGTACGCCTTCGGCATGTCGCCGGCTTCGGCGGCGGACTTCGCACGGAAGACGTTCGCGCGTTGCCACGCGTCACGCCATTTCGGCTCGGTTTCTTTCGGGTTGTAACGCGTCGCCATCAAGTCGCCCGTCTGCTCGTTTGTTCGCCGGAACTGACATATCCCGGCGTCGAGCGGAAGGCGACGCCGAGACTACTCGAGGCTGCTAAGTCGCAGCTGGCGGGCTTTGGCCAGGATGGCGTTCTCGAGGGCGACGTTGGTTTCGGGGCTGACCGAAGCCGGCGTCCAGACGCCGTTGGACAGCGTTTCGCGGAACACGGCGGCGGAAACGCCGTCAGCGCGCAGGCGCGTGTCGAGAATATAGACGGTCGCTTTCATGCGCTCGTCCTTCTTGTCCGGGTTGGCGTACCAGTCGGTGATGATGACGCCGCCGTACGGGTCCGCCGACGAGAGCGGGAGGAAGGACAGGGTGTCGAGCGAGGCGCGCCAGAGATAGGCGTTGACGCCAAGGGCGCCGTTTTCTTCCGGACCCATGTCGGAGCTGGACGCCGAGGAGGTGTTGGCGGTGGACGATCCGAAGATCGAGCAGCCGGAAACGCCGATCAGGGCGGTAGCAACGACGGCCGCTGCGGCCACGCGGGAAAACATCACGACTTAACTCCGTTGCCCGGCGCGCGTTGCGCCCCCGGAAGCCCAAGCAGCCGCTTCCTTAGCTTCGAGCGTATCCCACAGGCAAGGGCCGGTAGCCGTTAGCCTGGTCTTGAGACCGCCTCATATAGATCGTGCATTGAACTGAGATTGCGGAGGAATTCTGTCATGCGGCGAGCCATTACGCTGGCGGCCCTCGGGGCCGGGACCGCTTTCGGGGCTGCTTTGCCCGCTTTCGCGCAGGCGGCAGACGGCGAATGGCAGGCCAGTTTCGAGGCCACGCTGGTCGGATCGGCGATCAATGACGAGAATCCGCTGGCTCCGGCGTCCGATGGCCTTCTGGCGTCCGGCGTCGTGACGGTGACCCGTTCGGACACGTTCGATAACGGGCTGACGCTCGGGTGGCGGGGCGAGGCGCGCTATGAACGTGACGCACCGTCGCGGCCTGCTTTTGCCGGCGTGCTGGGTGGATTGGCGCTTCCGGTGCTGGTGGCGCCCGCGACGGGGCTGGCGGCGGGCGGCGCGCTTCTCGACGAGGATGGCTTTGCCACGATCGAGGCGGCTTCGGTTTCGCTCGAAGGGCCGTGGGGCGAGGGCGTTCTGGGGCTTGATTCAGGCGTTGCGGCGCGTCTCGATGCACGTGCGCCGACCGTGTTGCGCAAGGCGTCGGCGTTCTCGCCGGGGCTGGATCCGACAGGGCTGGGCGTGACGCGGGCGCGCAATGACGTGACCGGCTCGTCGGCGAAGGTCACTTACATGACGCCGCGCTGGCTCGGGCTTCGGGCGGGGGCGAGCTATACGCCCGAAGCCAACCAGAGAAGCGCGGATTTCGACCCTGAATTCGGCGGGGCCGGCCAGGGCAGGGCCGAGCTCGAAAACGTCTGGGAAGGGGCAGTTTCTTTCGCCCGGCAGTTTGCCGAGCGGGACCTGCGGGTGCGGGCGGCCGTGACGTACAGCCATGCGGATTCAGGATCGGCGCTGGCGGGGTTTGGCGGGTATGAGTCCTGGGGGGCCGGTCTGGAGCTGGAACACGCCGGCTGGACGGGCGGTGTTCGGTGGCTTTCCAGCAACAACGCCTGGGAATCCGGCAATGGGGACTACGAGGCCTGGGAGGCCGGATTAGTTCATCAGGCAGGCGAGTGGCGTGTTGGAATCGAAGGCGGTTGGGCCGAAGACCGCCTTACGGGCATAGAGGGCAGCTCGTGGCTGGTGGGCGCGAGCCGCAAGATTACTGACAATCTGGAGGTTGGAGCGGCCTGGACGTCAGCTGACGCGGATTTCCCTGTGCTGTTGAGTCCCAGTGCCAGCCACACAAATGCCAGTAATGACGGGCTGGTTATTGAGCTGACTGTGCGGAATTAGTGACACCCCCGGGCTAAATATTGCCTTGTGGGTCGGACTTAATTCTCGTTAACTTTTGCGACGCGAGTCGCGCGTAGTATCTGAGGAAGGAGGGCAGGACATGCGCATTACCGCACAACTATTTTGTCTGGCCGCCTCCCTGGCAGCTGCGCCCGCTTTTGCGCAGACGCACGGGAAGGACAGCGCTCCTGTATCCCAGACCCTGTCGCAGGCTTCCAAAGGCATTGCCTCGACCACCCAGCCGGCCCCGTCGATGAATCTCGGCCTCGGGATCAGCAAGGGCGGAACGGAGCGTACGTTCCTGCCGCTGGCGCCGATCCAGAAGGACGAGCTGGCGCTGACCTGGCAACCGGCCAGCAAGTGGGGCCTGACGCTCGACCTGACCAGCCGTGCGCCGAACGAAGTCTTCCCGCGGGAAGAAGTGACCGCCGGCGTGACCTATCAGGTGACGCCGCGCTTCCGCTTTGGCGGCGGCGTGACGGTGCGTGGCGACTCGCTCGCCCAGTCGCTGTCGAACCCGAACACGAACTTTGCGAACAGCAAGGATGGCGCGGACGCCACGGTTCGTATCGAGTCGGCGTTCTCCTTCTAATCTCCCCAGCCTGACATCACCGCATCGATCGCTGCCCAACCGGCTGCGTGCGCCATTGCGTGCGCTGCGTTATGCGCGTTGACGCCGCCGAGCGCATAGACGGGCAGATCGGCGTCGCGGGCGATCAGGCGAAAGCGCAGCGGGCCCATGGCGCGGGAAGCGGATGGGCTGCGGCTGGGGAAGACGGTCGACAGGATCGCCGCATCAAGGCCAAGCGCATGGGCGCGTGCGAGGCCGGCGCGGGAATGAGCCGAAGCGGTTTCGATGAAATGCGGGCTGCGTTTGCGTACGCCGCGCAGGCGGGCTTCCGGCCAGTGCACGCCGTCGGCGCCGATCGCGGCGGCGAGGGCCGGATCAGCGGAGACAAGAAGGATCAGTCCGCCAAGGCGGCAGGCGCGGGCGAGCGCTGCGCCGACCGTGAAGCGCTCGCCCGCGCCGAAATGGCGATAGATTACGCCCCAGCCCCGGGGCAGGCGGGCAATCACAGCGAGCAGGTTCTTTGTCCGGTCTGGATCGGTGAGGAACCATGCGCTGGGTAGGGCGCGTCCATTCTTCGCCTGTCTTGGCCTCGCCCGCGCAGGTTTTGCGAGGCGTGCGGCCGCAAGGAGCTTGCGGCGGATCGCGGCTTGGGGTTCAGACGTGTTCATGGACGTATTTCAGGAAATCTCTGCAGCGCGCTTGGACGTTCTTGCGCGCATTGACGCCGCCGCCAAGGGCGCGGGGCGGGATGCCTCGTCCGTGCAGCTGGTCGCCGTGTCGAAGACGCAGCCTGACGACCGCATCGACGCGATGCTCGGTATGGGCCAGCGTGTGTTCGGCGAGAACCGCGTGCAGGAGGCGACGGCGCGCTGGCAGCCGCGCCGCGAGGCGGGGCTGGATCTCGAGCTGCGCCTGATCGGGCCGTTGCAGTCGAACAAGGCGAAGGAAGCCGTCGCGCTGTTCGATGTGATCGAAACGCTGGACCGGACCAAGCTGGCGGCGGCTCTGGCGGATGAATGCGCCAAGTCGGGGAAGACGCCCCGGCTCTATGTGCAGGTGAATACCGGCGAGGAAGATCAGAAAGCCGGTGTTGCGCCGCTGGATGCGGATGCGTTCATCGGATCGATGCGCCGTGACTACGGGTTCGAGATCGAGGGGCTGATGTGCATTCCGCCATCGGATGAGCCTGCGGGGCCGCACTTTGCGTTGCTGGCAAAGATCGCTGCGCGCAATGGCGTAGCGAAGCTGTCGATGGGCATGAGCGCGGATTACGAGATCGCCGTGCTGTTCGGCGCGACGAGCGTGCGGGTTGGTTCGGCGCTGTTTGGAGCGCGAGATTATCCGGCGGCTTAGGCGCGGCGCGACAGGCTCCATGCCAGCATGATCTGCGCGCCTGCATAGGTGATCCATACGCTGCCGATGGGCACGGGCTGTTTGGCGAACATGCCGACGGCGATCAGCGTGTCGGACAGCATGAAGATCACCGCGCCTAGCTTGGCCATCAGCGGCGCTTTCGACATCACGGCCGAGATCACCATGATCGAGATGATGACGGAGTAGGCGGTCGCGGGAATGGTGAGGCCCATCTCTGCCTGGCCCGGCGCGAACCAGACGCCCAGCGCGATCGAGGCGGCCAGCACGGCGACCGCGAAAGGCCAGCCGCTTTTGTCGAGGCCATCCCGGCGGATGATGGTGATGAAGGCGGCCGAATAGAACACGTGGGCGAGGCCGAACGCGCCCATGCCGGCGACGAACAGGCCATCGAGTTCGAGAAACACATCGCCTGCCGCAGACAGCAACAGGCCGAGGCCCACAAGAATGGCGCGCTGGCTGAGCGCGTAGAGCCCGAGCACGACGATGCCCGAGCATTTCCACACCGGGCCCCAGGGCAGGTCGAGCTTCACCCATTCATTGGCGAGGTGCGATGCAGCGAGCAGGGCGCCTGCGATGAAGAGGATGTGGGTGGCGCTGGAGCGCGGGGCGGCGGTGTCTGTCATGGGGCGTTGTTAGCGCTGAGTGAAACGGCTGTCGATTTGTCGTGAGGGAAGCTTCTCAGCTCCTGATCTCCAGCGCATCGCCCGGCTTTGCGTCGGCCAGCAGCGCCAGCAGGTCGGGCAGGGCGCAGGCGACGCAGCCTTCGGTGGGCGAATAGTCTTCGCGCGCAACGTGCAGGAAGATGGCGCTGCCATTGCCGGGGATGACGGGGTTGTCGTTGTACCCAAGCTCGACGATCAGGTCGTAGATGTGATCCTCGCGCCAGAGCTTCTCGTGGCTGGCCGCGTAGGGCAGCAGGATGGGGCGGTTGTAGAACGGATCATCTGGCGCATCGCACCAGCCGGCGTCGGGGATCAGTTCAACCGCCGGCAGGCGCGTCGCAGGCGCGGCAATTCTGTCAGGACGCCACAGAACCTGTCTCATCGGCCAGATGCCGATGGGCGAGGCGCCATCGCCCTCGCGCTTGGATTCGGAGGGTGTAACGCCGCTTTTGCCCAAAGCGCAGCGCGCGGCGCGGCCATTCCATCGGAGCTGGCCTGCAGCTGTGGCGATAAAAGCGGCGTTATCCATGGGCTTATCCGCCTCGTGATGGCTTCCGTGCGGGCAACATACTCCCTAGAGTTGCCTTGTCCCGCACGGAAGATGCGGGTGGGAGACGCCTCAGAGATGACCACCGCAAAAACGATCCTGCTGGTCGATGACGACCAGGAACTGCGCGAGGCGCTCGCCGAGCAGTTCGAGCTGCATGAGGGCTTCCGGATCGAGCACGCGAGTTCGGCGGGCGAGGGCATCAAGAAGGCCGAAGAACAACGCGCCGATCTGATCGTGCTCGATGTCGAGCTGCCGGACATGGACGGGCGCGATGCCTGCCGTCTCATGAGAAAGCACGGTATCGCCGCGCCGATCGTCATGCTGACGGGGCAGGTGACGGATGCGGATGCGATCCTGGGTCTCGACTCGGGCGCCAATGATTACGTGACCAAGCCGTTCAAGTTCTCGGTGCTGCTTGCCCGCGTGCGCGCACACCTGCGCACGTTCGAGCAGAGCGAGGATGCGATCTTCCGGCTGGGCCCGTATGAATTCCGTCCGGCGGCGAAGCTGCTGGTCGACGACAAGGACAGGAAGATTCGCCTCACCGAGAAAGAGACGAACATCCTGAAGTATCTCTACCGCGCGGGCGGCAAGCCTGTCGGGCGCGAGGAGCTGCTGAGCGAAGTGTGGGGCTACAACGCCAACGTCACCACGCACACGCTGGAGACGCACATCTATCGCCTGCGCCAGAAGATCGAGCCCGATCCCGCAAATGCGCGCCTGCTGCTAACGGAAAGCGGCGGGTACCGGTTGCAGGCGTAAGCTTCTGCGCCGGGGCCAGTTGCATCTGGCACGCGTTGAGCGACACTCCTCCCCATAAAAGAAGCGGAACCAACCGCTGACAGGGAGGAGACGACGATGGCGTTCCGCTTTGCGGGCTGTGCGGCTGTGCTTGCTGTTGTGCTGGGTGCTGCACCCGCGTTCGCGCAGGGCGCGGCGAAGTATGAGCCGCCGCGAACGTTGGCGGGAAAGCCGGACATGCAGGGCGTGTGGAGTTCGGCGACTGCGACCGCGATGGAGCGGCCGGCCGGATATCCGCTGGTGATCTCGCGCGAACAGGCGGACGCGATCGAAGGCGGCACGCTGTTCAATCAGCGCATGAAGACGCAAGCCAGTTATGTCGATCCGAAGGAGGGTGCGCCGGAGAAGGGCAAGCCTCTGCCGCCGGTGGGCAATTACGATGTGGCTTACACCGATCCGGGCTCGCGGGTGATTTCGATCGGCGGCGAGCTGCGATCCTCGTGGGTCGTCTATCCGGAGAACGGGAAGATACCGGCGCTGACGGCGGAGGGGAAACGGATACAGGACGCTACGCCGCGCAAGATCGGCTCGGGCTATGACAATCCCGAGGAGAGGGGATTGGGCGAACGCTGCATCCTGATGTCGGGCGGGCCGCCCTTCAGGTCGGGGCTCTACAACAACAACATCCAGATCGTGCAGACGCCCGAGCATGTGATGATGATGGTGGAGATGGTGCATGATGTGCGCATCGCGCGCTTCTCGGATCAGCATCGCAAGGATGGGATCGACACGTGGATGGGCGATGCCATCGCGACGTGGGATGGCGATACGCTGGTGCTCGAGACGACCAACATCCATCCCGACCAGCGCAGCGAGCGCACGACGATGAGCCCGGCCGGCAAGATCATCGAGCGCTTCACGCGCATCTCCGACCGGCAGATGCTCTACCAGTTCGAGATCAATGATCCGTCGGTCTATACCAGCGTGTGGCGCGGCGAGACGGCGTTGAACCGTCTCGACGACAGCATCTTCGAATACGCCTGCCACGAGGGCAATTACGGGCTGAACAACATCCTGTCCGGTGGGCGGCAGAATGATCTGAAAGGCATCAGCGTAAGAGCCGGCGCGGAGCGGGAAGAGTAGG
>DAIRES010000140.1:0-8706 GCA_036795465.1 Hyphomonadaceae bacterium
CTCGCCGATCCCGCGCGCATCCACAACGGTCAGCCCGTTGGTGCGCAGGAAGTCCGCCACAACATTCGCGCGCTCGCCGCCCAGCGCCGAGTTGAACACGCTGGTCCCGCGCGTATCTGCATAGCCGCGCACGACCAGCTCGCGCCCCGCAAACGCACTCTTGAATTCCGACAGCTCCTTGTCGAGCGCGCCCTTCGACGCCTTCGTCAGCCCGCTGCCCGCCGTGCAGAACCACGCATGCATCGTGCGATCCACGATCGCCACAGGCGCAGCAACAGCCGGCGCAACTGGCGCCGCCTCAACAGGCGCGGCCGGAGCAGGAGAAGATTGGACGACACCCGCCTGCGGATCTTCAGCGGCCGGGTCCGGTATCGGCCCCGTCGGCTTCAGGTCCACCGCAAAATCACCAAACGGATCGACCAGCGGCGCGGGCGGCGGCGTCAACACGCCCGCAGGCTCCGTCGCCGCGAACTGCGTGCCCACCATCGTGTCATCGTCCGCAACTGTTTCCTGCTGGCCACGCATCAGCCACAGCAGCAGCATCGCGATCACCGCGAGGCCAAACACGATGCCGACAAGATCGTCCTGCGTGAAAGACCGCTCGCGCACCGGCGCAGCCGTCTTCCCGCCGCCACCATCACCGCCACCGCTACCACCGCCACCCGAGCGCGGCTTCGGCGCCGGCATATCCAGCGGCGGCAAAGCCGCAGCTGGCGCAGGAGCAGCGGGAGCAACCGGGGGCGCATCGCCCGTGGCCGGCGCCGGGCGCGGCGGCGCTTCCACTTCTGCCAGCTCGGCTGCCGCCCCCGTGACCAGCACGAGCGACGACGATTTCCCCATCCGGGTCCGCCGCACTTCCTCGCGCTGCGTGTCCGCGATCCTTACTTCAACCGGCTTCGCTGCCGCCTGGGCGACGGCGGGTTGCGCCTTCACCACATGAAGCGGTGTCCGCTTGATTTCGGGTTCCGCCTGAGCGGGCGCCGCCACGGCGGGAACAAACCCGGCCACCCGTGGCTCAGGCTTATGGCGCGCGAACGGATCCTGACGCGTGGCGCCCTGACGCTTCTGCGCTGCAAATGCGTCATAGGTCAGCCCCTTGGCCTTCGGCTGATCCAGTTTCGCAACCGGCTTTTTCCCGCCTGCCCGTTCGGCCTTTTCCTTGAACCTGTCGGGGCGGCCTCCGGGCACGGCGATTCCGTTCGCCCCCGGCGCGGCGGGCCGGGCGAAACGGTCGCTGAAGGTGGGGGTCTGGCCCATCTTCTCCTCGGATCCCCGGCTGCGTGTTCTCCACAGCCGGTATTCGCCTCTGGTAATACCGGCCTATTGCAGCTCCGATCAAGCACTACCGCTCAAGTGCCTGATCTCCTGTTGGTTCCTTCCCAGCACTACCGGCCCGCGCTAAACCCCCGCCATGACCGATTTCCTGCACGATCCCATCGCCCTCTCCCAGGCCCTGATCCGCCAGCCCACGGTGAACCCCTGCCACGATGGCGCGCAGGATGTGCTGGCCGATGCCCTCGAATCGATCGGCTTCCGCACCAAGCGCTATCATTTCGACGGGGTGGATAACCTGTATGCCCGCCTCGGCGGCGCATCCCCCAACTTCTGTTTCGCAGGCCATACGGATGTCGTGCCGGTGGGCGACGCCGCCGGCTGGACGGTCGATCCTTTCGGCGCCGAGATCCGTGACGGGATCATGTATGGCCGCGGCACGTCCGACATGAAGGGCGCTATCGCCGCCTTCGTCTCCGCCACCGCGCGCTACCTTGCCGATCACGGTGCGCCGCAGGGCTCCATCTCGCTGCTGATCACGGGCGACGAGGAAGGCCCCGGCCTCCACGGCACGCGCCGCCTCCTCCCCGCCGTCATCGCCGATGGCGAAGTCATCGACCATTGCATCGTGGGCGAACCCACCTCGGAAGACGTCATCGCCGACATCGTCAAGAACGGTCGCCGTGGATCGCTCAACGCCGTCATCAAGGCGGTCGGCAAGCAGGGCCACGCGGCCTACCCGGAGAAGTCCGCCAACCCGATGCCGGTCCTGCTCGATGCGCTGCAGAAACTCCGCGACATGAAACTCGACGACGGCAGCCCCGGCTTCCAGCCGTCCAACCTCGAGATCACCACGATCGACGTCGGCAATGCCGCCCACAACGTCATACCGGCGAGCGCTACCGCCAAGTTCAACATCCGCTTCAATCCGAACCATACCGGCGCGCAACTGATGGAGCGCATCTCCAAACTCATCAGCACTACCGAACGCGGTGTCACCGTCACCGTCGACCAGCGCGTCACGGGCGAAGCGTTCTACACCCAGCCCGGCAAACTCACCGACATCATCGTCAGCGCCGTGAAGGCCGAAACAGGCCGCGAGCCCGCCCTCACCACTGGCGGCGGAACCTCGGACGCCCGTTACATCAAGGATGTCTGCCCCGTTGCTGAACTCGGCGTCCGCAACGAAATGGCGCACAAGGTGGATGAGTGCATCCCGGTCGACGAAATCGAAACGCTTTGCCGGATATATTACCGCCTCCTGGCCAGCTATTTCGCCGCTGCCTGAGGATTGGCGACAAGACCCGGCGCGACCTCACCCTCAACATGGTGAATCCCGCATCGCCATGAAGTCGCCGCGGCGTGATGCTTGCTTCGTTAAACCTGTCGCCTGCGCAGCGACGATCTATGTAAACGCCAGTACTGGCCCAGGGCTGGCAATGAGTGTGTGTGAATGGTGTTCGGCGGACGGCATGCGGGTCGAGCCGTCAGGATCTTTTGGATCCTGCTTGCGAACCTGTGCCTGATCGCTACGCCCGCCGCATTCGCTCAACAGGGGAATGGTCTCGCTGGCCGCGTCCCCGTGCTTGGCGTTCCCGAGAAGCTGCAGGACGAGCTCAAGCAGATCATGCGCGAAGAGCCCGCGCCCACCACCCTGTTCGAAGCCCGCCGCCAGGCTGAACGCACCGCCACCTTCGTCGCGACCTTCCTCGAATCCGAAGGCTACTATCAGGCCGACGTCCAGCCCGTCGCTGAAGGCGTCGACACGTTCACACGCGCCGTCACCGTCACGCCCGGCCCGCTGTTCACCTACGCATCCGCCCGCATCGACTATCTCGACGCGCAGCCCGACGAGACAACGCGAACCCAACTCAATACGCTGCTCGCCCCGCTCGATCCCGGCATCCCCGCCCGCGCCCAACCCGTCATCGAAACTGGCGACGCGCTCGTCGCGCGCCTGCGCAACGCCGGCTATCCCGATGCGAAGGCTGATCCGGTTGACGCGCTCGCCGACGCCACCACCGGTGAAGTCGAACTCGCCTTCAAGCTTCGTCCCGGCCTGCGCGCCTCGTTCGGCAATCTCAAGATCTCCGGCCTCGGCGTCACGCAGCAGGCGTTCATCGAAAACCTGCGTCCGTGGAAAGCCAACGAAACATACACGCCCGCAAAGATGGACGAATTCCGCGCCCGCCTCGCGGAAACCGGCCTGTTCAACTCCGCCGCCGTCCGCTTCGACGATACCGCTCCGCCAGCCGAAGCAACCGGCGGCCCGCGCGAGGTCATCGTCGACCTGAAGGAACGCGAACGCCGCACCATCGCGCTCGGCGCATCAGCCTCGACCAGCGAAGGCGCCGGCGTCGATGGCCAGTGGCAGCTCCGCAACCTCAGCGGCTGGGGCGACAGCCTCACCGTGAGCGGCCAGATCGCAACGCTGCAACGCCGCCTCGGCACAACCTATCGCCTGCCCCACCTCGGCAAGTACGGCCGCATCCTGTCGATCGGCGCCGAGATCGAGGATTTCGAAACCGACGCATTCGACCAGTCCGGCGTCAACATCAACGCCACGCTGCAGGAACAGCTCACGCCCCGCCTGCGCGCCTCGCTCGGTCTCGAAGCGGGTTACGCCAGCATTCTCGACGCGCAGGCCAGGACACTCGGCACGGGTCGCCGCGATGTTTACATCGTCTCCAGCGCCGCCACAGCCGAGTATGTCGGCGTCCGAGACATCCTCGATCCCATCAACGGCCTCCGCGCCCGCCTCTCGGTCGAGCCCGGCCTCACCTATGGCGACACAAACATCGCCTTCGGCCGCATCAGCGGCGAAGCCAGCGTCTATTCCGACTTCGGCACCGAGGGTAATTTCGTCGGCGCCCTGCGTGGCAAGCTCGGCACCATCATCGGCCCGAACGGCGCGCCGCCGGATCGCCTGTTCTTCGCCGGCGGCGGCGGTTCCGTGCGCGGCTACGAATACCAGTCGATCTCCCCGCGCGACAGCGCCGGCGAACTCGTTGGCGGCCGCTCTCTGTTCGAGATGAGCGCGGAGGTGCGCTATCGCGCCTCGGACACGCTCGGCTATGTCGCCTTCCTCGATGGCGGCGCGGCCGGCTCCAACACCGAACCGCCCCTCGACACGCTCAGCTACGGCGCTGGCGTCGGCCTGCGCTACTACACCGCCTTCGGCCCCCTGCGCGCAGACATTGCAGTTCCGCTGAACAAGAAGGAAGGCGACGCCGACTTCCAGGTCTATATCTCCATCGGACAGGCGTTCTGATGGCAGAAGCAACACCAAAACCCGCGCGCAGGAAGCTGCCCCTCTGGCTGCGCATCGCGCTAGGCCTCATTATCGCGGCGTTCGTGCTTGTCGCCGCCGCCGTCACGCTGCGCTTCTGGATCACCAGCGACGGCGGGCGCGCCTTCATCGCCTCGCAGATCGACGGCCGCAAACTTGGCCCCCTCGGCACCATCCGCATCCAGGGCCTGAAAGGCGATCCGCTCGAAGCCGCCTCCATCGCCGACATCGCCCTCGTCGACGACGAAGGCGTCTGGCTGCGCGCAAAAGACGCCCGCATCGAATGGACGCCCGACAGCCTGTTCGCCGGCGAACTCGAAATCCAGAAGATCAACATCACAACGGTCGATGTCCTCCGCGCCCCGCACGTCACCGCACCGCCGGAAGAAGGCTCCGCTCCCGACATCGGCCTCAGCCTCGACGAAGTGACGATCGACGATCTCCACATCGCCCCCAGCATCATCGGCTCCGACGCGCACTACAAGATCGCGGGCGGCGCCTCCCGCCGCCGCGACGCATCCGGCTTCGCAAGGCTGGTGCTATCCCCGCTGCAGGGCCCCAACGACCGCGCCGACATCACCGCCGAATGGGCCGCCACCGGCGTGCTCAAGGGCGCAGCCGCCGTCACCGGCCCCGCCGACGGCCTGATCGCCGCCCTCGTGCAGGGACCGAAAGACCAGCCCGTCGCCCTCAACGGCCGCGTCGACGGCACGCTCGCGCAGTTCACCGGCGGCGCCACGCTCCGCTTCGGCGACGAACAGGTCGCCAGTTTCGATATCGCCCGCGATGCCGCGCAAGCAACCATCACCGCAGACGTAGCCGCCGCAAACTGGCCGCTCCTCGCCCCGCTCGTCGAGCGCGCAGGCGCCACCGTCAATCTCCAGGCTCGCGCCGATCTCGCCAATCTCGCGCAAGCCCCCAGCACGCTGAAACTCTCGGCCCCCGCCGGCGTGATCGATCTCACCACCGTGCTGGACTTCGAAACCTTCGCGATCCCGGAAAGCCTGCGCCTCTCCACCACCGGCCTCGACCTCGCCACCGTCGCCCCGCCCATGGCCGGCAAGCTCGACAGCACCGGCGACCTCACCCGCGTCGGCTTCACGGACTTCACCTGGAAGGGCGACATCACCGCCACGCGCATCGCATGGCCCTCCGGCAGCGCCGCCCGCATCGCGACCCCGATCACCATCACGAAGGATGGCCAGACCCTCTCGTGGGACGCCCCCTCCGCCGTCATCGACAATGGCCGCGTCGACGCGCTCCAGAACCTGCGCCCCGCCCGCTACACCGCCGCCACGCGCGGCGAGATCAACCTCAGGACGCAGACGCTCGAGATCTACACCGGCGCCCTGCGCGGCTCGCCCGGCGACGTCTCGGCGCGCGGAACCTACGCCATCGCCAGCGGCCGCATGAACTTCTCCGGCTCGGCCCGCTTCGCCCGCCTCGCAGACGTTGCCCCGCTTACCGGCTCCGCGCGCAGCATGTGGAACGTCACCCGCGCCAGCTCCACCTCGCCTATCCGCATCAACGCCGACGCACAGGGCCGCGATGTCTCGTCCCCCACCGCCGTGCTCCAGCAACTCGCCGGCTCCGAACCGCGCGTGAAGATCGCGGCCGTCGTGCACAATGGCCGCTTCGCCATCGAGTCCGGCACGATCACCGGCGCAGGCGTCCGCGCCAACATGACGGGCCGCGTCGCAGACAGCGGCGCCATCACGGCCCGCGCCGAAGGCACGCTCACCCGCACGCTCGATCTCGGCGGCGCCACGCTAGGCGCGATGGACTTCACCGCCGACGTCACCGGCAACACCAACGCTCCGATCGTCGACCTGCGCCTTGCAGACGGCGAATTCACCGGCGGCGGCGTCGCCATCACCGGCATCACCGGCAACGCCAACGCCCGCCTCGGCGAAGCCATCGCAGGCGACTTCTCCCTGCGCGGCGCTTCGGGCAAGCAGGCTTTCCTCGCCTCCGGCCGCCTGCAGGGCGGCGAAGGCGACTTCCGCATCCTGAACCTCGTCGCCAGCCTCGGCGACCTGCGCTTCACCTCGCCCCGCCTCGCCTTCGGCGAGTCCGGCTTCTCTGCTGCCTTCGACGCCTCTGGCCCGCTCGCCGGCATCGCCGGCTTCGATCGCGGAACGCTCACCGCCAAGGGCAATGTCGCCATCGGCGACGAACTCAGCGCCGATATCACCGGCCAACTCGCCAACCTGCGCAGCGGCGCCGTGCGCCTCGACCTTGTCACTTTCGATGTGGACGCCGCCGGTAATCAGGCAACGCTCAAGGCCCGCGCCAAGGGCTCGATCAGCGCGCCCATCGACGTCACGCTCAACGCCACCGCCAACCGCGCTGGCGATGCATGGTCAGGCCAGGCCTCGCTTGATGGCTCTGTCGATCAGCTCCCCATCGCCACTTCACGCCCCGCCCTCTGGCGCTACAGTCCCGAAGGCTGGAACCTCGACGCCCAACTCGCCGCCTTCCGCGGCCGACTCGATGCGAAACTCGGCATGAGCGGCGACAACGCCACCGCCAACCTGCAGCTCGCGGGCGTCAGCCTGCGCGGCATTTCCCGCGTCGCCCGCATCACGCCCGTCAATGGCGACGTCACGGGCTCGGCCTCATTCTCGAACACCGGCGGCGTCGCCACGGGCGACTTCACGCTCGCCATCGCCAACGCGAACCCCGTCGGCGTCACCGCTGACCCTGTCTCGCTCAACTTCACCGGAAACCTGCGCAACAACGTCCTCGTCGCGTCTGCCACGGGCGAAGGCCAGGGCTTCAAGCTCGCCGCCTCCTCGCGCGAGGAAATGATCATCGGCGACGGCTTCGATATCCGCCCCAACACCACCACGCCGCTCGCCGCCCAGCTCGATCTTACCGGTCGCGCCGAACAGCTCTGGGCGCTCTTCGGCCCCGAGAACCAGTCCCTGCGCGGACAGCTGCAAGCCAATATCCGCGTCGCTGGCACGCTTTCCCGCCCCGATCTCTCCGGCGGCTTCAACGTCGCCAACGCCGCCTACGATCACGGCGAAACCGGCTTCAGCCTGCGCGACATCTCTGCGCGCGGCGATTTCGATGAAACCAACGCCCGTATCACCGGCCTCACTGCCACGGATGGCAAGGGCGGCCGCCTTACCGGCGAAGGCAATATCAACTGGGGCGAAGACATCAGCGGCGGCGTGAAACTCTCCGCCACCAACCTGCGCGCGCTCGACCGCGACGACCGCATGGCCATCATCTCCGGCGAAGGTAATCTCACGCTCGACAAGCAGGCTATCCGCATCGCGGGCGACTTCACCGTGTCGCAGGCGCGCATCTCCATCGAACAGCCCGCTTCCGCCAGCATCCCGACGCTCACCGGCATCCGCCGCATCAACTTCCCCAACCAGGACGAAGTTGAAGCCGCCGCCAACTCGCCCTTCCAGCGCCCCGTCGAGCTCGACCTGAAAGTCGTCGCGCCGCGCCGCATCGTCGTCTTCGGCCGCGGCCTCGATACTGAATGGTCAGCCGACATCCGCGTCACCGGCCCGATCAGCGACCCGTCCGTCAACGGCACCGCCACCCTCGTTCGCGGCGACCTCGACCTCGCCGGCCGCCGCTTCGAATTCGACACCGGCACGATCGAACTCAACGGCCCCATCCGCGCCGCCCGCATCGACATCGCCGCCGAACGTACCGCCGACGACATTACCGCCAGCGTCGCCGTCACCGGCACGGTCGTCGAACCGAAATTCACGCTCGAATCCACGCCCGCGCTTCCGCAGGACGAAATCCTCGCGCGCGTCCTCTTCGGCCGCTCCGCCGCAGAACTCACCGGCTTCGAAGCCGCCCAGCTCGCCGCCGGCCTTGCGCAACTCGCAGGCGGCAATGCCGGCTTCGACCCGGTCGGCCTCGTCCGCAAAGCCACCGGCCTCGACCGGGTCTCCTTCGGCGCGCAGGACGGCATCGCCACCGTCTCCGCCGGCAAATACATCGCCGAAGACGTCTATGTGCAGGTGGGTGCAGGCGGCCAGGGCGGCGTTGGCGCCGAAGTCGAATGGGAACCCGCCAAGGAAATCTCGATCATCTCGTCCGCGCAGGGCAATGGCGACACCAAGATCGCCGTGCGCTGGAAGAAGGACTACTAGCGGCTATCGCGCAGGCGC
>DAIRES010000360.1:0-1704 GCA_036795465.1 Hyphomonadaceae bacterium
GCTTCTGATAGAAGATCGTCCTGCCGCCCGGCGGCTCGGCCAGCAGCGCCTCCGCCACATCCATCGGATCGTTCGGCTGGCTCGCCAGCGTCTCCGCCGTCATCGGATGATCCGCGCCGGATACAGCGAGATAGGCCGCATAGAACGGCTCATCGACAACCCAGGTATCCGCGCGCGATCCAAACGACCGCATCATCGCCGTGGAGATATTCCGTGGGCCAGACCACATGGCGATGCGTGACACGTCGTTCATTGTGAGGCACCCATTCCGTACGAAAGGGCTTTCTTCAACAGCTCGCGGTACATTGGCGGCCGCTCTCTTCCCGGACAATCCGTTCGCGAGTGCCCGGCCATCAGCGCGGGGCAAATCAGCCCGACATCTTCGCTCGACGCGACGAGCAAACCTTCATTCGAAATTTCATGGACCCTTTTCACTAGCGCGCAGCCCGGGGCTTCCTCGACGCCGGTGGCGGTCCTGATCTCACGAAATACAGCGGACTTGGCCGTGGGCGGTTCGACGTGCTCGACGCGCATGCACCAATATGGGCGTTCGTCGATTGTCGCTCTAACCACCGGGCTTTCGTTGGTGGATGTTCGGAGCAATGTGCTGCCATCTGGCAGAACAGTCCAATTTGATGCCTCGCAATCACCGTCAGGGGCAAACGACGTTGCCCACCAGCCTTCTTTATCAGCCCAGTCGCGGAGATGGGGCCAACTACTCAGCTGAAAATCTTTGAATGACACGCTGCGCAGGGGCGCGAGATCGCTATCCACGCGTCGTCGTTTATGGCTGTCTGCGTAGAAACCATTTTCGTAGAAAATCGCTCGCGGCCGTGCATCAGCGGAGCTGGCTGCTTCTTCCAGATCGCGGACGACTGTGGAACATTGACCGGCGCAGCTACTCCGCCTTTGCTCGCCGTCATCGATTTCGAAGAAATACAAATCGTTTGTCTCCAGTTTTCGGACGATCCGGGTTGGAGAAAGCTCAGCGCACATTTCTTGAAGGGCAATCATTCCCTTGTCGTGCTGACTTGGCGCGCATCCAGCGAATGTCAGACAGACGGTCAAAGTGGTGAAAAGCCTCACGGCGCACCCCGCATCTGCGCGTACAACGCCTGCTCATTTTTCAGCGTCTCATAAAGAGCCCGCAGTCGCGTCGTCATCGGTCCCGGCGGCCCGCCCGCGAACACATGCTCATCGACCGAACGCACCGGCGTCAGACCGCCGAACGTCCCCGTGACGAATGCCTCGTCCGCGCCGTGCACATCGCGCAGCGGGAAGAAGTCCAGCTTCACCGGAATGCCGTTCGCATCGCACAGGCGGATCACATTGCCCCGCGTCACGCCATTGAAGCAGAACTCGCCAGTCGAGGTGCGCACCTCGCCATCCTTCACCCAGAAGAAGTTGGTTGCATTGCAGCTCGCCACCATCCCACCGGGATCAAGCATCAGCGCCTCATCACCACCACGCGGAATAACATCCAGCAGCGCACGGATCAGCGGAAGGCGCGAATGCGAGTTCAGCCGCATGTCGAACATGTCAGCCGGCGTCGTGCGGATCGCCGACGTCACAACATTCAGCCCCTTGGTGACAATATCCGGGCTCGGCTCCTTGTACTCGGCCACGATGACCAGCGTTGCCGCGCCCAGCGCATTGCGCGGGTCCTGGTTCACCGCCGCCTTCACGCCCCGCGTCGCCATAAGG
>DAIRES010000141.1:0-8660 GCA_036795465.1 Hyphomonadaceae bacterium
ACGCCGACGCCGGATTGCTTCCTCAACGGCCTGACGCGTCAGACCGTGATCGAGCTCGCGCGTGCGCGGGGCTTCGAAGTGATCGAACGCCACATCACGCCGGACGAACTTTCGACCTTCTCCGAATGCTTCATCACCGGATCGGCTGCGGAAGTAACGCCGGTGGCCGAGATGGCAGGGCATCACTACACGCCCGGCAACATCACCGGCGCACTGGCTGATGACTACAGCCAGCTCGTGCGTGGCAAGATCTCGCTCGAGCAGATCCGCGCCAACGCGAAGGTATAGGCTGGCGTCTTCCCAAAAATCGCATGTGATTTCGATGTCGGCTGCATGAAGCCGGCATCGTTTTCGTTCAGGCGAGGCTCTACGACAGCGACGCCAGCATGTCCCTGATCCGCACCGAGATGAACCGCACGGCAGAATCCGCGACGCCATAAGGGATCAGCAGGCGCTCGCCAACGCGAAGCATGCCGCAGGTGTAAACAACGTTCGGCACATAGCCCTCGCGCGTCTCGTCAACCGGCGTGAGGAAGGGCTCGACTGACCGTCCGATCACTTTCGACGGGTCTTTCTTGTCCAGCAGCACAGCCCCCATCGAATACTGGCGCATGGCGCCGACGCCGTGGGTCAACAGCAACCAACCTTCATCGAGTTCGATGGGCGAGCCGCAATTGCCCATCTGCACCAGCTCCCACAGGTATTTGGGCCCCATCACACGCTTGCCGTAATTCCACACAAAGCGATCGTCGCTCTGCAGGAAGAACAGCGACTCGTGATCCAGCCGCCCGATGGCGCAGTATCGTCCGTCGATCTTGCGCGGGAACAGAGCCAGCCCCTTCTGTCCGGCGGCGGCGCCTCTCAGAGGCGTAAGGTTGAATTCCGAAAACCTCTCGGTCGTCATCATCTCGCAGCCGACATCTCGGCCGGAGAAGGCGGTATAGGTTCCGTAAAAAAGCTTCTTGCCATCATCCTCGGTGAACTGCACGAGGCGAAGGTCTTCAAGACCGTTCTTCTGCGCACGCGTGATCGGGAAAATGACCACGCCCGACAGAGGTGAGGACTCATGCCGCCGAACCGTAACCGGCCCGCCATCGCCATCATGGTCATCCGGCGCAGCAGATATAGCGAACGGCGTTTCAGGCCACAGCGTGAAATCGCCGGACTCTGTGGCAACGCCTTCACGGAACGAGATCGACGATATGTGGCCTTCGCCGACCGTACGCAGCGACATCACGAACTTCACGGCCCCATCACGCATGCCCGACTGGTCAGGGTGGGGCACGATCGAGGGATTCATGATCGCGGCGGCGGCGTACGAATACTCGTGGCTGAAATAGGCGCCGATCAGCTTCGCGTGGTCTTTGCTGACATTTTTCAGGTTGCCGGCCATCTCCCGCACCTGGTTGAAGCGGTCGAGGAATATGGCGTGGGTCTGCCAGTGACGGCCAAAGAAGTCGCCATCAACCATATCGAGGTATTTGCGGCATTCCGCGTCGGTTAGTTTCATCACCGCGCTGGCGATGCGCTCGGCCCGAGTCATCGCACCGTGCGCGGAACCGCTAGGCTCGGAGGATATGCTGAACGGACGCAGAACCACGCGCGAAGGGTCCGCGCAAAGCTCGGTATCAAAGTGCCGCATATCCATCAGCGTCCCGCCGTAAGCCATGATGGTAACTTGAGTTAGTTCGACCCGGCGGGCTGACGAATTAGAAATGCGCGGATTGATGCGGCCGCGAGATGATAGCTGAGGATTGATTCAGCCCCGTGGTTCTTGTTCAGCCCGGCAATAGTGAGCCCGTCATGGCATATGCCGTCGTCAGGGCGAGCGAGGGCAAGGCCGTGAACGTTGTGGCCGCCGAACCATTCGAAGGCGAGGCGAGCCGTTACGCAATGCTGCGTATCGCCCGTCGCGCGCCATGCGGCGAAGCAGGCGTCCACGGTGGCCAAAGCCTCGATCGGCTGCTGGTCGAACTGAGCGTGATCCGCGCCGTTGGTGTCGAATGAACTGGTTGCGACAGGTGCAAACCAACCCTGACGCGTCGTCTGCAGCTTCATCACCCGCTCCAGCGCCTCAAGCCCCATGGAAAGCATGTCGGGGTCCTGCAGCCGCTCACCGGCGAGGATCAGAGCTTCGGGCAGGCGCGCATTGTCGTAGGCGAAGGATGATTCAAACCAGTGATGCCCGTCTGCCTGACCCGAGCGCAGCGCCGTCATCAACATTGTACCGCACGCGTAGATATGTCGGCGCACCTCTTCTTCGCCGATCACCACGCCTTCACCCGCAAGGCACGACTTGATGATGAGGGCTTGCGAGCGCAGCGACGACCACTCGCCCACATGCGACATCGTCTCGCGCGCGAGGTCTGCCGCCCAGTCGCGCAGGTCACCTACCGGAAAATCGCGTGCAGTAAGGCAGAGCGCTTCCAGCGCACGTGCGCAGCAATCGTCAGACCCGCCTTCATCCAGCCAGCGGCGATCAAAGCTCATGAAATTGCGGAAGCGACCCGTGTCCGCGCTCCACGCGTGGCTCAGGAAGGCGGCACACGAGTTGGCGAGCTTAAGGGCCGCAGGCTCAAGTATGCCTTCCGAGGCAAGATGGGCCATCAGGCTCAGCGCGCGGGCGGTGTCATCGGTGCAATAGCCATGGCGACGGTCTGGGGCGCCGAAGCGCGAGTGTTGGTAGACGCCGCAATCGTCCGACATGCGCAGCAGGCCATCCAGCTTCGGACGCGCCAGATTGCGGAAGGCTTCTTCTTTCTTCTTGTCGTGCGTGCTGCGGCACGCAACCGCGAGATCGATCGTGGACTCCGCAACCTTGCGCCACCGCGAAGGCTCGCCGGCGCGATAAGCCCGGCGCGCCATGGCATCGCGCTTCGCGTTATCGGACAGCAGGGCAGTGATTTCTGACGCAAATGCGCGTGTGTCGTTGAACTCGCACAGAACGCCAACACCATCCGCCAGTGCTTCCTTCGCGTGCCAGTAGGGCGTCGAGATCACCGGCTTCCCGACCGCGATGGCATAGGCCAGCGTACCGGAGGTGATCTGCGCCTCGGTCAGGTATGGCGTCACATAAAGGTCTGCCGCCTGCAGCAGGTCGACCAGTTCTTCATCGCCCAGAAAACGGTTCACAAAGCGCAGGTGATCCACCACGCCCAGCGAGCGCGCCAGCTCAATCAGGCTATCGCGATAGGCTTCACCCTCGTTCGCCACGAGGTGCGGATGGGTGGCGCCCGCGATCAGGTAAACCGCATCGGGATGACGCGCGAGCACCGAGGGCAGGCCCCTGATGATCGTCTCGATACCTTTGTTGGGGGAGAGCAGGCCGAACGTCATGATGACCTTGTGGCCCGCGAGCCCAAGCTGCGGCTTGAACGGCTCGGTCGACGAGAAGGGCCGCTCCGGTGCGCCATGCGGGATGACGTGCACCTTCTTCGGGCCCGCGCCATGAACGCGCGCGAGAATATCCGCGCCCATCTCGCTCATTACTATGACGGCGGAGGCAATGCTGATGATCTCGTCCAGAACCTTCTTCTGCACCGGGTTCGGCTTTTCCAGAACCGTATGCAGCGTCACGATCACCGGCATGCGCAGGCGGCGCAGAAGCACAAGCAGGTGCGAACCGGAGTCGCCACCGAAAATTCCAAACTCATGCTGAACGAAAACAGTCTCGACACCCGAAAGATTCATATCGTCAGCAGCGCGCTCATAGGCGGCAATATCGTCTTGCGGCACCACATGCGTCACGGCTTCGGGATACACATGACCGCCAGCGCGATCTTCCATCGCCACGAGTGTCCACTGCGTCTTCGGCATTGCAGTGCGCAGGCAGTTGAAGCTGTCGCGCGTGAAAGTGGCGATGCCGCATTTGCGGGGCGGGAAGTTCCCGATCATCGCGGCGCGCTTGAAAGTTGGCCGGACAGCGACCTGCCGCGTCGGATTCAAAGCATGAACGATCGCGGTCGCTGAATCGAAACCCATGTAATTTTCCGTAAGCTGAGGGCGTTCCCCAGCTGTCTCAACGCTCGCACCCGCAGCAAGTTCCATAGCGTCAACGCCCACTTTGAGGTGGCGCAGGCGCTCTGAAAATCAACAAATGATAGGTTTGGCGCGCTGTGCAGCGCTCGCGTCCGACGTGTTTTGCAGCGCGGCGCGTTTCAGTATGCCCAATTAAAGCGCCGCTGCGATCCTCGCCGCCTGCTCGCGCAGCGTTTCCAGATCAGCGGGCTTGCCGCCATGATGAGGCTGGAGGGGCAGGTTCGAGTATCTCGGGATCACGTGAACGTGCAGATGGAAAATCGTCTGTCCGGCGGGCGCGCCGTTGTACTGCGTTACCACCACGCCATCCGGCGTCAGTGCCTTGATGACGGCAGCGGTCAGCTTCTGCACGGCGCCGAACAGTACGCCCAGCTTCTCCGGCGGGAAATCCGTCAGGTTGCGCGATGTGACATTCTTCGGAATGACGAGGCAGTGCCCCTGGCTCTGCGGGAAGATGTCCATGAAGGCGAGGACGTCGTCATTCTCGAAGATCTTCACGCACGGCGCCTCGCCGCGCAGGATCTTCGCGAAAATGTTGCCGCCGTCGTACTCGCCCACAAGGCTCATCAGAAGCTCTCCTCGTCGTGTTCCGCCGGATGCGCGCCCTTCCGGAAGGGCGAATAGGCGCTGAGTTCGTCTATCCCTTCCTCAACCGCCTCGCGCTCCCTGTCGAGATAATCCGACACGGCCTGACGCAATCCCTTGTGTGCGATCCAGTGGGCGGAGCGTGTCAGCGCCGGTTCATACCCACGCGAAAGCTTGTGTTCGCCCTGCGCCCCCGCCTCGACGCGGGCCAATCCGCGCTCGATGGCGAAATCGATTGCCTGATAGTAGCTGATTTCGAAGTGCAGGAACGGCCGGTCCACGCTGCGTCCCCAATAGCGCCCGTAAAGCGTATCCGACCCGATCAGGTTCAGCGCCCCGGCAATCGGCGTATCGACGTCATAGGCGAGGATCAGCAGGCATTTATCCGCCATCCGCTCATGCAACAGCGTGAAGAACTCGCGGTTGAGATAGGGTGAGCCCCATTTGCGGCCGCCCGTGTCCATGTAGAACTCGAAAAACGCATCCCAGTGTTCAGTCGTCAGCTCCGCACCGGTGAGCCGAACGATCCGCAACCCCTCCTGCGCCTCCCGCCGCTCCCGCCGCAACATCTTGCGCTTGCGGGAAGACAGCGCACCGAGAAAATCCTCGAACGAGCCATACCCACGGTTGAGCCAATGGAACTGCTGGTCCTCGCGCAGCAACAGCTCCTGCAAACCAAGGGCCTGCCATTCTTGTTCCTCGAGAAAGTTGAAGTGCGCGGATGACACCCGCCACTGCTGCGCCACTTCCACAATCGCGCCGGCCATCGCCTGCCTGATCGCGGGCGCATTCGGGCCCGTTGCCAGAAGCCTCCGCCCCGTTACGGGCGTGAACGGCACGGCACACAGCAGCTTGGGATAATACCGCCCGCCAGCTCGATGCAGCGCATCCGCCCACGAATGGTCGAACACGAACTCACCGCGCGAGTGCGTCTTCAGATACAGCGGGGCCGCGCCCACCAGCTTGCCCGCTGCGTCGTGCGCCAGCATGTGGCGCGGCGTCCACCCCGTATCCGGCTGCGCGCAGCCCGAGCTTTCAGCCGCTTCCAGAAAGTCCCAGTCGAGAAAGGGGTCGTACCGCTCACCCGGCGGGTTCGCGAGCGCATTCCAGCCAGCGCGGTCAACCGCCGACATACTCTCGGCAATCGACAACGACAGTTCGACCCGTTCTGCGGAATCGTCGGCCAAATCGCACCTCGCCAGAGCACACCACTGATGGCTGGCCTGAACAGACTATATCGGTATTCCGCGCGGCATTGCGAGAGGCGCGCTGAAGCCTTCGAAAATCGGCGCGGCGCCGTGTTTCCGGGCAAGTTCCAGCTCTTCGGGCGTCCGCACCGTCCATGTCACCATCGGCAGCCCGCCTGCCGCCGCCTGCATGATCTCCAGCACGGAGTGATGCGGCGCCACGTAATCGCAGCCCAGCCCACGAGCCGTCACGGCTTTTTCGACAACGCTTGCCTCAACCTGATTATCCGCAATCGCCAGCAACCCGACCGGACGATCCGTCACCAGCCTGCACAGCCGCGCCACACTGGGCTCGTCGAAGCTCATCACACCGTAAAGCCCCCGCAGCCCTTCGATGGCCGCAGCCACCCGGTCCGCGATATCTCCCGCCAGCCCATCGACCTTCAGCTCGATCAGCACCGGCAGGTCGCCCATCACAGCCAGAACCTGCGCCAGCGTCGGTATCGCCGATCCATCCGGCAGCCGATGCTGCCCTAGGTCCGCCGCCATCACGCGCGCCAGCAGTTCGCGATGCCCGCACATCCGTTCCAGCCCGGCGTCATGGAACACCACCGGCACACCATCCGCCGTCAGCCGCACGTCCAGCTCCACGCCGACGCCGGCAGCCTTGGCTGCCTCGAATGCCGCCAGCGAGTTCTCCGGAACAGCCCCACCCCACAACCCGCGATGGGCATAGGCGTAGGCCGACACATCGAAGAAGCGGTCGCTCATCGCTTTGGCGTCAAACGAATTCGACCACGGCGTCGACTTCAACAGCCGCGCCCATCGGCAGCACAGGGCAGGCGACGGCGGAGCGCGCATGACGGCCCTTGTCGCCAAACACCTCGACCATCAGGTCGGAGCAGCCATTCACCACTTTCGGAATCTCGATGAAGTCCTTCGCCGCGCTGACAAACCCACCCAGCTTCACGACGCGCTTCACGCGCTCCAGATCGCCAAGCGCCGCCTTCATCTGTGCGATCAGGTTGATGGCGCAGATGCGCGCTGCGGCTTGCCCCTGTTCAACCGTCATGTCCTCGCCAAGGCGGCCCTTCACCAGCCCATCCGGCCCGGCGCTGACCTGGCCCGAGATGAAAAGCAGGTTGCCGGTAATCACGAACGGCACGTAGTTCGCAACAGGCGGCCGGGCTTCCGGCAGGGTTACACCGGCGGCGGCAAGACGTTCATTCACGGACATGGACAAGCTCCTCAATTGCGCGAGGTATGCGTCGCAAACGCGCGCCGGACAAGCGATCAGAACTAAAGCCCAAACGAGATCGATATCTCGATCATGTCACCCAGTGCGATCTTTTCCTTCCGCCGCACATCGGCTTTCACGGGCAACAGGAATGCGCCGCGTTTCTGATCCGCAAACAGTGAGGTTTCCCACGTCGAAAGCCCCGTTTTCGCGACAACACGAAACGATCCGAACGGCTTGCGCAGCCCGGTCGTCAGCGTCCGGATGCGTTTGGAAAGATCGGCGGGTAGGGTAACGAAATGCCACGCGCCGGTGCTTTCCTGCGTCCAGACTTTCGCGCGGAATGTCTCGTCCAGCCTCATGGCTGCTGATCCACCGCTGCCCTAGGCATAGCGCGTTTCCAGAAGATCGATCTCGCGAACCAGCTTGCGCGCGATATCGTGCTCGATCTGGCGCGTCCGGGCGAGGCGGAAGATTTCATCACGCTCGGCGCGCAACGCCGCCACGCGCAGCTTCTTCTCGATATCGTCGGATCGCCGCACCAGCTCCGCCGCCTCGCCGGTCTGGCTGCGGCCCTGAATACGCTCGCGATAGAGGTCCATGAGGCGCACCGCCGTATCGACATAGACATCGGCATCCTCCTGACCAACCGACATCTCATGCTGCGCCGCTTCGATTGCCTTGATCGCCGCCTGCGCCGCCAGCACACGCGTGCTGTCTTCGACCGCGAGGTTGTCCGTCTCCGGCGGCACCTCCAGCCCTTTAAGCAGCATGGGCAGGAAGAAGGTCGCGCCGAGCAGCGAAACGATGATCACTGACGCTGCCAGCAGGATGGCAAGATCCCGCGCCGGAAAGTTCGACCCGTCACCCATCGCCAGCGGTATCGTCAGAACGCCCGCCAGCGTGATCGCGCCGCGAACCCCTGCCAGCGACATAACCGCAACCACCCGCCATCCCGGCCGCTTCGCGCCGGGGGCAGCATTGCGCCGCCGGAAGTTGATCTGCACCGACACCCAAACCCAGATGAAGCGCAGCAGGCCCAGAACGCCAGTGATCGCGCCGGCATAGATCAATAGCCACCACGTCTCATGATGGCCGGTGGCCTCCACCGTTTCCTTGGCGCCCGCGACAATGCCCGGCAGCTGCTCGCCCAGAAGAACGAAGATCACGCCACTGAGCGCGAACTGCAGCATGTCCCACACCACGCTGCGGCGAACGCGGGTGGAGGCCATGGCCTGACCGGACACCTCAACGAAGCTCATCGTGACGCCCGCCGCCACGGCCGCGAGAATGCCTGAACAGTGGAAACGCTCGGCCAGCAAATAGGCCGCGAACGGGATGAGCAGGCTGATCAGGATCTGCGAGCCGCTTTCCTCACCATACTTCTTGGATAGCTTGCCCTTCGCCCAGGTGATGACCCACGTCACACCCACGCCAATCCCGATGCCGCCAAGCGCGAGCTGCAGGAAGGTGAGGGAGGCGTCGAAGATCGAGAACGTGCCGGTCAGAGCGGCTGCAATCGCAAAGCGCAGGCACACAAGGCCAGACGCGTCGTTGAGCAGGGATTCCCCCTCAAGGATGTGCATGATCCGCTTCGGGATCGGCGTGCGCGC
>DAIRES010000142.1:0-5405 GCA_036795465.1 Hyphomonadaceae bacterium
GGACAAATCGTGCCGAGCGCTGCCCATGGCGGCGAATAATGATCCCAGAGGTGTACTTCATGCGAATGAAACTTCTTCTCGCCGCATCAGCGGTTGCATTGCTTGCCGCCTGCTCGCCGGAAGCGCCGGCGCCGGCCGCAACCGCGCCTGCGAAGGCTGCGCTCGGCGAGTTTGGCATCGACCTCGCCAATGCCGACACCACCGTGAAGCCGGGCGACGACTTCTTCAAATACGCCAACGGCACGTGGCTCTCGACGTTCAAGATGCCGGAAGACAAGCCGCGCTTCGGCGCGTTCGACGAGCTGAGCGACAAGTCCGAGCAGGACGTGAAGTCGATCATCGACGGCTTCGCCACCACGCCGCCAGCCGCAGGCAGCAACGTCGCCAAGGCCGCTGACTTCTATGCAAGCTGGATGGATGAAGCGACGCTGGAGACGCGCGGGATCGAGCCGCTGCAGCCCTACCTGACCGAGATCAACGGCATCAAGGATCGCGCCAGCCTGCTTTCGTACCTGTCGAAGCCGTATGCAACGGCGCCGTTCGGGTTCGGCATCGAAGCCGATACCGCTGATCCGAAGCGCTATGCCGTCTGGGCCGCGCAAGGCGGCCTCGGCATGCCGGATCGCGACTACTATCTGGAGAAGAGCGAAAAGAACGACCAGATCCGCGCGGCTTACAAGGCCTACGCGACCAAGATCTTCGAACTGCTGGGCGATGCAAACGCCGCAGCGTCTGCCGACGCCGTGATCAAGTTCGAGACGGAAGCAGCCAAGGGTCACTGGACACCGGAAGAGCTGCGCGTGCCGGACAAGTCCTTCAAGTCGATGGACCTTGCGGCGTTCAAGAAGCTGGTTCCCAACATCGACATCGAAGCGATGGCTGCTGGTTCGGGCATCACCAAGCTGGATCACATGGTTGCCTATGGCGACACGTCCATCACGGCAGGCGCCAAGATGATCGACACGCAGCCGGTTGATGCGTGGAAAAAATATCTCGCCTTCCACATCGCATCGGACAACGCGTCCAACCTGACCAAGGCGTTCGACGACGCGCGCTTCGAATTCTACAGCAAGACGCTGGGTGGCGTGACCGCCAAGCGTGATCGCTGGAAGCGCGGCGTGACGCTGCTGGACGGCAACATGGGCGAAGCGCTGGGCGAAGCCTATGCCGCCAAATTCTTCCCGCCGGAAAACAAGGCGAAGATGGAAGAGCTGGTCGGCAACCTGAACACCGCCCTCAAGTCGCGCCTTGAAACGCTTGACTGGATGGATGATCCGACCCGCGCAGAGGCGCTGAAGAAGCTCGGCAACTTCGAAGTTCGCGTCGGCTATCCGAACAAGTGGCGCGACTACTCGGCGCTGCAGATCGACAAGGCCAAGCTGTTCGAGAACGTGATGAACGCGCGCTTGTTCGAGTTGAACCGTCAGATCGCTCGTCTCGATCAGCCGGTCGATCGCGAAGAGTGGGGCATGAACCCGCAGACTGTGAACGCGTCGTACAATCCGCTGATGAACCAGATCACCTTCCCGGCCGGCATCCTGCAGCCGCCGTTCTTCGACGTGAATGCTGATCCGGCCGTCAACTACGGCGCTATCGGCGCAGTGATCGGTCACGAGATCGGCCACGGTTTCGACGACCAGGGCTCGGCGTTCGACGATCAGGGCGTGCAGCGCGACTGGTGGACGCCGGAAACGAAGCAGAAATTCATGCTTCGCACGGCAGCCCTGAATGCGCAGTACGACAAGTACTGCCCGTTCCCCGACGCCTGCATCAGCGGCAAGCTGACGACCGGCGAGAACATCGGCGACCTTGGCGGCCTGATCATGGCGTACACCGCCTATCATCAGTCGCTGGGCGGCAAGGAAGCTCCGGTGATCGAGGTCAACGGCGTGAAATACACCGGCGACCAACGCTTCTTCCTCGCGTGGGCGCAGGTGTGGCGTGCAACGTCGCGCGAGGCGATGGCGCGCCAGCTGCTGCAGGTCGATCCGCACTCGCCGCCGGAATACCGCGTCAACGGCGTCGTGCCGAACATCGACGCCTGGTATGAGGCGTTCGGCGTCAAGGAAGGCGACAAGATGTACATCGCGCCGGAAAATCGCGTTCGCATCTGGTAAGCGCCTGACATAACGCAAGTGTTGCGAAGCCCGCGGCCCCCGAAAGGCCGCGGGCTTTTCGTTTGAACAGCGCACCGCGCTTGACTTCGTTCGTGCGGAGGAAAGACTTGCGGCCAACAAGAAACGAGGAAACGCCCCCTTGGCCGCACGCCTGCCCTACTGCCTCTTACAGGCGGTCGTTGCTGCTGCGACCCTGCTTGCGGCATGCGCGGCGCCGGCGCACCAGCCCGGCCTTACGCCTGCGGAAAAGCAGGCGCTGGCGCAATTGCTGCCGCAGGAAAACCTGCCGGTGCTTCAGCGACCGCAGCTGAAATCGCTGGAGCCGGCGGACAACGAAAAGACCACGGCCGGGCAGGACTTCTACAGCTACGTCAACAGCGACTGGCTGGCGGCTTACCAGTTGCCGCCGGACAAGCTGTCGATTGGCCCTGCGGAGGAGCTGACGGACAGGTCTGACGCGGATGTGCGCGACATGATCGAGGACATCATCGCGACCAATCCGGCGCCGGGCACGCTCGAGCGCAAGATTGCCGATCTCTATTCGGCAGCGATGGACGAGCAGACGATCGAGGCGCGTGGAATTGCGCCGCTGCAGCCGCATCTGGATCGCATCCGCGCCGTGACGACACGCGACGAGCTTGTGCGTCTGATGGGCGTCATCGGCTACAACTCGCCGATCGGGGCTGGCGTGGCGCCGAGCCCGGCGGACCCGGACACCAATGCAGTCTGGCTGTCGCAGGCCGGACTGGGGATGCCGCATCGCGGCTATTACCTGTCGTTCGGACTGGAAGACGAGTCGGTTCGCCTCGCCTATCGTGCGCATGTCATCAATGTGTTGCAGCAGATCGGCGAGCCGAACCCTTCCGATGGCGCGCTGCGGATCTACCATCTGGAACGGAAGATCGCGCGTGCGCATACGGACGAGGATCGGTCGATCAGTGCGGAAGATGCGCTTCGCACGATGTCGATGGCTGAGCTGAAGGCTTACGCGCCGGAGTTCGGCTGGGATACCTTTCTTAGCGCAGGCGGCTTCACAAATACGGACCGCTTTGTCGTGACCGACCAGACCGCTGTTGCCGATCTTGCAAAGCTGGTTCCGGCAGAGTCGCTGGATGACTGGAAACTCTGGATGGAGTTTCATTTCGCCAACCAGTTCGCTGAGTACCTGCCGAAGAAATTCGCAGACAGCTATTTCGGGTTCTTCTCGCGTCGACTGGCCGGGCTGGAGGAAAAGCCTGCGCGGTGGCAATGGGCGGTCGGCATCGTGAACGCTTATCTCGGTGAAGGCGTGGGCGAGTTGTACGTGAAGAAGAAATTCCCGCCCGGCTACAAGGCGGAGATTGACGCGATCGTCGCCAACGTCCGCACCGCGTTTGCAGCCCGGCTCAGGAATCTGGACTGGATGGACAAGGAAACGCGCGCAGCCGCGCTGGACAAGCTTGGCGCGCTGAAACAGCAGATCGGCCATCCCGATGTCTGGAAAGATTATTCGGGCCTCAAGGTCGAACCCGGCAAGCTGTTCGAGACGATTTACAGCGCATTTGAATATACCTGGGACGAGCAGCGCGAGGACATGCACAAGCCGGTGGACCGTGACCGCTGGCCGACGCCTGCTCATGTCGTGAACGCGTTCTACAACCCGCTGTCCAACACCTTCACCATGCCGGCGGGCATATTGCAGGCGCCGTATTTCGATCCCAATGCAGATGCGGCCGAGAACTACGGCGGCATCGGCGCCGTGATCGGCCACGAGATCAGCCATGGGTTCGACGACCGTGGCCGGCAGTTCGATAGTCAGGGACGCAACCGCAACTGGTGGTCGGACGCGACAGATGATCGCTTTGTTTCGAAGGCTGACGCGCTGATCGAACAGTATGACCGTTATTGCCCGTGGGCCGGGACATGCGTGAACGGGCTCGGGACGCTGGGCGAGAATATCGGCGACCTGGCGGGGCTGGAAATCTCCTATGCCGCCTGGAAGCTTTCGCTGGGCGGGAAGCCCGCGTCAGTGATCGACGGGCTTACGGGCGACCAGCGCTTCTTTCTGGCCTATGCGCGTTCCTATCGCGGCAAGATGCGTGAGGAACTGACGCGGGCCATGCTGGAGGGCGATGATCACGCGCCCAATCGGTATCGGGTGAATGGTGTCGTGCGGAACATGGACGCCTGGTATTCGGCTTTCGGCATCAAGCCGGGGGACAAGCTTTACCTGCCGCCGGAAGAGCGCGTCCGGCTCTGGTAGGCTGGCAGGCGAAATCCAGCAGACACGTGTTTCCCAGGCGGCGCGCGCCTGCTAGAGCGCGGCAATGTCGGTTCCGGATTCAACTCGCCACGCCAGGGACGCCGCCGAAGCGATCGGCGCGCGGTTTGAAGACCTTGATGATGGCGGGGGATATCTGTTCCGCATTTCACAGGGCGAGCGCTTCGTACTGGGCGGCGGCGGGAACATCTGTACGTATCCGGTGAACAGCGCGGCGGCCTATACAGTTTCGCGCGACAAGGCGCACACGAAAGCCGTGTTGCGGTCACGAGGGCTTCCGGTAATCCCCGGCGGACTGTTCTTCACGCAGACGCGCCGCATCGCCATGCGGGCGCCGGGACGCGAGGCTGCGGATGCCGCCGTGTTTGCCGCACGACTTGGCTATCCCGTTTTCTGCAAACCCAATCTCGGCTCGCGTGGAACGTTTGCTGAGATCATCAGGGATGAGGCGGGGCTTTCCGATTACATCCGCCGCGTAGCCGTGGACTTCGAGGCGGTTCTGATGGAGCCGCTGCTGACCGGCGCGGAGCATCGCGTGCTGGTACAAGACGGGCGGACAGTATTTCACTCCACGAAAGCGGAGCCTGCGCTGGTTGGCGATGGACGCTCGGCTCTGGGCGATCTGCTTGAGGAACTGAACCACAGGATCGCGGCAGATGGCGTTTCCGCCCTGCCCGCCTCGGCGCTGGGCGATGACATCGCGCGCGTGCCGAAAGTCGGGGAGCGCGTCGTCCTGCGGGGGCGGCGGAATCTTAGCGCGGCGGGAGATATCGAGCAGGTGTCAGAAGATGTGCCAGCGCCGCTGGCGCAGCTGGCGATTGCGGCTGTGGGCGCGCTGGGGCTGCGAATCGGAGCGGTGGACATGTTTGATGTTTCGCCCGACGCCGATCTTTCGGATCTGGTCGTGATCGAAGTGAATGGAAATCCGGGCCTGCGTACGCTGGAAAATGCCGGTCGAACCGATCTGATCCGGTCCATCTGGACAAGCATGTTGAATGAATGCCTGAGTAGCTGATGTTTGGCCTCCC
>DAIRES010000142.1:5505-7043 GCA_036795465.1 Hyphomonadaceae bacterium
AGTGTTTCCGCGCTGACGTCGATCGAGCTTGAGCACACGGAGTTGCTGGGCGCGACCGAGGAGCTGATCGCTTACGACAAGACGGATGCTGTGGCGCCGGGCGGATGCGTGATCCTGTCCCCGTCGATCAACGATGGGCTGGCGATGCGGATCGCGGCGTATGCAAACCTTTCCGGCAAGGCGACGCTTCCGGCGACGGCCAGTCGGCGCGTGGGGCCTGTGGTGAACACGCCGAGCGGCGCAAGCTTTACCTACGGCTTTACGGCGGCGCCTGAAGCATCCGACCAGCCGGTGCGGTTGCATCTGGCGGGACAGCACCAGGTCGATAATGCAGTTACGGGTCTTCGCGTTGCGGAGGCATGGCTGGGCCTGAAGCCCGAAGAGAATGCGGAGCGGCACATCGCCATGCTGGCCGCGCTCGGCCGCACGCGCTGGCCTGGCAGGCTGGAGAAAGTCGCCTCGGCGCCGGACCTCTGGATCGACGTGGGGCACACACCCCGCGCACTGGAAGCCGTAACACGCACTTTCCTCGACTTTTGCCCGCGCGAGAAAACCATTGTGGTGTTCGGCGTATCCGCATCGAAGGAGATTACGGGCATCTCCAGAGCCGTGGCCGCGCGGTTTGACCATTTCATCCTGACGCGAGCCCATAAATCAGGAGCCGATGTCGCCCTGTTCGCGGACGCGTTCCGCAAGCAGTCGCAGGACGTGACGATTGCTGCCGACACAACAGAAGCCGCCCGCCTCGCAAAACAACGCGCGCAGAGTGAAGGCCTGAGCGTGCTGGCGCTGGGCGGCCTGTTCCTGTCGGCGGAAGTGCAGCACGCCTGGAATGGCGGCGACCCAAGGACGCTGGATTTCCTCTAGCGCTATTCCGGCGCCTTCGAGCGTTTGCGCGGCGGCTTCAACTGTCCGCCATCCAGCGCATCGTCTTCGCCCTGGAACATCTTGCGGATGTTGACAGTGGAGCGGATGCCAACATGGCGGAAACTGGTGTGCAGCCAGTTTTCCGCGGCTTCGCGGCCTGTGGCAAACAGCATATCGATGAATTCCGGCTCGACGTTGAACTTCGAGGACGCGCCAAGGTCGGCCATGCCTTTCTCGTCCGCGACGGCGTGCATCAATACGCGGCGATAGCCGGTGCCTTCCAGCTTGCCCGCCTCGATCAGGCGCGTCACGAAATCAACCGCGCGCAGATCATGCAGAAGTGCTGCATTGAACGTGATCTCATTGACGCGATTGATGATGTCCCGCGCAGTTTTCGGCGCGCCGGGTCGCTTGATCGGGTTGATCTGCACCAGCACAACATCATCCGACTGGCAGTTTTCGAACAACGGCCATAGCGCCGGATTTCCAGTGAACCCGCCATCCCAGTAAGGCACGCCATCAATCTCGACCGCCTGGAACAGCCACGGCAGGCAGGCCGACGCCATCACATGATCGGCTGAAAGCTGCTTCTTGTCCCACACATGCGCGCGCCCGGTTTCAACATTGGTCGCCGAAATGAAGACTTTGACCTTCGATTTCCGCACGCGATC
>DAIRES010000142.1:7143-8631 GCA_036795465.1 Hyphomonadaceae bacterium
CGGTCCAGCACGCCCCAGGAGAACGCGCCATGCGAGCCCCCGCCCTGCAGCGCGAGGTTGATGAGCTTGGGTGCGTCGCCTTTTGCGGCCATGGGCGTTAGAGAGGCGATGCGCGCCTATACGTCAATGATCTCGATGACGTCATAGCCGAAACGCGCGAAAGCGGGCGTCATCGCCGCCTTGTTGGCGGCGCCGCCCGTCACGTAGGCAATCGCACTTCCCGCCGGGCGTGGCGTTTTAGGGGCCACGCGGATCGCCTGCCGCGCCACCGCCTCACCTGTGTCGATGAGGCGGACGCCGGGCGGGCACGCGGCGGCGATGGCATCGCGGATCAACGGGAAATGCGTGCAGGCCAGCACGACGATGTCGATGCGCGGCCCGTCTGGCGGATCAAACATCGGGCGGACAGCGTAGGCCACCTGCTCCTGGTCGATGGGCTGTCCGCGCACGGCGCGCTCGGCCATGTCGACCAGCCCGGCTGTACCGCGACGGATGACGGTCTTGCCCGCAGCAAACTGGCGCTCAAGTTCGTCCAGGTAGGCGCGCCGCACAGTGCCGGGCGTGGCGAGAATGCCGATGACGCCGGTCTTCGTCTGTTCGGCGGCAGGCTTGATGGCGGGGACTGTGCCGACGACGGGCACCTTCACCTGCGCGCGGATATCGTCGATCGACAGGGTGGACGCCGTATTGCAGGCAATGACCAGAACATCCGGCTTCGCGACATCGACGAGCGTTGCGCACAGACCCGGCAGGCGTTCGCGCAACTCCGCGTCCGCTTTTACGCCATAGGGAAAGAAGCCGCTGTCCGCCGCGTAGTCGACGATCCAGTCCGGCGCGGCCTTGCGAAGCTCGTCCGCAATCGTGAGCCCACCCACGCCCGAGTCAAAGACAAGCGCGCGGGTCATGGCGTTTCGCTCAGCCCTTCTCGCTCAACGAACCGACAAGCGGGCCGTAGAGATCCGTGCGCCGGTCGCGGAAAAAGCCCCACGCGGCGCGGCCGCGATCGACCACATCCATGTCGATCTCGGCGACAACAACGCCCTCTTCCTTCCGATCTAGATCGCCGAGGATTTCGCCGGTGTGATCGGAGATGAAGGACGTTCCGTAAAACTCCTGTCCGTTCTCGCTGCCGACGCGGTTGGCGGCGGCGACGGGCGTGACGTTCGACACGGCGTGGCCCAGCATGGCGCGACGCCAGCGTGCGGCGGTGTCGAGGCTGCTATCATGCGGCTCTGAGCCGATGGCGGTTGGATACAGCAGGACGTCTGCGCCCATCAGCGCCATGGCGCGCGCGGTTTCCGGGTACCACTGGTCCCAGCAGATGCCGACGCCGATGCGGCCCTTCTTCGTGTCCCAGACGCGGAAGCCGGTGTCGCCGGGACGGAAGTAGTATTTCTCCTGATAGCCGGGGCCATCGGGGATGTGAGACTTGCGATAGATGCCCATCAACGTGCCGTCGGCGTCGATCATGACGACGGTATTGAAGTA
>DAIRES010000361.1:0-1672 GCA_036795465.1 Hyphomonadaceae bacterium
AGCTGATGCTGGAGCGCCGCCTCGACCCGTGCATGTCGGAAGTGTTCCCGTTCGCAGACATTCCGGAAGCGCACGAGAAGATGCTCGACAACAAGCACCTGCCCGGAAACATGGCCGTGCTCGTCACCTCGCCGAAGCCCGGCCTGCGCACTGTCGAAGACGTGCTGGAAGCCGGTCCGACGAAGTAACCAGGCACGTTCCTGCCGCGTACTAGGTATTGTGACGGACACGCACTATGTTGCGTGCTGTCAGATCCATGTCCGCAAGGAGAGCCCCATGTCCGCATCCACCGAACGCGCAGTTCTCGCTGGCGGCTGTTTCTGGGGGATGCAGGACCTGATCCGCAAGAAACCCGGCGTAATCTCCACGCGCGTCGGGTATTCGGGCGGCGATGTGAAGAACGCCACCTATCGCAATCACGGCACGCACGCCGAGGCGATCGAGATCATCTTTGACCCGTCCAAATGGTCGTATCGCGGCCTGCTGGAGTTCTTCTTCCAGATCCATGACCCGTCGACGAAGAACCGGCAGGGTAACGACATGGGCATGAGCTACCGCTCGGCGATCTACTATGAAAGCGACGAGCAGAAACGCATCGCCCTCGACACCATCGCGGATGTCGACGCCTCGGGCCTGTGGCCCGGCAAGGTCGTCACCGAAGTGGAGCCCGTCGGCGCGTTCTGGGAAGCCGAGCCAGAGCATCAGGACTATCTGGAGCGCATCCCCAACGGCTACACCTGCCACTTCGCCCGCCCCGGCTGGAAACTGCCGAAGCGTGGCCAGGCTGCTGCGGAGTAGCGCTGCGCGTCAGTCGTCGTCCAGCGACGCGAACGGGCCTTCCTGATCGTCGTCCGGGTCGAGGTCTTCCTCCTCGTCTTCGTCGCCATCTTCGTCATCGGGCTCGCCCGGCCAGGCGGCCTCGTCCTCGACAGGCTTTGGCAAGCGGTCTTCGAGCAGATCGGCTAGCGTACCCGGGCGCAGCGCGTCCGGCGCTTCGATCACCCATGACAGGAACTCCTCTGGCCCGCCATTGAGATAGGGCGGCGGAGACACCGGCTTGAACACGCTGGCCAGCCTCTCTTCAATCGAGAGATAGTTCAGCACAGCGCCGAGTTCCTGCACCGCGTGCCAGGCCAGATCGTGATCGATATCGATAGAGAACTTCACCCACCATTCGCCGCCCGCCTCGCCAGAACCGAAACCGCGCGAAGGAGTGTCGTTGATGTCGATTGCGGGAATGCGGGCGAGAAAGTCGATCAGCTTCGTGAATTTTGGGTGGTGCGCATCTGTCATGGTACAGCCCCGGTATGACGCCTCATCCTGACCTGATCCGCTGTCTGGCTCCAGCAAAACAACGCGCTTTTGGGGCCCTACCCGTCAACCCGGCGAGGTTGTATGAACAGGCGTAACAAGTCTGGAGGAAACGACTTATGCGCCTGACCCTGCTAGCTGCCTCTGCGCTCGCCTTTGCCGCGTGCAGCGAATCGAAGCCCGCCGAAACGCCTGCTGCGGAAACACCGGCAGCCGAAGCGCCAATGGCCGGCCACGACATGGCCGCCATGGACGACACCATGAAAGCCGCCGACTCGACCGACGACGCCAACACCGCCGAAACGACGGATGGCTTCACCTTCCACACCATCGGCGGCAAGGTCGAAAGCGTTCACCTGCC
>DAIRES010000143.1:0-8526 GCA_036795465.1 Hyphomonadaceae bacterium
GCCGATCAATGCGGTGAGTGTGGATCTGATGCGCGATCTGGCGGATGCGCTGGAGATGCTAGACAAGGATGGCGTCACGCGGGCGGTGGTGCTGGCGACGACGGGGAAGGTTTTCTGCTCGGGGGCCGATCTGGCCAACCGCACGAGCGAAGGGCCGATACCGGAGCGATCGATCAATCCGCTTTACGATCAGGCCGTGCGGCTGTTCTCGACGGAGCTGCCGATTGTCGCCGCTGTGCAGGGCGCGGCGATTGGGGCGGGGCTGGGGCTTGCGCTGGTGGCAGATTTCCGCGTGGCGTCGCCGGCGGCGAAGTTCGCGGCTAATTTTGTGAAGCTGGGGTTTCATCCCGGGTTCGGCCTCACCCACACCCTGCCGCGCGTGGTGGGCAGGCATAATGCGGCGCGGATGTTCCTGACCGGCACGCGCTATGAAGCCGAGGCGGCGATGTGGATGGGGCTGGTCGATCAGATGGTCGCGCCGGAGCATCTGCTGAAGGCGGCGCAGGACATGGCGGCGGGCCTGGCGGAGAACGCGCCGCTTGCGATGCGCTCCACCCGCAAGACATTGCGCGCCGATCTGGCGGCGGCCGTGCGCGCGGCGACGGACCATGAGTTCAGCGAACAGCAATGGCTGATGAAGACCGACGATTTCAAGGAAGGCGTGAAGTCGGTGAACGAGCGCAGGCCGGGAGATTTCAAGGGGCGTTAAACTGGGGTCGCTGAGCACGCCCTCGTCCTTCGACGGACGGCCCTTCGGGCCTGCTCAGGATGAGGGCTACATGCGGGCTGCGTAGGGTGCATCTTGATGCACCATCTCGTTACGCCAGCGAGCGGTGCATTTCCGCTTCGCTTCAATGCCTCTACAGCGCCTCGATGCCGCCGATGAAGACTTTCACCGCGCGCTCCACGATCTCGCGGATTTCCTGCTCCGTCGGCCGGTAGTTTGGCAGCAGAAGGGAGCGGAACTGGATGCGGGAGCGGACGAGGTCGAAGTACACTGACGCCGCAAGATCGAAGTTCTCGATCCGGATTTCGCCGGCTTTCACACGGTCTTCCAGATAGGTGGCAAGCGCCCTGCGCACCGCTTCGGGCGCGCGCCTGGCCCATGTCTCGGCGATCTCGGGAAACTTCTTGGCCTGCGCCACCATGAGCCGCATCACGTCGAGCGATTCCGGGTGGGTCTGGCGGATGAGGAAGGCCTCGCCTATCCGCTGAAGACCTTCGCGCAGAGGCGCGTGAGCGGCGAGTTCGACCTGCATCTGCTCCGTCAGCTCATCCACACGGCTGTCGATCATCGCCTCGAACAGGCCCTTCTTGCCGCCGAACTGGGCGTAGAGCGTGGACAGCGAACCACCCGCACGGCGAACGATTTCGGCCATGTTGGCCTGCTCGTAGCCAAATTCGAGGAACACATCACGCGCCGCCCCAAGGAAGGCTGCTCGGCGCAACTCCGCGCGGCCGGCTTCAGGCTCGGGAGCGCCGGGAGAGGGAGCTTCAGTGGAATCGTGCTGCGACATCTTATTAGCGATACCCGTTGTCAGGCCGTCTTGATACTCAGCCCCGCGTCGTTACATTTCAACGGAAACGTAACGGGAATTACATAATCTGCCGCGTGCAGTTACCTAATGTATGGTTCCGGACAGGACAGCACAAATGGCCCTGACAACGGTGAAAGCTGAAGCGAGCGCGCCCTCGCCCGCGCCCGGAACAGCCAAGGCCGAGGCCGCGGCCCCTGCGGCAGAAGCCGCCGCCGGCGGCAAATCAGGCATTCGCAAGAAGGTGCTGATCGGCGTCGCGGCGCTCGCGGGCGCTGCGGTGCTGTGGTTTGGCGGCGACTGGCTGCTGAATGGCCGTTTCAACATTGCGACCGACAATGCGCAGCTGCGGTCCGATATCGCGCGCGTGACGCCCAAGATCGAAGGCTATGTGAAGACCATCCACGTCGCCGAGAACCAGGTGGTGAAACGCGGCGACCTGCTGATCGAACTCGAGGACGATGAATTCCAGACGCGGCTGGCCTTCGCCAAGGCGGAGCTGGCGCAAGCGCAGGCCGACGCCGCGCAGGCCCGCGCCCGCATCGCCGTGCAGCGCGACACGCTGACCGAAGCCCGCGCCGCGCGTGAAACGGCGGACGCATCGGCTGACCTGTCTTCGTCTGACGAAAAGCGCCTGGCCGAACTCGCCGAGAAGGGCTGGTATCCCAAGGCGCGGCTTGAACAGGCGGAAGCTGCTCGCCGCACTGCGGACGCGCAACTCTCGCAAGCCGACGCCTCGATCACGGCGCAGCGCAGCCAGCTTTCGAGCGCGCAGGCCGCGGCGCTTTCCGCCGATGCGAAAGTGGAAGCGGCGCAGGCCAAGGTGGTGGGCGCGCAACTGGAGCTCGACCGCACCAAGATCCACGCGCCGATGGATGGCGTCGTCACCAAGAAGGACGTGGTGGAAGGCCAGATCCTGTCGCCCGGCCGAGTCGCCCTGTCGATCGTCTCATCCGACGATGTGTGGGTGATCGCGAATTTCAAGGAAACGCAGATCGGCGAGATGCGCACGGGACAGTGCGTGAAGGTTCATGTCGATGCCCTTCCCAGCCTGCATGTGACGGGCAAGATCCAGAGCCTGTCGCCCAGCACGGGCGGCACGTTCAGCCTCGTTCCGCAGGACACGGCGACGGGTAACTTCACCAAGATCGTGCAACGCGTTCCGGTGAAGATTGTGCTCGACAAGGAAGCGCTGGCGTCTGGCCTGTTGCGTACGGGCATGCAGGTCACAGCTACGGTCTCCACCAAAGCCAGCTGCGAGTAAGGCCGATGAGCGCCGTGGCGGCCACCGCCCTACCGGGCGCCTATACGCCGCCCAAGCCGGGCACGCGCGAAGCGATGCTGTTGAACATCGGCTTCTTCGCGATGGTCATCGGCATGTTCATGGCGATCCTGGACATCCAGATCGTCGCCTCGTCGATCCAGCAGATCCAGTCGGGCGTTTCGGCGTCGGCCGAGGAAGTCGCGTGGATCCAGACCAGCTATCTGATCGCGGAAGTCATCGGCATTCCGCTGTCTGGCCTTCTGAACCGCGCGCTATCGATGCGGCGGCTGTTCGTGTTTTCGGCGGCTGGCTTCACGCTGTCGAGCGTGATGTGCGCGCTGGCGTGGGACCTCAACAGCCTCGTAGTGTTCCGCTGCATCCAGGGCTTTCTGGGCGCGGCGATGATCCCGACCACGATGGCGGCGGCGTTCACGCTGTTCGGGCCTAATCGTTCGATGCTGCAGCAGGTGGCGATCGGCATGGTGGCGACGCTGGCCCCCTCTATCGGCCCCACGCTGGGCGGCTGGATCACCGAGAACCTGAGCTGGCACTGGCTGTTCCTTGTGAACGTCGTGCCCGGCATCATATCCGCCTCGCTGGTATGGCGCTTCATTCCGAAACAGCCGACGCAGCTAAGCCTGATCCGCAACATCGACATCATCGGCCTCGCCGCCATGGCGCTGTTCCTTGGCGCGTTCGAATACGTGTTCGAGGAAGGCCCCGCCGCCGGCTGGTTCGAGGACGATCAACTTGTGATGTGGATGTTCCTCTGCTCGCTGGGCGGCATCGTGTTTTTCTGGCGCGCCTTCAGGCAGAAAAATCCTGTTGTGGATCTGATGGTCTATAAGGACCGCAACTTCGCTGTCGGATCGATGGTGGCCGTGGTGGTCGGGTTCGGCCTGTTCGGCTCGGTCTATCTGACCCCGCTCTTCCTCGGCACCGTGCGCGGCTACAACTCGTTGCAGATCGGGCAGATCATGAGCGTTGGCGGCGTCGCGATGTTCATCGGCGGCCCGCTGGCCGGCGCCATCATACGGCGCGTGGACCCTCGCTTCGTCATGGCGTTCGGGCTGAGCCTCGCGGCGATCGGCCTTTACTGGAACAGCTTCCTGACACCGGATGCCTCGTTCAACGAACTTTTCTGGCCGCAGGCCCTGCGCGGGGCCGGGCTCATCATGGCGATGGTGCCATCGAACTTCGTGGCGCTCGGCACCCTGCCGCCGATGAAGCTTCCCAACGCGACAGGCCTCATAACCGTCAGCCGCAACCTTGGCGGGGCGGTAGGTCTGGCTGCGCTCAACACGATGCGGCTGAACTATACCAATATGCACAATCAGGAAATTTCCGCCGGCCTCGATCCATCCCGGCCGGATGTTCAGGACTGGCTGATGCAGACCGAAGCGGGCCTGCGCGCTGCAGGCGTGGCCGATCCAGCCGCCACAGCGATCGCCCAGCTCACGCGCCGGATGGAAGTCGAAGCGGCCGTTATGACGTTCAACAACCTGTTTCTGGTCATGGCTATCTGCTTCGCGGTGATGCTCGTCCTGGTGCCGCTGCTGAAACGCCCGGCTGTTGCGAACGCCGCCGCGGCCAAGGAAGCTCACTGATCAGCCGAGTGGACCTTCCGGCTTCAGCCTGAACGTCGCCTCAAGGCCGGTGGGCGTGTAAACGCGCGTAGCCTTGCCACCCAGCGTTCGCTCGATCATCATCTCGATCAGGGACGAGCCAAAGCCGGCCCGTTCCTGCGCCTTGGGAGGCGGGCCGCCGCTTTCGAGCCAGCTCAACATCAGGCCGCCATCGTCGAGCCGTTCCCACGCGATATGCACGCGCCCTTCGGGGGCCGACCACGCCCCATACTTGGCGGCATTCGTCGCCATCTCGTAGATCACCAGACCAAGCGACTGCGCGGTTGTTGGCGACACGCCAAGGTCGGGACCATCAAGCTGAAGCCGCTCGCGATCGGCGCCGAAAGGCTGGAGCTGCGCGCCGATCAGTTCGCGCAGCTGCACCGCGCCGGACGAAGTCTTCGACATCATGTCGATCGATTGGCCCAACGCCGCAAGCCGGGCGACGATATCGTCGCGCAGCTGGTCCACATTCTGCGCGGAGCGCGCCGACAGTCGAACAAGCGCCGAGGCTATCGCGATCTGGTTCTTCGCCCGATGGGCTGTCTCGTTCAGCAGGATCGCCTGCTCCTGTTCGTGCGACAGCCTTCGCCTGGCGGCGCGCGTCAGTGTGGCGAGAACATCATCGACTTCTCTCACATACGAACGCATTTCCGGCACATCCCCGCCCGCATCCAGCGCCTTGCCGACGCTGGCCGCTCGCCGGATTGCTCCCGCGAGCATCTGGCCCAGCGCAGCGCCCGACAGGATCGTGACGAATACGACCACGAGGGTCAGGATGGTGAAATTACGCCAACGCTGCGTTGTGCTCGCGGCCGCCTGCTCTGATGATGTCCAGACGCACGCGCGCCAGTCCCAGGTCTCCAGCGCCTCGCTGGCCGAAGAGAAGGTGATGTTGTCGAACGTCTGCTCGCGCATACCCTCCGCGCCCTTGCCGCAAAGCGAAAGAAGGATGCTCGCATCGGTGCTGGCAGGCCCCTGTCCGGCGACCAGCTTGTTGTTGCGATCAAGTACCGCATAGGTCCATCCAGGCGGCGGCAGGTTTTCCTGAAAGGCGTCGCCCAGCTTGTCCACGTCGCGAGTCATGATCAGCGCCGCCACGCGCCGCTCGCCCGAGATCAGCGGCAGAACGACGTTGAACACTTCCTTCTTCGCGGTCTGTCCCATGAAGACGTTGGACACCCACGGCCCGCCCCGCGCGATCGCTTCGCGCACGGAGTCGGGATCAGATGTCCGTTGCAGCGGCGTTCCCCACGGCACGCGCGTGTTGAGTATCTGCTGCAGGTCGCTGTCGACCGCGATGAGATACCAGCCGGTGTTGCGCAGCGCTTCGGTCGCCCTGCGATGAAGGAGATCGTACTCCTCCGTTTCGATCCACCCGCTGCCCGCCAGAACGGACAGGTTGGTGATCATCCCGCCAAGTTCGCGGTCGAGTGTTTGCGAGATCGCGCTGACGCCCTGTGCGGCCCGCGCTTCCATCTGGCGGCGGCTGATCGTGTCCGACTGGAACAGCAGCAGGGCGACGAACGCGAGCGAGGGCGCCGCCAGAGCCATGATCAATGCAATGATCAGGACAGTGACGGGCGCTCTGAAAGGTGTGGCGTTGTTGCGCTTGCCTGCGCTCATGCCGCGATATCACCCGCCCCGAAATCCCGATTGAACCGCTAGTCCCCGTGAACGGGCCTCCAGCCTCCCGGACAGGTCACCACGGCCGCAGGCCTATTCATAGTGCAGATACCCCGGGTCGAAAGACCCAATCTCCGCCAGCCGGGCGCGATCCAGCAGATCAATCGCGCCTTTGCGGTATTCAGCTATCTTTTCCTCCGAAAGCCGGCGGAACGTGCGGTTGACGTGAATGACGCTGATCCCGAGGACATCCGCGAAGTCCTCCTGATTGAGCGGCAGTTCAATGGTCCGCCCACGCATGAGGCCAATGGCCGACAACCGTGCTTCCAGCTCGCATAGCGCATGCGCCAGCTTTTCGAGGCTGTCGCGCCGGCCAAGCGAAACCACGCGTTCGGCCAGAATTGAGTCTTCCTGCCCCATCGTCCATGCGATGGCGGCGGCAAGACCGGGATGACGATCGAACAGCTCGCTTCCTTGTGGCGTGTCGATCCTGATAAGGCTGGCCGGCGTGCGGGCGGTCAGGTCAAAGCTCGACGCCTTGAACAGCACACTGTCAGCACACAGAATGTCGCCCGGCAGGGCATAGTTCACGATCTGCCGGCGGCCGGACGCCAAGCCGCGCGAGCGGAAAATCCAGCCCGATTCGACGAGGTAGATCTGCGGGCAGCGCTCGTTTTCCTTCACGATCGGCCGATTGGCCGAAATCTCGATCCGGTCACGCGCGAGCGCCTTCACGTCGCGCACAAGCGTTTCAGACAGCGAGCCAAGGCTCGTCATCTTGCGGCGCAGCAGATCAGCCGCTTTGTCGACGGGGGAATCCGTTCTTTGCATCGCTATCTGGTCGGTCAAAGGACCATCCGACCGCGGCGAACCGCGGCGGCTTTCGGCACGGCGGCGCGATCCGCTGATACTTCAGCCTCCGCGCGAGGGGGACGGCACGGTACAATCAACGACAATCGCATGTATCACCTTCAGTCACACCTCCCGCCCGACTAGCTCAGATGAAGCCAACGCGACTTTTCCCAGATTAGTTCCGTGACAAAAAACACAAGAAAACCAACCCTGCGGCAGCCGTCTGTTGTTCCCCGCTTTTCGCAGGGAATTGTTGTGTCGATTGTTTGCTTGAAACGTGGAGGGCGGGTTTTTGCGCGCCTGTCCTTGTCCTTAGCGACAACCTGGGCGGCAGTGGGCGAAGTCTTGCGGATACAAGTGCGCTGCTTCGCGGGATGCATTGCCGCCGGGTCTGCGCCCCTTGCGCGGCAGCACGGCGCTCCTAAGTCTTGCCGTGGATCAATAGCGTAGCCTTCAGGGATGCTAGTGGTTCACGGAGGCGCCGATTTCCGGGTCTCCCCGCGCCTGCCGACTGCTTCTTAAAGGGTCACACAATTCATGGACTTCGAACGCTATACCGAGCGCGCCCGCGCAGCTGTACAAAGCGCCCAGACGAGCGCGCTTGCCGGCGGCCACCCGCAAATCCTGCCTGAACACCTCATCAAGGCGATGTTCAATGACAAGGATCGCCTTGCGCTGAACCTCATCCGCGCGGCTGGCGGCGACCCCGATCTGGCCAACGCCAATATCGACAAGCTTCTTTCCGCCCTGCCGAAATCCACCGGCGGCTCGCAGCCCGGCCTGAGCCAGGATCTGGCGCGCCTGTTCCAGCTGGCCGAAGAGGAAGCCACCAAGGCGGGCGATGATTACGTCACCACCGAACGCCTGCTGCTCTCCGCCACCAAGACCAAGGGCAAGGCCGCCGACGCGCTGACCGCTGCTGGCGCCACCACGGGTGCGTTGGTGAAAGCCATCGCGGAACTGCGCAAGGGGCGCACGGCAGACACGGCGACGTCCGAAGAGAAATACGACGCCCTCAAGAAATATGCCCGCGACCTCACCGAGGCCGCGCGTGCAGGCAAGCTCGATCCCGTGATTGGCCGCGACGAAGAAATCCGCCGCTGTATCCAGGTTCTCTCCCGCCGCACCAAGAACAACCCTGTCCTCATCGGCGAACCGGGCGTCGGCAAGACCGCGATCGCTGAAGGCCTCGCCATCCGCATCGTCAATGGCGACGTGCCGGACAGCCTGAAAGAGAAAAGCCTGATGGCGCTCGACATGGGCTCGCTCATTGCCGGCGCGAAATTCCGTGGCGAGTTTGAAGAGCGGCTGAAATCCGTGCTGCAGGAAGTCACGCAGGCCGAAGGCGACATCATCCTGTTCATCGACGAGATGCATACGCTGGTCGGCGCCGGAAAGGCCGATGGCGCGATGGACGCGTCGAACCTGCTGAAGCCCGCCCTTGCGCGTGGCGAGCTGCATTGCGTCGGCGCGACCACGCTGGAGGAATACCGCAAGCACGTCGAGAAGGACGCTGCCCTTGCCCGCCGCTTCCAGCCGGTCTTCGTGGGCGAGCCGTCGGTCGAGGATACGATCTCGATCCTGCGCGGCCTGAAAGAGAAGTACGAAGTCCACCACGGCATCC
>DAIRES010000144.1:0-8449 GCA_036795465.1 Hyphomonadaceae bacterium
CTGACTGATGGAATGAAGAAGGGCCGGCGGAGAAATCCGCCGGCCTTTTGCTATTGGCTCGCCAGGCGGCGCGGTTGCCGATGCTTACGAAACGGGGCAGGGTCGCCACGACGCGAGGGGAATGCGTCTGGGTGGGTTGACGCATGCCGGGCGAAATCTTCATCAGCTATCGGCGCGTCGATCAGGCGAAAGCGGCGCTGCTGTATCGATTGCTGAAAGAGCGTGGCGTTGATGCGTGGTATGATGCGCTGCTGGATGCGGGCGATGACTGGCGGGACAAGACTGCGCATGCGCTGGTGAGTGCGCCGATCTTTGTGTTGCTGTTTTCGAAGGCGGCTTCTGAGAGCAGCGATATCTCGAAAGAGCTTGCGGCGGCGACTTTCCAGAAGAAGACCGTGATCCCTGTCAGGATCGAGAACATCCATCCGGAAGGCGCCTTTCTCTACGAGTTGGCAAGCCGGAACTGGTTCGACGCATTCGATGACACCGAGGCGAAGCTGGCCGTGCTGGCGGACCGGCTTGCGGCGCTGGTGAAGGGTGGGCCGAAGGCGGACGTGGCGGCTAAAAGCCTGGGTACGACCACGCAGGCGACCCATGCGCAGACGAAACGGTTCGCGTGGTTCCAGCCGTGGATGGCCTTTGCGGCTTTCGGTATGCTGATCGCCTTTGTGGCCCTTGTCGGCAATCTGTTGAAGCAATCCGGTCCGCCGGCGGGGCAGGCGGGAGGCTATCGCACGGCGTTCTTCGGGTTCACGCCGGCTGGGGATGATCAGGCGGCTGCGAGCGCCGCAGGTATCGCGACCGAGGAAACATTCCGGCTGCTGGACCTGCTCAAGGTGGACGCGGTCCCGCGTGTTGAGACTGACGCTGCGCATGAGGGCTCGGTGTTCGAGCGGGCGGGCGAGCTGAGCGCGCGTTTCGCGATCAGCGGCGATATCAGGCGCGAAGGCGAGGTGCTGAAATCGACTGTCCGGATCATGGACGTGCCATCCCGGACGACTGTCGCGCAGCTCGCCCTGCAACGGCGCGGGGATAAGCCTAATCAGATTGCATACAGTATCGCATCCTTGGCGAGCCGGACGGTGGGCTGCATCGAAGCCTACATCGCCGCCGATGACGTATCGACGCTGGATGCCGAGGCGCTCGTGCTGATGGGAAGGGCCTGCGCGACCGACCTGAACGATGCGTCGACCGGTTATCGCGAACTCATGGAGATGCGGCCGAAGAACTGGTTGGCGCCAGCGCACCTCGCCGACTCGCTGGTGTGGCGGCTTCCGCGCCTGCCGCAGGCGCAACGGCCCGCGGCGTTTGCGGAGGCCGAGGCGGCTGTGAAGCGCGCTGAAGAGGTCGCGCCGAATAGTTATGGGACAGCGCTCGCACGCGTGTCGTCAGCGGTGGTTCGCCAAGAGCCGCCCCTTACGTGGTTGCCGCGGCTGGAAGAGACGCTTGCGCGCGCGCCCAAGCCAAATGAGACGCTCATGTTTGCGCGGGCCAGTGGGAATGCAGGCCAGCAGGTCATGGAGCTTGGGCGGATAAGGGATGCCGAGCGGTATTTCGCGCAGTCGGCTCTCAACGACCCAACCTATGCCAATCTGGCTTATTATCAGGCTGTTGCGCAGGCTGCGTCCGGGCAGGTCGGCGCCAAGGAACTCCTCGACAATCTGGTTGAAACGCGCGTGAGCGGATACAATTGGGAGATCGCGATGACGGCAGCGATCTTCCTGAACGCGACGGATCCGGAGATCGTCTTTGCGGCGACGCCGCCAGATGCAAATGCGGCTGTCGCTTGCTATCGCGACCTGATTGCTTCGCTGAAGGCGACGGACAGGCAGGTGCGTCTGGCGGGCGCCAAGCGGGCAGATGTCTGCCTGATGTCTTTCGATAGTCCGCACGTGAACATCCAGGCGCAGTCGATGCTCGGCAATCTCGACCGCGCCTTTGAGCTATTTGACCGGCCGGATTTCACCGCCTTCATGTGGAATTACTGGTCGCCCATCTTCCTGCCGTCGACCAAGGCGATGCGCGCCGACCCGCGCTTCCTGATCGTGGCCCAGAAGCTGGGCTTCGTGGATTACTGGAAGCAGACGAAGACGCAGCCGGATGTGTGTGCGGCCGATGAGCGGGATATCCCGTTGTGCGTTGCGCTGCGTGAGGCTGGCTGATGACGGACAGGGGCGGCGACGAGCCGGAGGAGCTGTCGGCGGGGCGGAAGCTGCGGGTGCTGGCTTATGTGATCGGGGCGGTCGGGGTGCTGGCGGCGGTCGGCGTGTGGGGATTTCAGGTCGTGGCGCCCTAGGGGAGGGCGGGGCGGCTTGAACTCAGGCGTGGTTTTCCCCATTTTCGGGCGCTCAGGGATATTTCCCCCTCGATTTCTGGCCGTTTTGATTGGCCGGATCAGCATTTGGGGAAAAAGCAAGAGCCCGCTTGCAACAAAGCTGGTGGGCAGCTATACGACCCCCCTGAGCGGCAGATTCGTTAATTCGGGCCTGCCGTTTCTCGTCCAAGATTGCAGGTGGAGCTAGCGTACAAACCAGACTAACTATCTGGTTTTGCTCCTCAATTTCCTGCATGAGACGGGGTGTGACGGGACAGGGTGCGTAGTTGGCGTGATCGCTAACGACGACACCCTCTAGTTCGTTTCCGCCTCGGGACGGGGGCACGTTGGTCATGCGGACCGCGAGCCCTCTCCTTACTGACCGGTAGCCTGTCATGGGTTCGGGTCGGCAGGAAGGGTGAAACGGCTGCGGGTCCTGCGTGCGCTTCCTGGGGCGATCGGGATTGTCCGGTTGTCCAATCTGGAGACCGCATATGGATAAAGCTGGAAAAGCGGTGGCGCTGGAGGCCTATAAACAGGTCTTCGCCGATGCCGGCGTGATCGTTGTCACGCAATATTCCGGATTGACCGTGCGTGAGCTCACGGATCTGCGCGGCAAGCTTAAAGCTGAAGGCGCAAATCTGAAGGTCATCAAGAACCGGCTTGCGAAAATCGCGCTGGACGGCAAGGGCGGCGACAAAGCGGGGGCGATGTTCGTCGGCCCCGTGGCGATCGCCCACTCTGCCGACCCGGTTGCGGCTTCGAAAGTCGTGGCGGACTTCGCCAAGGGGAACGAAAAGCTCGTTCTCGTCGGCGCTCTCATGGGCGACCAGGTGCTCGACCAGGCTGGCGTGAAGCAACTCGCTTCGCTGCCGTCGCTGGACCAGCTCCGTGGCAAGATCATCGGCCTCATCCAGGCTCCGGCGACGAAAATCGCTGGAATCGTGGCTGCGCCGGCTGGTCAGCTCGCTCGCGTCATTGGCGCTTACGCCAACAAGGACGCCGCCTGAGACCTGCTCTCGATCGAAAAATCCGTAGTCACACACCCGAACTCAAGGAAATCCTGAAATGTCGAAACTTGATAAAATCGTCGAAGACCTGTCGGCTCTGACCGTTCTCGAAGCCGCCGACCTCGCCAAGCTTCTCGAAGAGAAGTGGGGCGTTTCGGCTGCCGCTCCGGTTGCTGCTGCTGCTGGCCCGGCCGCTGCTGCTGCTCCGGCTGCTGAAGCCCAGACCGAGTTCTCCGTCATCCTGAAGGATGCCGGCGACAAGAAAATCAACGTGATCAAAGTCGTTCGCGAAGTCGTGCCGAGCCTCGGCCTGAAAGAAGCGAAAGACCTCGTCGAAGCCGCTCCGAAGCCCGTCAAAGAAGGCGTGTCGAAAGAGGAAGCCGAGACCATCAAGAAGAAGCTGGAAGAGACCGGCGCCAAGGTCGAAATCAAGTAACGCCTTGTTCGCGTCGCCGGAGGGCAGGGCTCTCCGGCGACGCGTACTGCCTTCTTCCCCTGTGCGCAGGAGGGGGTTGACGGTGGTGGTAGAGTTCTCCCGACGGTTCGGTTCCGAGCCGTCCTTGCGCACCGGATACTAACGGTCCAACGGCGCTACCCGATGCCTGCGGGTAGATGCTGCGGCCCAGAAAAAGCGAGCTGACCAAGACATGGCTCTGTCGTTCACGTCGAAGAAACGTATTCGGAAATCCTACGGAGTAATCACTGAAACAGTCCTGATGCCGAACCTCATCGAGGTTCAACGCTCGTCCTATGAACAGTTCCTGCAGATGCACACCCCTGTGGCGGGTCGCGATGCGGATGGCCTCGAGGCCGTGTTCCGGTCGGTGTTCCCGATCAAGGACTTCTCGGACCGTGCTACGCTCGAATACATCTCGTATGAATTCGAAGCCCCGAAATTCGACGTGCAGGAGTGCATGCAGCGCGACCTCAACTTCGCTGCGCCCCTGAAAGTCAAACTGCGCCTCATCGTCTTCGAAACGGACGAAGAGACCGGCGCCAAGTCCATCAAGGACATCAAGGAACAGGACGTCTATCTCGGCGACATCCCGCTGATGACGGACAAGGGCACGTTCATCATCAACGGCACCGAGCGCGTCATCGTCTCGCAGATGCACCGTTCGCCGGGCGTGTTCTTCGACCACGACAAGGGCAAGACCCACGCGTCGGGCAAGCTGCTGTTCGCAGCGCGCGTGATCCCGTACCGCGGCTCGTGGCTCGACTTCGAGTTCGACGCCAAGGACATCCTGCACGTCCGCATCGACCGCAAGCGCAAGCTGCCGGCCACCGTGCTGCTGCAGGCGCTGAACTATTCGGGCGGCAAGATCCTCGACACCTTCTACAACAAGGTGACGTACAAGCTCGACAAGGCTGGCTGGGTCACCGGCTTCTCGGCTGACCGCTGGAAAGGCGCGCGTCCGGAATTCGAACTGGTCGACAAGAAGACCGGCAAGGCCGTCTTTCCGGCCGGCAAGAAGATCACCCCGGTCAAGGCCAAGAAAGCCGAAGCTGACGGCCTGCAGGACATACTGGTTCCGTCGACCTTCCTTGAAGGCAAGTTCATCGGCGAGGACGTGATCAACGCCGCGACCGGCGAGATCTATGCCGAAGCCGGCGACGAGCTGACTGAAGAGTCGGTGGCGGCGCTGCGCGACGCGAAGATCAAGTCGATCCAGCTGCTCGACACGGATGGCGACAACGCCCGCGGGCCGTGGATCCGCAACACGCTGAAAGTCGACAAGGCGACTTCGCGCATCGACGCGCTGTCGGACATCTACCGCGTCATGCGTCCTGGCGAGCCGCCGACGCTTGAAGCCGGCGAAGCGCTGTTCAGTCAGCTGTTCTTCGATCGCGAACGCTATGACCTCTCGGCCGTCGGCCGCGTGAAGATGAACATGCGTCTCGGCATGGAAGCTCCCGACACGCAGCGCACGCTGCGCGAGGAAGATATCGTCGCTGTGATGCGCACCGTGCTCGACCTGAAAGACGGGAAGGGCGAAGTCGACGACATCGACAACCTCGGCAACCGCCGCGTCCGTTCGGTGGGCGAGCTGCTTGAGAACTCTGTCCGCGTCGGTCTCGTCCGCATGGAGCGCGCTATCAAGGAGCGTATGTCGTCGGTCGATATCGACACCGTCATGCCGCACGACCTGATCAACGCGAAGCCGGTGGTTGCCGCCGTTCGCGAGTTCTTCGGTTCGTCGCAGCTCTCGCAGTTCATGGACCAGACGAACCCGCTCTCCGAGATCACCCACAAGCGCCGTCTCTCGGCGCTTGGACCGGGCGGTCTGACGCGCGAACGCGCGGGCTTCGAAGTGCGCGACGTTCACCCGACGCACTACGGCCGTATCTGCCCGATCGAAACGCCGGAAGGCCCGAACATCGGCCTCATCAACTCGCTGGCCACGCACGCCCGCATCAACAAGTACGGCTTCATCGAGAGCCCGTACCGGAAGGTGAAGGACGGCAAGCTCACGCAAGAGGTGAAGTACCTCTCGGCGATGGAAGAGCAGCGCTACTCGATCGCCCAGGCGAACGCCAAGATGGACGCCAAGGGCATGCTGCAGAACGAGTTCGTCAACGCGCGGGTTGGACCGGCGCGTGATGCGATGCTCGTGGCGCGTGAGAACGTCGACTACATCGACGTTTCGCCCAAGCAGGTCGTGTCTGTCGCTGCGGCGCTCATCCCGTTCCTCGAGAACGACGACGCCAACCGCGCGCTGATGGGCTCGAACATGCAACGTCAGGCCGTGCCGCTCATCCAGACCGAAGCGCCGCTCGTCGGCACGGGTCTCGAAGGCGTTGTGGCGCGTGATAGCCGTGCGGCTGTTGCGGCCAAGCGCGGCGGCATCATCGAACAGGTCGACGCGACGCGTATCGTTGTGCGTGCGACGGATGATCTCGATAACGCCAAGTCGGGCGTCGATATCTATCGCCTGTCGAAGTACCAGCGTTCGAACCAGAACTCGTGCATCAACCAGCGTCCGATCGTGAAGGTCGGCGACAAGGTGTCCAAAGGCGACATCATCGCTGACGGTCCCTCGACCGACCTCGGCGAACTGGCGCTCGGCCGGAACGTGCTCGTCGCGTTCATGCCGTGGAATGGCTACAACTTCGAAGACTCCATCCTGATCTCCGAGCGCATCGTGCGCGATGACGTGTTCACCTCGATCCACATCGAGGAATTCGAAATCGCTGCCCGCGACACCAAGCTCGGACCGGAGGAGATCACGCGCGACATCCCGAACGTCGGCGAGGAAGCCCTGCGCAACCTCGACGAAGCGGGCATCGTGGCGGTCGGCGCCGAAGTCATGGCTGGCGACATCCTCGTCGGCAAGGTGACGCCGAAGGGCGAGTCGCCCATGACGCCGGAAGAGAAGCTGCTCCGCGCCATCTTCGGTGAGAAAGCCTCGGACGTTCGCGACACCTCGCTCCGCATGCCTCCGGGCGCGACGGGCACGGTCGTGGAAGTCCGCGTGTTCAACCGTCACGGCGTCGACAAAGACCAGCGCGCGCTCCAGATCGAGCGCGAGCAGATCGACCAGCTGATGACCGACAAGGACGACGAGATCGCGATCATCGAGCGCGATGCTCTCTCGCGCCTCAAATCGCTCCTCAACGGCCAGAAGGCTGTCGCTCGCGGCGGCAAGAAGACGGACATCACCCAGGAGTTCCTGGGCGAGCAGTCGCCGGCTGATCTCTGGAAGATCGGTGTGGATGACGATGCCGTCGATGCGCAGCTCAAGGCACTCAAAGGCTCGTATGACGACTCGGTGGCCCTGATCGAAGCCCGCATCGCGGACAAGATCGAGAAGGTCCAGCGTGGCGACGATCTGCCCCCGGGCGTGATGAAGGTCGTGAAAGTGTTCGTCGCGGTGAAGCGCAAGCTGCAGCCGGGCGACAAGATGGCCGGCCGTCACGGCAACAAGGGGGTTATCTCCAAGATCAACCCGCTCGAAGACATGCCGTATCTGGAAGACGGCACGCCGGTCGACATCGTTCTGAACCCGCTGGGCGTGCCTTCGCGCATGAACGTCGGTCAGATCCTCGAAACCCACATGGGCTGGGCCTGTGCGGGTATCGGCAAGATGATCGATGCGGCGCTGAAAGAGTACCGTCACGACCACGACGGCAAGGCGCTGCAGAAGTCGCTGCGCGAAGCCTACGGTGAAGATGAAGAGCTGCCGAAGACGAACGAAGAGCTGGAAGAACTCGCCAGCAACCTCGTGAAGGGCGTTCCGATTGCGACGCCGGTGTTCGACGGCGCGGACGAAGACGACATCGCCGCCATGCTGAAGAAGGCTGGTCTCGACACGTCGGGCCAAGTCTATCTGCACGATGGCCGCACGGGCGAGCGTTTCACCCGCAAGGTCACGGTGGGCTACAAGTATCTGCTCAAGCTCCACCACCTGGTGGACGAGAAGATTCACGCCCGCTCGACCGGCCCGTACTCGCTCGTTACTCAGCAACCGCTGGGCGGCAAGGCGCAGTTCGGCGGACAGCGCTTCGGCGAGATGGAAGTCTGGGCGCTCGAAGCCTACGGCGCGGCGTACACGCTCCAGGAGATGCTCACGGTCAAGTCCGACGACACGGCTGGTCGTGCGAAGGTCTATGAGGCGATCGTCCGCGGTGACGACACGTTCGAGGCCGGCATCCCGGAATCGTTCAACGTGCTCGTCAAAGAGATGCGTTCGCTCGGTCTCAACGTCGAACTTCTCGAAGGCGAGCCCGAACCTGCAGAGGAGGGCGCCGACACGTAAGCGTCGCCGCCGTCTGCCTTTCGCAATGAATATCCGTGGAGCCCGAGGGCTCCACGGTCACCCCAAGAGGGAGACTAAATCAGGATGAGCCAGGAAATCACGAACCTGTTCAGCCCCAATACTCCGGCCCCGACGTTCGAGGCCATCCGCATAGCGATCGCGAGCCCGGAAGAGATCCGGAAGTGGTCGTCGGGCGAGATCAAGAAGCCGGAGACGATCAACTACCGCACGTTCAAGCCTGAGCGCGACGGCCTGTTCTGCGCCCGCATCTTCGGGCCGATCAAGGATTACGAGTGCCTTTGCGGCAAGTACAAGCGCATCAAGTATCGCGGCGTGACCTGCGAGAAGTGCGGCGTTGAAGTGACGCT
>DAIRES010000145.1:0-8426 GCA_036795465.1 Hyphomonadaceae bacterium
GCCGCGATGAAGCGTGCGTCTTGCCCGTCGCCCGAGGGATCGACCAGGACGAGGCCTGCGGTCTGGTCGCGATGCAGGTTGGCGAACTGGCGGACGTGGTAGCTGGCGAGCGAGTGGCCGACGAGGACGATGGGGGTCTGGATTTTCGCAGCCTGCAGGAAAGCTTCGATGTCGCCGACGACGGTGTTCGCATCGCGGGGCAGCGGGCCGGGGTCGCTGAGGCCGAAGCCGGCGCGTTCGAACATGCAGGTCTGCGAGACCTGGCTCAGGGGGTCGAACACAGCTTTCCACGAGTTCAGCGAAGAGCCTGCGCCGTAATCCAGCAGGATGGCAGGCGAGCCTGTGCCCTTGCAGACGTATTGCATCCAGCGACCATCGGCGAGTTTCACGAGGGTGTCGGTTCCGCCGGCGGGGGTGTCCGTCACCTGCAGCGGCATGGCTTCGCTCTTGCCGCCTTCGGTCCATTCGCCTGTCCAGACACCCTGCCCGTCTTTCTGCGCCCGGAAGGCTGAATTGATGTCGGGGATGACGAAGCCGAGTTCTGCATCCGAGGAATGGATTACGCGGATCGGATGGGCGGCATCATCGCCGTTGCGGCGCAGGAAGCCGCCATAGCCGTACTCGGTCGCGTGAATGTTGAAGACAGCGCCCTTTGCATCGCTGCCGGCTGAGTACCACGTGCTGGCGTATTCCGGTGGCGGCGGGGGCGCTGGAGGCGCGGCGGCGGGGGTGGGGGCTGGGTCGCCGCAGGCGGCAAGCACTAGCGCGAGCGCCAGAATGGTCGGCTTCATCAGTCTCTCCCCGATATCGATGCTGACAGAGCATGGGGCATAGCCTGCGGCAATCGGCTTGCACTTGCGTTTGAACACTGGGCCGGGGTGGCCTACCTATGCCCCATGGAATCGCCCGATCCCCCAGAGCCCGAATTCGGGACGGATGATCTGCCGGAAGACCCCGCCGAAGCCTTTGACGAACAGGCCGAGGACGAGCTGACCGACGAGATCGAGCCGGAAGAGATCGAAATGGAGCCCGAGGAGATATCCTCCGGGGTGGACGTGCTTGCGCCGGATGGGACGAAGAAGAAGCGCGTGGCCGGGCCGGATGTGATCCGCGACCAGGTGAGCCGCCTGCCCGGCAAGCCGGGCGTCTATCGCATGTATGGCGAGACGGGCGAGCTTCTGTATGTCGGCAAGGCGCGGAACCTGAAGGCGCGGGTTTCGAACTACGCAAAGATCGGCGGGCAGACGCAGCGTATCGCGCGTATGATCTCGCTGACGCGGACGATGGAGTTCGTGGTCACGGCGAGCGAGACGGAAGCGCTGCTGCTGGAAGCGAACCTCATCAAGAAGCTGAAGCCGCGCTTCAATATCATCCTGCGCGACGACAAGAGTTTCCCTCACATTCTGATCCGCGAAGACCATGAGGCGCCGCAGGCGCTGAAGCATCGTGGGGCGAAGCGGATCAAGGGGCAGTATTTCGGACCCTTTGCGTCCGCCGGAGCCGTGGACCACACGCTCGATACGCTTCAGAAGGCGTTCCTGCTGCGGACATGCACGGACAATATCTACGCCACGCGCTCGCGGCCCTGCATGCTGCACCAGATGGGGCGGTGCTCGGCGCCGTGCGTGGGGATCATTCCGCTGGACGAATATCGCGATCTGGTGCGCGAGGCAGAGCGGTTCCTGAACGGCGACGCGGAGACGCTGCAGGAACAGTTGGCGGAACAGATGGATCGCGCGGCGCAGAACATGGACTATGAGCGGGCGGCGCGGCTGCGTGATCGTATCCGCGCGCTGTCTGCCGTGCGCCAGAGCCAGAGCGTGAACCCGGAAGGACTGGTGGAGGCGGATGTGTTCGCGATCCACTCCGAAGCGGGAGCTTCTGCCGTGCAGGCGTTCTTCTTCCGCGCGGGCCAGAACTGGGGCGCGACGGTGTGGTATCCCAAGCATGATCGGGACGACACGTCGGAACAGGTGCTGACGGCGTTCCTTGCGCAGTTCTATGACGACAAGCCTGTGCCGAAGCTGATCCTGCTCAACACCGAGATCGAAGAGCCGGAACTGATGACGGACGCGCTCGAGATGAAAGCCGAGCACAAGGTAGAGATACGTACGCCGCAGCGTGGCGAGAAGCGCGGCATCGTCGAGCAGGCGCAGCTGAACGCGCGCGAGGCGCTGGGCCGGAAGCTGGCGGAGACGCAGAGCCAGGCCAAGATATTCGCGGCAGTACAGAAGGTGTTCGACCTGCCCGAACCGCCGAAGCGGATCGAGGTTTACGACAACAGCCACATCATGGGCACGAACATGGTGGGCGGCATGGTTGTGGCGGGGCCGGAGGGCTTCGAGAAAAACAGCTATCGCAAGTTCAACATCAAGGATGAGGAACTTGAGCCGGGCGACGACTACGGGATGATGCGCGAAGTGATGACGCGCAGATTTGGACGGCTGAAGAAGGAGTGGGAGGAGTTGAACGCTCCGCCTGTGGTGGAGGCGAACGACGGCGCGCCTGTTGAAACACCGCCCGTGCCGGCTCCCTCCAACATTGCCGAAGGCGTGCAGCTCGCTGGCGTCAACGGACGACGGCCAGACGCGTGGCCGGATCTGGTGCTCATCGACGGCGGGCTTGGCCAGCTGAGCGCCGTGCGCGAGGCTGTCGCAGCGGTGGGCTTTGCACCGGGCGATCTCAACCTTGTCGCCATCGCCAAGGGACCGGATCGGAATGCAGGGCGGGAGCAGTTCTTCAGGCCGGGGCGGGCGCCGTTCCAGCTGCCGCCGAATGACCCTGCCCTTTATTACCTGCAGCGGCTGCGCGACGAGGCGCACCGGTGGGCGATCGGGGCGCACAGGGCCAAGCGGTCAGCCGCGCTGGTGGGGCAGAACCCGCTGGACGAGATCACGGGCGTGGGCGTGCGACGGAAGAAGGCGTTGCTGCACAAGTTCGGCTCGGCCAAGGGCGTCAGCCGCGCGACCGTGGCCGACCTGCAGACCGTGGAGGGCGTGAACGAGGCGCTGGCGAAACGGATTCATGATTTCTTCCACGGGGGATAAAACCAGGCTGCGCGGCCCCCTTGCGCCTCCTTTCCGGCCTGCCACATTCAGGGCCCATTCATGGGCGAACCGTCAGGTGTTGCGGGTTCGATCAGCGCCAAGTCGGGGAATCATGAGCCGCCCTGTCCTTCTTGCCCTTGCAGCAGCCCTCGCGCTTGGCCAGCCGGCCAGTTCGCAGACGGGCTCCAACGCGGCTGGCGCGACGGCGATCAGCACGCGGCCGCCTGAGGCGACCGGCGGCTATGGGATGCTGGTCGACTTCACGCATGGCTTCATGAACATGCAGGCGCAGTACAGCGCCAACATCGTTTCCGAAACGCTGGCAGCCGCGTTGCAGCGATCGCGCGACACCCTGCGCGCGTCGAGCAAGCCGATTCCCGAGGAAGTGAAGAAGGGGCTGATCCCGTTCTATCCAGCGGAGATGCTGGACAAAGTGCGCTATGTGATCGGCGACGTCAGCCCGTCCGGCGTGGCTGGGTTTGCGATCCGCAACGGAAATGCGGCGGCGGTGACGCTGATCGACACGGTGGTGTTCAAGGATGAAAGCTATGTGGGAAGCCTGGCGCTGTGGGCGCATGAGCTTCATCACGTTGAGCAGTATTCCGAGTGGAGCCTGAGCGGGTTTGCCGCGCGCTATGCCTTTGGCTGGGCCGATGTTGAAGCGGAGGCTGGCGCACGGGCGAAGGCTTTTGTCGCCTGGTATCGTGAGCGCAACGGGCTGAAGTAGGGGCTTTCGCCGCACGGGCCTGAAGTAGCGGCTTTCGCCGCAAGCCTTTCCCTTCCTTTCGATTTGTCGGATTGTCTCGCCTGCGTGATCGCGGGGAGCAGCCATGCGTGTGAAACTGATCGGCCTTGCGGGCCTGCTGGCGGCGAGTTGCGTAACGCCGCCTCCGCCCGTTCCCACAACGCCGGCGCCGGTGGTGGTGGAGACGCCTGCGCCGATGCCGCCGCGTGCGGAGAGCACGCAGCAGACGTTCAAGGTGATGCTGGCGCCGGGGACTGATCCAAAGTCTGGCCGGTTGCTGGTGGTGGCCAACCGCGTCGGCACGGTTCCGGTTGCGGCGACTGAGGCGAGCCCGCGTGCGCTTCAGGCGACGGACGATAGCTGGATCGCGGCGCAGGAAGTGGCTTTCATCTCGGCGGGACAGGCCGTGCGGTTCGATGCCGATACGCTGGCGGACCCGCGGCCCTTCTCGCGCATCGAGCCGGGCGAATACTGGGTGCAGGTGCGGCTCGATATCGACCATGATATGGCCTACAGCTCGGGAACCGACCCGGATGCGGATTTCACGTCCATGCCGGTGAAGATCACGCTGCCGAGCACGTCGCCCGTCGATGTGACGCTGATGCCGGAACGCAATGTGCTGTCGCCCACTGCGGCGGGACCGGCGCCTGCCCTGTTCGAGTGCAATGGACAGCGCATTCCGAAGCCTGCGTCGCCAAACGAGGCGGATGCGAACCTGCGGCTGATCGATTTCGTCAGCCCGTCGCTCAGCGCGTTCTGGGGCCGCGAGATGCACGTGTGCGGCATCGTTTTGCTGCCGCCCGGCTATGAGACGTCGAAGGACAAGTATCCGACTGTCTATCGCGCTGACGGGTTCGGATCGAAGTTCACGACGCTGATCAATGCGGAGCGGACACACTTCGGGCTGATGAAATCGGGCGCCACGCCGCCGATGATCCGCGTTCACCTCGACCATTCATCGCCCTGGGGCACGCACGAGTTCGCGGACTCGGTGAACAATGGGCCGTGGGGCAAGGCGCTGACGGAGGAGCTGATCCCGGCGCTGGAGAAGCAATACCGGATGGATGCGAAGCCTTCGGGACGTTTCACCACGGGCCACTCATCGGGCGGCTGGTATGCGCTGTGGCAGCAGGTGCGCTATCCGAAAGTGTTTGGCGGAACGTGGGCGCGCGCGCCGGACCCGGTTGATTTCCGCTCCTACACCGGCGTGAACATCTACGGGCATGCGGCGAATGCCTATGTGCGGCCGGACGGATCGGCGCAGTATCTGGTGCGCGATGCCACGGGGAAGGAACTTACCGGCCTGAAGACCTACGCGCAGCGGGAGCGCGTGTTCGGCGACTATGGCGGGCAGATGGACAGTTTCGACTGGGTGTTCTCGCCACGCGGCAAGGACGGGCGGCCGCAGCCGCTGTTCGATCGCGTTACCGGCAAGGTTGATCCCGAGGTTGCCGCCTACTGGCGCGAGCACTTTGATATCAGCCACATCATTCGCCGCGACTGGAAGACGTTGAAGCCCGTGCTGGATGGCAAGATCCACATCATCATGGGCGACACCGACACCTTCCACCTGAACGAAGCAGCGGAGCTGCTGGAGCAGGAGCTGAAGACGCTGGGCGCGAAGGCGACGTTCACCTGGGTTCCGGGTGGCACGCACTTCAATCTCGATCGCATCGGCGATGACCCGCAGGGCCTCGAGAAGAAGATCGCGTGGGAGATGTATGCCATCGCGCGGCCGAACTCGAAGCTCAAGCCCGTCGCGAAATAGCCAGAGACCCGTTCATGCCCGAAGCCATTATCGATCCCGATCTGCCGATCATCGACCCGCATCATCATCTGTGGGATCGCAGGCCGGTGATGCACCTCATCCCGCCGCCGGTGCATGGCTTCGATCATATCAGCTATCGCAAGGGGCACTACCTGCTCGACCAGCTGCTGGAAGACACCGGCTCGGGCCACAACATCGTGGCGACGGTCTATCTCGAATGCCGGTCGATGTATCGCGCGGGCGGGCCGGACGAGATGAAGCCGGTGGGCGAGACGGAGTTCGTCAACGGCGTTGCGGCAATGGCGGCGAGCGGGCTGTATGGCAAGACGCTGGCGTGCGCGGGGATTGTTTCCACGGCGGAGCTGTTGCTGGGCGCGGATGTGGGCCGGGTGCTGGATGCGCATGCGGCGGCGGGTGGCGCGCGGTTCAAGGGCATTCGGCGATCGACATCTTATGATGCCGATCCGGGCGTGCTGGGGCCGCTGAACCGACATGCACCGGGCGTGATGATGGAGACGAAATTCCGGGAGGGATTTGCGGAACTGGGCAAGCGCGGGCTGTCGTTCGATGCGTGGCTGCTGGAGCCGCAACTGCCGGAAGTGATCGATCTTGCGCGGCAATTCCCCGGCACGCCGATCGTGCTCGACCATGTCGGCACGCCGCTGGGGCTTAGCGGCTATGCGGGCAAGCTGCCGGAGCGGTTCGGCGTGTGGCGCGAGAACATCCGCGAGCTGGCGAAGAGCCCGAATGTGCATATGAAGCTGGGCGGGCTTGCCATGCCGTTCTGCAATTTCCCGTCGATGTTGTCGGAGCCGCGTGCTTCGTCGGAGCAGCTGGCGAAGGAATGGGGGCCTTATGTGGAAACCTGCATCGAAGCGTTTGGCCCGAAGCGCGCGATGTTCGAGAGCAATTTCCCGGTTGACGAGGTGAGCTGCGATTACCCGACGCTGTGGAACGCGCTGAAGCTGATCGCCAAGGGCGCGACGGCGGACGAGAAGCACGAGCTGTTCTTCGGGACGGCGAACAGGTTTTATCGGTTGGGGTTGTAACCGATACTTGTCATCCCGGGCGAGCGGGGTTGTCGGCTCGCACTTCCCTTCCACTCGCCGCAAGTCCATTCTCTTCCCAACGGCGCTAGACCGGCGGGAGACACGCGGATGGATTTCGAGCTCAGCGAAGATCATCGGATGCTGCGCGATCTCGTGCAGCGCTTTGTTCGCGAGATGCTGATCCCGCTTGAGCAAAAAGTCCTGGAGCGCGACGCGCAGGGACAGGGCGCTTATCTTTCCCATGAAGAGCGTGACCGGATCGATGCGCGCTCGCGCGACATGGGGCTGTGGGGGCTTGATGCGCCGGAGGATGTCGGCGGGGCGGATCTGCCGGCGGTTGCGATGATCGGCGTCAATATCGAGATGGGGAAGACGTGCGTTCCGTATCACCTGCCGCCGGATTCGCCGAACCTGCGCATGCTGATGGCGACGGTGAACGAGGATCAGCGCGAGCGCTATCTCGTGCCCTATGTGCAGAAGGGAACTGTCTCGGCCATCGGCATTTCGGAGCCGGGCGCGGGGGCCGATCCAGCCGCGATGCTCACGCGTGCGGTGCGCGAGGGCGATGAGTGGGTGATCAACGGCCGCAAGATATGGATCACGCGTGCGCAGGAAGCCGACTTCACCATCCTGATGGCGGTGACCGACAAGCAGAAAGGCGCGCGCGGCGGCATCTCTGCGTTCCTGATCGACAAGGGCACGCCGGGGTTCAACGTGCTGCGGCGTATTCCGATGATCGGCGGGCAGTTCACGTATGAAGTGGCGCTGGAAAATTGCCGCGTATCGGCCTCCAACCTGCTCGGCGTTGAGGGACAGGGCTTTGCGCCGATGCAGGTGCGGCTCTCCACGCGGCGCCTGCAGATGGCGAGCTGGGCGATCGGCATGGCGCAGCGCGCGCTCGACATGATGCTGGAGTATGCGCCGCAGCGCGTGGTATTCGGCGAACCGCTGGCCAACCGGCAGGCAATCCAGTGGTGGATTGCGGACGCCTACACGAAGATCAAGGCGGCGACGCTGATGACGTATGAGACGGCGTGGAAGCTCGACAAGGGCGCCGATGTGCGCACCGAGATTTCCGCCGTGAAGGCGTATGCGACCGAGATGTCTTACGAAGTGCTGGATCACGCGATGCAGATGTACGGCGCCATGGGCATGACGAAGGAACTGCCGCTGGCTCTCATGCAGGCGCAGATGCGCACGATGCGGATCTATGATGGGCCGACCGAAGTGCATAAGTGGGTGGTGGCGCGGAATTTGTTGGGGTTGAAGCGGTAAATGGGTGCGCTCGGCGAAACACGTGCATCGCTAAGATTCTTTGGAGCCGATCTGGATCCCGATGAGATTACAAGATTGCTCGGCAAGGAGCCAAGCACGGCCGAACGCAAAGATCAGGTAATTCCTAGGGCCAAGCCTTCCCCGGATCTGGTGCTTCGACGAGGAAGCTGGCGACTTCATGTGCCTGACGTCTTTCCGGGAAACCTTGACGCTCAGATCGCCGAACTCCTTGCGGGAACAACTCCGGACCTGACTATATGGAAACGGCTATCCGCAGCGTATAGCGGCGACGTTTTCTGCGGTCTTTTCCTTAGGACTGAAAACGAGGGCCTTTCTATTTCTCCGGCCACGCTCAGATCGCTGGGAGATCGGGGACTGATCCTCGATCTCGATATCTATAAAAAAGGTCTCGATACATGACCGACCGCATCAACGACATTCACATCACGCGCGACGGCTTCGTTGCCACCGTCACGATCGACAAGCCGCCGATCAATGCGGTGAGTGTGGATCTGATGCGCGATCTGGCGGATGCGCTGGAG
>DAIRES010000012.1:0-2085 GCA_036795465.1 Hyphomonadaceae bacterium
GGCGGCGTCGGCATGGCCAGCCTCGACGTCGGCCGCATCCTCGGCGCCACCGTCATCGCCACCACCGCTTCAGAACACAAAGCCCAGGCGATCAGGCTCGCCGGCGCCGATCACGTCATCGTCCTCGGCGACAAACCCGGCGACGCCTTCCGCGAGCAGGTCAAAGCGCTCACCAACGGCCGCGGCGCAGACGTCATCTTCGACCCCGTCGGCGGCGACATCTTCGACGAGTCCACCCGCTGCATCGCCTTCAACGGCCGCCTACTCGTCATCGGCTTCGCCGGCGGACGCATCGCCAGCGTCAACACCAACATCCCGCTGATAAAAGGCTTCTCCGTCATCGGCGTCCGCGCCGGCGAATACAGCCGCCAGCTCCCCGAACGCGGCCGCATCGTCCGCGACCAGATCTGGCGCTGGGCCGCCGAAGGCGTGACACGCCCCACAGTGTTCGCAGAACTACCACTGGAAAACTGGCGCGGAGCGTTCGAGCTGATGAGAGATCGGCGTCTGGTCGGAAAAGTGATCCTGAAACCGTAGGGTGCATCTTGATGCACCGGGGTGGGGCGCGGTGCATCAAGATGCACCCTACAGCGCCCTACTTCTTCCACCCCGCCAGCACGCTGTCCGCCGCAGCATCCAGCTCCGCGTCCGTCCACTTCCGGCCCTTCATCTCCGCCTTCAGCAGATAGCTGATCGGCGCCATGAACAGGCTGCCCAGCAAATCCGGCGGCAGGTTCTTGAAGTCGCCCGCCGCAATCCCCGCCTTGCGCAGATCACCCACCATCCGCGCCACCGCGCGCCCGGCCTCGCCGCCCTCGCGCTCCGCCAGCGCCGACTCCGCAAACCGCTGCCCGAACGCAAACGCGTCCTTGTTCGCGCGATAAGCCAGATAGATCGCCCGCCACGTCCGCTTCAGCCGCTCCGGCGGCGCCATGCTCGTATCCAGCCCCTCGCCCGCATTCAGGAACACCTCCTGCTTCATCTGGCGATACGCCGCGATCAGCAGGTCGTCCTTGCTCTCGAAGTGCCGATACAGCGTCCCCTCGGCCACGCCGGCCTCCGCCGCGATAGCCGCCGTCGTCGCCGCCGCGAGCCCATCGCGCGCGACAATGCGAGCCGCCGCCTGCATCAGCTTTTCGCGCGTCGCCGCGCCGGGAGAGGTCACAACAGTCATCCCCGCCAAAGCGCCCGCAATGGCCCGTCCTGTCAAGGTTTTGACCTGTCACGCTTGGCGTAACCGCCTTGAAAAAATGTCGCGCCAGTTGGCGGCGCGGTTAATCCCGTTCACCTTCGCGCCATGAGCGACGCGCGATTCCTCGGCATCGACTTCTCCGGGGGCGCAGGCCCCTGGCGCCCCGTCTGCTCAAAACCCACCGTCTGGATCGCCGCCCTCGAAGGCCCCCGCCTCGCCGACCTCCGCCCCGCCCAGAAGCTCGACGGCGACAGCCACCCCTTCGACAACCTCGTCGCCCTGCTCAGCGAAGGCCGCTACCGCGCCGCCGCCATCGACGCGCCCTTCTGCCTGCCCGAAGCCCACATGCCCCCCGGTGGCCACACCCAGCTCCTGCGCGACATCGCCCAGCTACCCGCCGCAGACGACCGCCCCTTCCCCCGTGGCGCAGACCTCCTCGCCTACGCCACAACCCACGCCCCGCTCGCCAGCGCCAAACCAACCCGCCTCACAGAGCGCCAGCACAACGCCACCCGCTCCACGCTCTGGAACGGCTCCCGCCCCGGCGCGCCCTTCGCCGCCGCCTGCCTCACGCTGATCGCCAGAAGCCAACGCCCCGTCTGGCCATGGAAAGACGCGCCCGGCATGCTCGTCGAAACCTTCCCCGCCGCACAGCTGAAAGCCTGGGGCCTCCCCCACGCCAGCTATTCCGACGACGAAGCCAGACCCACACGCGCGAAGATCATCACGCACCTCGAAGAGAAACAGCACCTGATGATCGACCCCACCGACCGCCGCGAAATGCTCCGCTCCGCAGACGCACTAGACGCCGTCCTCGCCGCCTTCGGCGCCAAAGCCGCCGCCAACCGCCGCCTCAAATTCGAGAAGCCGGATAACTGGAAAGCCGAAGGCGC
>DAIRES010000012.1:2185-9223 GCA_036795465.1 Hyphomonadaceae bacterium
CCCATCCACGCCTTCTGCGCGGCGCAGCCGGACGGCAAGCTCCTCGGCATCGTCCACTACCTCTTCCACCCGGTCACATGGGCGGCCGGCCCGCGCTGCTATCTCGAAGATCTCTTCACCAGCCCTGATGCCCGCGGCAAAGGCGTCGGCCGCGCCCTCATCGAAGCCGTCTATGCCGCCGCCGACCAACGCGGCGCCGACCAGGTCTATTGGCTGACACAGGAGTTCAACGCCACCGCCCGCAAACTCTACGATCAGGTCGCCAAGGCCACGCCCTTCATCAAGTACCGTCGCTAGAAAGAGAGCGCGCAAAGCGCCCCAATCCACCACGTCTCCAGCCCCGCGCTGTAGGACAGCCATCCCCACCTCCCAACAGATTCAACGCGCTCCACCGATCTGCTGGGGGATGGATGTAAACACCACCCCACCACCCGACTGACCCGACACAATACTGCGGTCATGAAACCGATGACCGATCCCATGTCCGCGCCCGCGTGGCCGCCGACCACCTACTCGCTCCCCGATCTGTGGACGCGCGCCAAGGCTTTGTTCGTCGTGCTGATGCGCGAAGTGAAATCCGTCGCCGGTCTCGCCCGCACACGCCACCTTACCTATCGCCAGCGCACGGATATCCTCTGCCGCCTCGTGCCCATCGAGAAGATCGTCCGCTCGCTGCTCATGACCGAGGCGCTGATCTTCCTGCTGATGACGCCGCAAGGCCGCAGGATGCTGGCGACCACGCCGAAAAAGCCGCCGCCCTCGCCGCCGCCTGTCGGCGTGAAGAAGAACACGCACAAGATCACCATTCCCATGCCCGGCTGGAACACCATCGCCGCGCTGCAACCGCGCATCGATCCACGCATCGACGCGCCCGAAGCCGCGGCGCACAGCGACCCGCGCACGCCGGAAAACATGGCCTGCCGCTTTCGCGTTCTCGCATGGGCGCATGCCACGCCAGAGCATCCGCCCTGCAAGGAGCCGCCGCGCCGAAGCTGGGTCACCACCTTCGAGCCGAGCAATTTTCCCGCGCCCGAACATCCCGCAAGCAAAAGCGCGGCAGGGGCCAACGTCGACCCTGAATCATCCGCACGCGCAATCGCCCGCCGCATCACCGCCGTGGAGCGCGTGCTGGCCAATCGCGAACCCGCCATCCGCCGCCTCGCGAAGTTCATCGCCGGGCTGCCGCGTTACGCGCTCATGCCGCCAAGCGCCTACGAGATCGACACCAGATGGTGGTGGCATGGCCGCCCCGAATTCTTCAACGCGGAAGATCGCTGCCGCCCCGCCGTGCGCGCCTTCAACAAGCTGGAAGAACCCGGATAGCAACCCCGCCCCGCAATCCGCCCAACCCGCAGCCACCTGCGGGGCCGCGAACGCGCGCCCGCATACAGCCACGCCATCCCCGTCCGGCACACGCACAACCTTGGGTTGCCAATCCAGAAAACCCGACGCATAGTTCCGTCATGGCCGCGTCCGCGGCGGGAATCCCCCGCCGGGCCTGTTGGGGAAATCGCAATGATCCACGTCGTCTCGCTGGCGAACCAGCACTTCTATGGCTCGCAGCTCGACCAGATGTTTCGCATGCGCCACGCCTTCTACATCGAGGGTCATGGCTGGTCCGGCCTCACCTCGCACGATGGCCGCGAGACCGACGAGTTCGACGACGACCACGCGGTCTATCTGATGAGCATCGACCCGTTCGGTGATGTCGCCGCCTCCGTCCGTCTCAATCCAACGACCCAGCCAACCCTCCTCAAGAAGTTCGCAGACTGGTCCGACGAAAAACTGCCGGAGCTGGAAAGCGTCTGGGACATTTCCCGCTGGATCGCCGCGCCCCAGCATCGCCGTGCTGACAATCCGCGCTGGCCATCAAACCATCAGCGCGAACTCATGGTCGGCATTCTCGAATTCTGCCTCTCGCGCGGCCTCACCCATCTCACCATGCTGGCCGAACATCGCCTGGCCGAACGCATCGCCAGCTATGGCTGGCCCCTCCGCTTCCTCGGCATCCCTCGCGAATACGAAGGCGGAAAAGGCACGGCCGTCGCAGCGGAGATCGAAGTGGGGCAGCACGTCCTCGCGCACACGCGCGCAAAAACCGGCGTCGCCTCCCGCATGCTTGTCGAGATCGACCCGGCGCAAATCACTCCCAACGGCCCGACCTTCGCCCGCGTCACCGCATCGGAAGACCTGCGCGAGATCGCCTCCGCTATCGGCTCCGCCCAACTCCGCGCCCTTGTCCGCGCAATCAGCCACGACCTCGCGGGCGACAACCGGCCCCGCGCAATCGAACTCGTCGGCGCAATCAACCGACTGCTCGAAGCCGCAGGCCTCAATCTGGAATTTGAAGAGACGCACGCGCAGCCGGCGTCTCTCGCGAAATCCCAATCGAGAACAGCCGCCGCTTCCTGATCCCCAAACGGAAACAGCCCGGTCTTTCGACCGGGCTGCTCCTCAGTTTGTAACGACTGACCGAATTAACGGCCGATCGTGATCTGCACTTCTGCACGGCGGTTCAGAGGCTCGCGAGCGCCATCCGGACGCGGCTCGGCCGGGTCGGATTCGCCACGTGCTTCCGTCTTGATCGCGGTGGCGGAGACGCCAGCAGCAACCAGGGCCTGTTTCACGATATCCGCACGACGAGCCGAGAGCTTGTCGTTGTAAGCGGCGCCGCCCGACGAGTCGGTGTGGCCTTCGACGCTCGACAGCGTGATCGAGCAACCACCGGTCTTCGCGCGAGCGACGGCAGCGTTGATCGTGTCACGGTTGACCGAGGTAAGATCCGAACGATCCCACTCGAAGTACACCACGAACGGAGCCGGCTGAGCCGAGCATGCCTGAGCAGCCTGGGTCTCAGTGACCGGGGGCGGCGGAGGAGGCGGCGGCGGAGGCGGCGGGGGCGGAGGAGGCGGCGGCGGGGGCGGCGGCGGCGGAGCCGGCGGCGGCGGGGCAGCGAACTGCCAACGGATGCCAGCGGTCAGCGTGTGGTCGTCCCAACGGCCTTCGTAGTCACCATCGAAGCCCGGGAATTCGAGATCCGGAGCAGCCGTGTAGGTGTAGCCGATGTCCACCGTCATCTGTTCCGACAGCTTGATGCCGAAACCAGCGAGGGCGTTCCAGGCCCAGTTCGTATCGCTCTCGTCGAAGCCGTTGGCTTGAGCGCCACCCGGGGTCACGTAGAGCGAGGAAACGTTCGAGTCGACGCGAGCAGCGCCAACACCGATGCCGAGGTACGGCGTGATGGCCGAACCGAAGTTGAAGTCCTTGACCGCGTTGATCATCAGGTTGGTGACGCGAGTCGAACCGCGGCCCTCAGGACCAACGGTGCCGGCCGGCTGGACGCCAATGAAGGTGTCCGGAACGTCCATTTGGCTGTTGCGGTGAGTCACAACGCCTTCGAGACGGAAGGCTTCAAATCCATAACCAAGGCCGAGCCCGTAAACGGGATCAACCTGGGGGCTCATGCGGGTGTCGATCTGGCCGTTGTTGCCCGATGCGGCATCAACGTCCTGAATGCCATCGACGACAGCGCCGATCTTGCCGATCCCGTACCAGCCTTCTTGAGCATGTGCGGTTGCGCCCGCAGTCACCATAGTGGCGGCCGCTGTGGCGCACAAAAGTGCTTTTTTCATTACGATCCCCTTGTCCAAAGGTATTCCCCGGTGTCCGGAGACCGGCACCGGGGCATAAACGCGGTCGCCCCGCATTATGATCCCGCGTTACACGCTTTTTTTTGGGTTGCCCACCCGAACCGCCCTCGAAGAACCCGATAACCATGCATTTTGAGCGGCGCCGGGGTGCTGGAGCAACATGATTTCCTGTTTGCAATCCAGAGATCGGGCAAAATCGATCCGGAAACCCGCAAGGACTTGGTCCGCAGGCGGATTTTATGATTCGAACCGATTCCATCACGCCCACGCCCTTCCCTCTCAAAGCGAGCGCTTTGCGTAGCGTCTGCCGATTGTGGTTTGCGCAAACGGCAATACGCTCCGCCCCGGGGATTTTCGGGAAACGAGGGTCATGGGCGCTCAGCATTTTGATGTCGTGATCGTCGGCGCGGGCCTGTCCGGCATCGGCGCGGCGTATCATCTCCAGCATCGCGTTCCGGGAAAGACCTACGCCATCCTGGAGGCGCGCGACGCGATCGGCGGCACGTGGGACCTTTTCCGCTATCCCGGCATCCGTTCCGACTCCGATATGCACACCCTCGGCTACAACTTCAAACCGTGGCCCGGCGCCAAGTCGATCGCGGACGGCCCCTCGATTCGCCAGTACGTCCGCGACACTGCGCGCGAACATGGCATCGACAAGCACATCCGCTTCCACCACCGCGTCACCGGCGCATCATGGTCCAGCAAGGATGCACGATGGATCATCTCGGCCGAGCATGACGGAAAGCCGGTCACGTTCACCTGTTCCTTCGTCATGATGTGCAGCGGGTATTACCGCTACGAACACGGCTACACCCCCGACTTCCCTGGCCGCGACCGATACAAGGGCGACTTCGTCCACCCGCAGCTCTGGCCCGAAAATCTCGACTACAAGGACAAGCAGGTCGTCGTCATCGGCTCGGGCGCGACCGCCGTCACCATCGTTCCGGAAATGGCCAGGACCGCGGCGCACGTCACCATGCTGCAACGCTCGCCCACCTACGTCGTCTCGCGCCCCTCGCAGGACAAGATCGCAAACCGCCTCAGAAAGATCCTGCCTCGCAAGACCGCCTACGGCCTCACGCGCTGGAAGAATGTCGGCCTCCAGATGCTCTTCTTTAACCGCGCGCGCACAGCGCCCGACAAGGTTCGCGCGATGATCACGAACCTCGCTCAGAAAGAGCTGGGGCCAGACTATCCCGTCTCCACCCATTTCAATCCGAAATACAATCCATGGGATCAGCGCATGTGCCTGATCCCCGACAGTGACCTCTTCAAGGAACTGATATCAGGCCGCGCCTCGGTCGTCACCGACACGATCGACACATTCACCGAGACCGGCATCAGGCTCTCATCAGGGCAGGAACTGAAAGCCGACATCGTTGTCAGCGCCACGGGCCTCGACCTTCAATTCCTTGGCGGGGCCGAGGTGAAGGTCGATGGCGAGACGATCGATCTCTCGAAACGCCTAACCTACAAAGGCATGATGTACGATGGCATTCCGAACCTCGTCTCGATCTTCGGATACACCAACGCGTCATGGACTCTCAAATGCGACCTCACCTGCGAGTTCGCCTGCCGTCTCATGAAGCGAATGGACAAGACACGCACACGCGCGGTCACTCCGAAAAACCTCTCGCCCGATATCCAGACGACACCCTGGCTGGATTTCTCATCAGGCTACGTCCAGCGCACGATCGACCGCTTCCCCAAGCAGGGCAATCGCAAGCCCTGGAAGCTGAACCAGAACTACGCGGCCGACCTCATGATGCTGCGCTATGGCAAGCTGGAAGATCCGGAACTGGTGTTCAGCTGAGACTGGAAACCGGAAGCCAGACCTCGCAACCGCCCAGCCCGGTGCGTGGATCGAACTCCGGGCCGTAGCGCTCGATCAACTCCATCGGCCCCGGCGGCGGCGCGCGGCCGGATTGCGCAAGCCACTCGCCCGCAGCCGCGCATGTCGAGCCCACTGACGAAACATGCTCGTGGTGACGAAACACCGCCCACTCGAGCCCCTCGACCCGGATGCCGCTCAGCCCTTCCGGCAAGGCATCGAGACTTTTCACCTGCACCGCAGGCGCATAGTCGAAACCGCAATCATCATTCGGATCAGCCGGCCCGAGGCACAGCCCGAAAGCCGCTCCGGGGATTACCGAAGGAATGCGTTCCTGATACGCACCGAAGGCATGCCACACCATCGGAATGCCGCCCCGGTCTTCAAAGCGGAAATACTTGCGCAGTCCAGCGAACAACATCGGACCGCTCTTCACGAAGCGATCCGGGGCGCGCAGCGAAGCAGGTTGGTCGGGCATGCGAATGGCCTCCACGATGGCGAGATTGGCGAGCGAGCGACGGGAGCGCACCTCGTCCGGCGTCAAGCCGAACTGCTCCCGAAACGCACGGGTGAATGCCTCGTGCGAACCATAGCCGGCATCCAGCGCCACGACGAGAATATCGGGCGCGCCATCAGCCAGCCTTCGCGCCGCCTCGGTCAGGCGCCGGCTGCGCAGATAGGCGACAACCGGCTGGCCAACCACGGCGGCAAAGGTGCGGGACAGATGAAAGCGTGACATGCCCGAGGCCTGCGCCACGTCGTCGAGCGTCACTGCCTCACCGGCATTGGCCTCGATGAACCACAGAGCCTTGACCACCGCCTGCATCGCGCACCTTTCCGAAGCGATGATGCAGGTATCGCGCAAGCTCGCAAGGCGCGCTTGATAGGGCTTGCGGTCAGGCCGTTTTCTTTCTGGCCCGGTTTATCGCGGCATCCAGCGCAGAAAGAAAGGCCGACCGATCCTTGGGCGAAAACGGCTTGGGCCCCGTCGTGATTTCTCCGAACGAGCGCAGATGCTCCATCAGCTCCCGCGTCGCCAGCGCCGATCCGATCATGTCCGCGGTGAAAACCTTGGCCGTTGGCGAGATCGCCTCTGCGCCCTTTTCCAGAACGCGCGCGGCCAGCGGGATATCGTTCGTCACCACCACATCACCCATAACCGCCCGCTCAGCGATCCAGTCGTCAGCAATGTCCGGCCCCGCATCGACCAGCACGAACTTTATCCGGGGCTCCATCGGCGTGCGGATGAACGAGTTCGCCACGACATACACGTCAAGCGATAGCCGCCGCGCGACCTTGTAGATCTCGTCCTTTACCGGACACGCATCTGCATCGACATAGATTGCCATATCCGGCATGTGCTTGCGCCGGCTCAGGAAGTCCAGAGGTCAGTTCCGGTCATCGCGCCAAACCCTCGCGGCCGCCTCAATCGCGGGATTTCGCGGGAGCTTTCCTGGCAGGCTTTGTATTACTCACCCGCCGCCGCCGCTCGCCATGCAGCTTCTCGGCGTTCTGCTCCACCCGCTTGAGGATTTCCTTCAGCTCCTCATCGGT
>DAIRES010000012.1:9323-12286 GCA_036795465.1 Hyphomonadaceae bacterium
GCTTCTCGGCGTTCTGCTCCACCCGCTTGAGGATTTCCTTCAGCTCCTCATCGGTCAGGTGCTCAATGCCGATGTATTCGTTCTTGGCATCCGTGGTCGCGCGGATGAGTTCATCCAGTTTCGCGTGAATGGCGCCATTGTCGCGGTTCTGGGTGTTCTGGATCAGGAACACCATCAGGAACGTTACGATGGTGGTCGAGGTGTTGATCACCAGCTGCCACGTGTCCGAAAATCCGAACAATGGCCCGGTCAGCGCCCACGCTATCACATAGGCGGCGCACAATAGGAATGCGAACGGGCTGCCTGCTGCGGCGGAAACTGCATTCGCGAACTTCGTGAACAGCTTGCTCATCAGGCACGGAAACGTGCCAGCAACGCTCGCAGTTCCGAAGCCCGTCGCGCGCTACGGCTTGGGCAGCAGTTCCGATTGCTTGATCTCGTTCGACCCAACCGGCAGGTCAACGCGCAGGCCATCCCAGCCCGCAACCCATTTGTCGGTGGGCCGCACAGCCGCAACACCGGCGAAATACATCGGCGAGTTCACCTGGATCGAGGGAATGTGGTGGCTGTAAACCAGCAGGCCGATGCCCGCCTCGTTCGCCAGCTTCGCCGCATCGACGGGCGAGATGTGATAGTCGGGAATATCACCCATCACCTTGGCCGCGCGCGGATTGTTCTGCGCCTGCATCTGCTTCTGCGCCATGCCGATCAGGGCCGGAACCAGCGACTCCGTGACGAGCACATCGGCGCCCTTCGCATTCTCGGTCAGGTTGGTCGATGCCGCCGTGTCGCCAGACAGCACAACGGACCTGCCCTTCCAGTCGAAGCGATAACCGACAGCGGGGCGGATTGGATCATGATCGACCTCGAACGCCGTCACCTTGAGATCGCCGTCCTGCAGGATGACCTCTTCCTGATCGAGCCCGCCTTTGAACTTCGCGCCAAACTCGTGCGCAACCAGCGGCGAGGCCACGATGTTCACGACCGACGCGCCATGGTGCGCAAGGCGCAGGCGTGCGTCTTCCTCGTAGGCCATGTTGAAACCGTTCACGACAGGCTTGATGCCGTGCGGACCATAGACCGGCAGCATCTGCTCGCGCCCGGCCACCATGGTCTGCATCCGGAACTCGCCCAGATCGCCGATATGGTCAGAATGGAAGTGCGTGACGAAGATGCCGGCAATCCGCGCGCCCGGAAACTGCATCCGCTGGACCTGCTCCCAGCTCTCCGGCCCGGTGTCGATCACATAAGCCTTGTCGCCCGCCACCACGATCGTGCAGGCCTTCGCCCGCGACGGATCCGGCAGCGGCGCCGACGTGCCGCACAGGATGACGCGCAGCGCCTTGCCATCGAAAACTTCAGCCATCGCGGCAGACCCCGCCATGGGCGGCAATACCTCGCCATCTTCCGGCAGGATCACCACGTCGCGCCGCGTGGCGCATGCGGCCAACACAAGGACCGCAGCTAGAGACATGACGAGCTTCATATTCCGCGCCTCCGATTTGCTTCAGCTAGCTAACAGGAAGATATTGGCACGGCAAATGCAACTTTATTTGAACGGGTCTGCACCGCCCCTCACCCGCACGGAAACGAAAAAGGCCGGACAGTAAATGTCCGGCCTTTTGTCGATTATCAAAAGCCTGAAACGGCTGGGCGCGCTTACGCGAACTCGACCAGAATTTCGTCAGCAGCAACCGAAGCGCCCTCCGCCGCGTTGACCGTCTTCACGACGCCGTCGGCCTCCGCGCGGATGATGTTCTGCATCTTCATGGCTTCCACCACGCAGACGGCTTCGCCAGACTTCACTTCCTGGCCGACCTTCACCGCCACCGAAACGACGAGCCCCGGCATCGGGCTCATGATCAGCTTCGAGGTGTCCGGCTTCTGTTTCTCCGGCAGGCGGCCATGCAGCTCGGCCTGAACCGGCGTGCAGACCTTCACATGGGCTTCGACGCCAAGACGGCGGATCACGAAGCCTTCGTCGGCGGTCGCGATCGACAGGGCATAGGTGTCCTTGTCGAACACCAGCTCCATCAGGCCCGTGCCGGGCAGCCAATCAGTCGAGATGGTGTGCGTCTTGCCGCCCACGAACTCGATCGTCGCCTTGCCTTTGGCATAGTCGATGTTCACCGGAACCGGCTTGCGGCCCACCAGCGCGACCCAGTCTTTGCGTTGAGGACGTGCCGGTTCGATGCGACCTGAGATGCCAGACATGCGCGTGCGCATCAGCACGTTGGCATAGACAGCCGCCGCCACGATCACCTTCTCGACTTCCGGCGAAGCTTCCGCGCCATGGAACCCGTCGGGGAATTCTTCCTTGATGTAGCCCGTCGTGATGTTGCCGGACTGGAAGCGCTTCTGGTCAAGCACGGCTGCGAGGAAGGGCGAGTTGTCCTGGATGCCTTTGATCTCGAGACGCTCCAGCGCCTTAGTATGCGTGGCGATCGCGGTCGCGCGATCCTTGCCGTGCGTGATCAGCTTGGCGATCATGGGATCGTAGAACATCGAAATCTCGTCGCCCTCGCGGACGCCCGTATCGATGCGGACCGTGCCCTGATCCAGCTGGCCTTCGGCTGGGAATTTCATGCGCTTCAGACGGCCGATCGACGGCAGGAAGCCGCGATAGGGGTCTTCGGCGTAGATGCGGCTCTCGAGCGCCCAGCCCTTGATGCCGACATCCTTCTGCTTGATCGCCAGCTTCTCGCCAGCGGCGACACGCAGCATCTGCTCGACGAGATCGTAGCCCGTGATCAGCTCCGTCACCGGGTGTTCGACCTGCAGGCGGGTGTTCATTTCGAGGAAGTAGAAATTGCGCTGGCCGTCGACGATGAACTCGACCGTGCCGGCCGAGTCATAATTCACGGCCTTGGCCAGTGCGACCGCCTGCTCGCCCATCGCCTTGCGGGTTTCGGGCGTGAGGAAGGGCGATGGCGCCTCTTCAAACACTTTCTGGTTGCGGCGCT
>DAIRES010000012.1:12386-22724 GCA_036795465.1 Hyphomonadaceae bacterium
TCGGGCGTGAGGAAGGGCGATGGCGCCTCTTCAAACACTTTCTGGTTGCGGCGCTGGATCGAGCACTCGCGCTCGTTCAGATAGATGATGTTGCCATGCTTGTCGCCGAGCACCTGGATCTCGATGTGGCGCGGCTGGTCGACGAACTTCTCGATGAAGATGCGGTCGTCACCGAATGATGAAATCGCCTCGGCGCGGGCGCCCTCGAAACCTTCGCGGGCTTCGGCCGAGTTAAAGGCGATGCGAAGGCCCTTGCCGCCACCGCCAGCCGACGCCTTGATCATCACAGGATAGCCGATCGAGTCTGCGATCTTCACGGCCTCGGCCGCATCGGCGATCAGACCCATGTGGCCCGGCACGGTGTTGACGCCAGCTTCGCCCGCAAACTTCTTCGACGTGATCTTGTCGCCCATCGCCTCGATGGCGTGCGGGTTCGGTCCGATGAAAACGATCTTCTCGTCCTGCAGGCGTTTGGCGAAACCGGCATTCTCCGAAAGGAAGCCGAAGCCCGGGTGGACAGCCTCTGCGCCAGACTTGCGCACCGCGTCCACGATCTTGTCCTGCACGAGATAGCTCTGCGCCGCAGGCGAGCCGCCGATGTGGATCGCCTCGTCCGCCATATCGACGGCCATCGAGCCGGCGTCAGCGTCGGAATAGACGACGACCGTCTTCACGCCCATGCGCCGTGCCGTCTTGATCACCCGGCAGGCGATTTCCCCACGGTTTGCAATGAGGATTTTCGAGAACATCCGCTACCCCGGCAGCCTAGGAACTGTGACGGCAAAGTCACTAAAAGCCCCGTCCGGTCAAGGCAATCCGCCAAACTGTCCCGACTTTACGGGTTGGGCGGCGATAGGGCGGGCGCCGCCACGCGCCGGACCAGATTTTCAGGCCCCGTTAACCGAGGCAGCCGAAAAATCTGCCGCGATTGCAGGGGCTACAGGACGCTTCCCATGATGTTCTTCGGCAGACATGGCTGGACGGGCGAAACCGGCCGGACCTACACGTTCCGGTGTGCGCTCACCAAGGGCGGCATCCCCAACGATTCTGGCGGCATCTACGTTTTCGTGCGCCGCCGCTTCGGTTTCTTCCTGCAGGCCCTCTATGTCGGCAAGGCTGCGAACCTGCGCGGCCGCCTCGTGGGCCACGAGAAATGGGGCAAGGCCTGGTGGATCCTCGGCGCGACCGAGCGCCATGTGATGCGCGTCGGCACCGAAGAGGAGCGCCGCATCATCGAGGAAGACCTCATCCGCGGCCTCAAGCCGAAGATGAACGACGTCCAGATGCCCCGTTGCGAAGACGACGCGCCGAACTCACCAAAGCTGCGTTACTGGTGGAAAGTCCGCCGCGACATCGCCGACTGGTTCGCTGGCCTGTTCGGCATGAAGCGCAAACAGGACCATGAAGGCCACACGCACGCGCACAAGGCGTCGGCTCACAAGAAGCCCGCTCCGGCCGACAACGGCTTCTGGAGCTAGAGCTTCACCGGAAACGGCGCAGGCCGCCCGGACAGTACCGCCTCGATATTATCAAGCGCGACATTCGACATGTCCGTCCGCGACTCGATGGTTGCCGTGCCGATGTGCGGCAGCAGGAATGTATTTGGCAGTTCATTGATGCGCGTGTCGTAGTTCGGCTCGTTCTTGAACACGTCGAGCCCCGCCGCAAACAGCTGGCCTGATTTCAGCGCGTCGATCATCGCGTCTTCGTCGACAAGATTGCCGCGCGCCGAGTTCACGAACAGCGCGCCCTTCGGCAGCAGAGCGAACTTCTCCGCCGTCATGATGACACCCTGCCCGCCCGGCAGGTTGAGGCTGAGCACCTGGCAATGCGGCAGCATCTCGTCGAGCGAAGCGAAATAGCGCGCATCGCCTTCCAGATCCGGCGAGAGCCGACTGCGGTTGTGATACAGCACCGGCATCCGGAAGCCGCGGCAACGTTCCGCCACCGCGCGACCGATGCGACCCATCCCGACAATGCCCAGCGTCTTGCCGGTCAGGTCGAGGCCGAGCCCGTCAAAAAAGCCGTTCCGCACGCTCCACGCCTGATCCATCGACCGGACATGCTCTTTCGCCCGGCGGCATGCGCCCAGCATCAGCAGCATGGTCACGTCCGCCGTCGCGTCTGTGACCGCATCCGGGGTGATGCCGACCACAATGCCACGCGCATTGGCGGCTGCGACGTCGATATGGTCGAAGCCCACGCTGGTGGATGCGATGATCTTCACGCTGGTCGGCAGCCGCGCGATGGCGTCCGCCTTCATCGGAATGCCGAGCGAGATCAACACCGCATCCGCATTGTTCGCGTTGGCAGCCTCGAGCAGCCGCTCCGTGCCGATATGCTTCTGCGGCTCGACACAATCGAACAGCGCCTCAGCCCGCGCCCTGACGGGCGCGGGAATAGGCAGCGAAAGGACGAGCGTGCCGAGCTTGGCCATGGATCAGTGTCCTGACGCTTCAGTCGCGCCGATGCCAGTTTCCGACCTGATCTGCTGCGCGAGGAAGGCGGCGCGGTCGATACGCGCGCGCTGTCCACGGTCGGTGATCGAGAAGAACCAGATGCCGGCAAATGCCAGCGTCATCGAGAACAACGCGGGCGAGGTGTACGGGAACAGCGCAGACCCGGCCGGGTTGCCGAGCGTGGCTTCCCAGACTGACGGCGACACAACCGTAAGGCCGACGGACGAGATCAGCCCCAGCGATCCGCCCATCACAGCGCCGCGCGTCGTGCAGTCTTTCCAGAGCAGCGACATGAACAGCACCGGGAAGTTAGCCGACGCCGCCACCGCAAAGGCCAACGACACCATGAAAGCGATATTCTGCTTCTCGAACACGATACCCAGCAACACCGCCACGATGCCGAGGCATATCGTGGTGACGCGCGACACCCGCAGCTCTGACTTGCTGTCCGCATTGCCCTTCTTGATCACCGTCGCATAGAGGTCGTGCGACACGGCCGAGGCGCCCGAGAGCGTAAGGCCAGCCACCACCGCAAGGATGGTCGCGAACGCCACCGCCGAGATGAAGCCGAGGAAGATGTTGCCACCCACCGCATTGGCAAGATGCACGGCCGCCATGTTGGTGCCGCCAACCAGCCCGCCCTTCCCGTCCGTGAATTCAGGATGGGTCAGCACGAAGGTGATGGCGCCGAAGCCGATGATGAAGGTCAGCAGATAGAAATAGCCGATCCACCCGGTCGCCCACATCACCGATTTGCGCGCTTCCTTCGCGTTCGGAACTGTGAAGAACCGCATCAGGATGTGCGGCAGGCCAGCCGTGCCGAACATCAGCGCCATGCCGAACGAGATCGCCGAAATCGGGTCCTTGATGAACGTGCCCGGCCCCATCACCGCCGCGCCCGCTTTCGCGGCTGCTTCAGGCGTTGCGCCGCCGGCTTCCGCCAGCTTGGTCTTCACATTGACCGCGTCCTGGAACAGCGCTTCCGGGCTGAAGCCGTAATGCATCATCACCATGAAAGCCATGAACGTGGCGCCCGCCAGCAACATGCAGGCCTTGATGATCTGCACCCACGTCGTCGCCGCCATGCCGCCGAACAGCACGTAGATCATCATCAGCGCGCCGACGATGACGACGGCCACCCAGTATTCGAGACCGAAGAGCAGCTTGATGAGCTGCCCCGCGCCAACCATCTGCGCGATCAGGTAGAACGCAACCACGACCAGCGTGCCCGCAGCCGCAAACAGCCGCACCGGCGTCTGCGCGAAACGGAACGCGGCTACGTCCGCAAAGGTGAACTTGCCGAGATTGCGCAGCCGTTCAGCCATCAGGAAGGTGAGGATCGGCCAGCCGACAAGGAAGCCGATCGAATAGATCAGGCCGTCATAGCCCGAGGTCATCACCTGCGCGGAGATGCCGAGGAACGACGCGGCCGACATGTAATCGCCCGCGATCGCAAGGCCGTTCTGGAAGCCCGTGATACCGCCGCCCGCCGTATAGAAATCCGCGGCTGACTTGGTACGCGAAGACGCCCACCGGGTGATGAAGAGAGTGAGCAGCACGAAGCTGCCGAACATGCCGATCGCGGTCCAGTTGGTGGACTGCTGCTCGGTCGGGCCGATGTGTTCCTGCGCCAGCGCGGGCAGCGCCGCGAACATAGCAAGACTGGTCAGGCCCGTAAGGCCGGCAACCTTGGTGAGGGTTCTCATTTCAGCGCCTCTGCCTTGACCTTCTCGGTCAGTTCATCGAACTCGCTGTTGGCGCGCAGGATATAGACTGAAGTAATCAGGATGGTGAAAACGATCACCCCGAACCCCGCGGGGATGCCCCAGGTGATCACGCTGTTGCCGATCGGTGTCGCCAGCAACTCCTTGCCGAACGCGATCAGCAGAACATAGCCGTAATAGACAATCAGCATGATTATCGCGAGCGTCCACCCGAACCGCGATCGCTTCGATTTCAACAGCTGATAATTCGGATCTGCAGCAATCCGATCCGCCAGTGGCGTCTCCATCCGTGGTCGCTCCCTCGCCCGTATTGTTCTGCCAGGTTAGCGGCCATCGGCTCGCCCCGGCTATTTTGTTGCGGCGATATCAGCGCAAACCGGTAAGCAGCGCTAGCGAAATCAACGCGATGGACCTCGCGCGCGGGTTTGTGAAAATGCCCGATTTTCAGGCGCGGACATGGAGGGCGGCAAACGCCCATGCCGCACGTGCGCATAGCCCATAGAAAATCAACGCCACAGGTTGTGCGGCGTTGATCAATGATAGTCGAGCTGGCTCTGAGCCGCCATTACAGCGGAATGTTGTCGTGCTTCTTCGCCGGGTTCGACAATTGCTTTGTTTTCAGCGTGCGCAGCGCCCGGACGATGCGCTTACGCGTGTTGTGCGGCATGATCACGTCGTCGATGAAGCCGCGCGATGCGGCGACATACGGGTTGGCGAAGCGGTCTTGGTATTCCTTGGTCTTGGCGGCGAGCTTTTCAGCATCCCCCGCATCGGCCCGGAAGATGATCTCGACCGCGCCCTTCGCGCCCATGACCGCGATTTCGGCAGTCGGCCAGGCAAAGTTCACGTCGCCGCGCAGGTGCTTGGAGCTCATGACGTCATAGGCGCCGCCATAGGCCTTGCGCGTGATAACCGTGACTTTCGGAACGGTGGCTTCAGCGTAGGCGAACAGCAGTTTGGCGCCGTGCTTGATGAGGCCGCCATACTCCTGCTTTGTGCCCGGCATGAAGCCCGGCACGTCGACGAACGTAACGATCGGAATGTTGAAGCAATCGCAGAAGCGCACGAAGCGCGCGGCCTTGCGCGATGAATCGATATCGAGAACGCCTGCGAGGCTCATCGGCTGGTTGGCGACGAAGCCGACCGTCGTGCCTTCCATGCGGCCAAAGCCGGTCAGGATGTTCTTGCCAAAGTCCTTGCCGATCTCGAAGAAGTCGCCTTCGTCGGCGACCTTCTGGATCAGCTCCTTCATGTCGTAAGGCGTGTTCGGGTTCGCGGGCACCAGCGTATCGAGCGACGGCTCTGCGCGTTCCGGATCATCGAACGTCGGGATGGTCGGCGGCTTCTCGCGGTTGGACAGCGGCAGGAAGCCGATGAGACGGCGCATCTGCGTCAACGCTTCAAGATCGTTCTCGAACGCGCCGTCGGCGACGCCCGACTTCGCGGCATGTACGCGCGCGCCGCCAAGGTCTTCGTGAGAGACGATCTCGTTGGTGACGGTCTTCACCACGTCCGGGCCGGTCACGTACATGTACGACGTGTCCTTCACCATGAAGATGAAGTCGGTCATCGCGGGCGAGTAAACGTCGCCGCCTGCGCACGGTCCCATGATCACGCTTATCTGCGGAATGACGCCGGAAGACAGAACGTTCTCGAGGAAGATGTCGGCATAGCCGCCGAGCGCTTCGACGCCCTCCTGGATGCGGGCGCCGCCGGCATCAAACAGGCCGATCACAGGCGCGCCGTTCTTCATGGCAGCCTGCTGAACTTTCACGATCTTCTCGGCGTGGGCGCGCGACAGCGAGCCACCGAACACCGTGAAGTCTTTCGAGAACACATAGACGACCCGGCCATTCACCGTGCCCCAGCCCGTGACGACGCCGTCGCCCGGAATGCGCTGGTTCTCCATGCCGAAATCGTGGGAGCGATGCTCCACGAACATGTCCCACTCTTCGAAGGAGCCTTCGTCGAGCAGCAGCGAGATACGCTCACGCGCCGTCAGCTTGCCCTTGGCATGCTGCGCGTCGATGCGCTTCTGGCCGCCGCCCAGGCGGGCTGACTCACGCTTCTTCTCAAGCGCTGCGACGATGTCTTTCATGGGTTCGGCCCCGTGGTGTTGCGGGTGCGAGATAAGCGACGCGGGCATGATTGTGCAAGCCGCCGCGCGCGAATAGCGAACGGCCTGCGGCGAATGGATCGCCGCAGGCCGTTAACCAGTGGTTTGTTGCGCCAACTGCCCCTATCGGCAGCCGGGATTAGTGGCGGACCCGAACCCCGATCGTGGCGTTCACGGGCTCGCCCGGGAAATAACGGTACTGCCCGGACGCGAAATCTGCCCGGTCGGCATAACGCTCATCGGTGATGTTGCGAACGATCACGAAGGCCTCTAGGTCGTCCGAGAACTTCCAGCCGCCGCGCAGATGGCCGATCAGGTGCCCATCATAGGTCGCCGTGTTGGCCGCGTTGGCGAAGTATTCGCCAACATAATCCGCCGTCAGGAACAGCGAGAACTGCGGGCTCTGCCAGCCGATGCCGGCATCGGCCAGCCAGGGCGGCGCGGTGTCGATCTGGTCGCCTTCGAAGATGTCTTCGGCAGCGGCAGCAACGTTACGATTGAAGGCGTAGATCTGGTCCGACCAAGCGAAATTGCCGTTCCACAGGAACTTGCCGCCTGCGAACTCGCCGAGTTCGCCAGCCAACGACACTTCGAGGCCGGTGTGCTCGGTCCTGCCGTTCGGCACGTTCAGGCCATCCGAGTCGCGGAAGAAGAAGTTGTCCTTCTTCATCGTGTAGAGCGCGACATCGAAATCGATGCCCGCGAGCTGACCGCGCGCGCCGACTTCATAGCTGTCGATATTTTCCACATCGAGACGACGGATCGTCTGCAGGTTTTGCAGGCGATACTGGTCCGAAGTCTGCGGCGCCCGAGCGCCACGGGCATAGTTCGCATACACGATGACGTCTTCGAAGCCCGAATACGTCACGCCCACTTTCGGCGTGAGCAGCTTGTAGCGATCCGTGCGGCTCGGCGCGACGCGGAAGCGGCCGGTCGTACCCGGCGTCTTGTTCGTCACATAGTCATAGAAATGCGACTCGCCGCGCACACCCGCGAGCAGGCTCCAGTTCGTCGCGAAATCCCAATCGACTTCGCCGTATAGCGCCGCCGTCCAGGTTTCCACGTCGTAGTCGTAATGGATCCCGCGCGGGAATGTCCGGTTGGAGGGCGTCCCGCCGAAACTCGGTTGCGACTGGATTTCCTTCAGGAAGCCATCAGCCCATTGCACGTCCGCGCCGACAGCCCAGCGCAGATTGTCCGGTCCGAAATCATAACGCGTCATCAGGCCCAGCGATTCATGGCCGTTCTTCTCGGTCGACTGATCCGGCAGGAAGTGCTGGATGAAGATCATGCGCTGGGTCAGCGCGAACGGCGTCACCGTCAGTTGGCCACCGCCGACATTCGTCTCGAAGCGCACATTGGCGCGCGCCGCCCATGCGTCGCGGTAAGCTTCCGGGTTCGGGTTGGTCGTCGCGATGTCTTCGTCCTTGTAGGCATCGAGCCCCTGGATGAAGCCAGCCGTTTCCTGGTTGAGGTTTACTGCCGCAACCGTGGCGACGGCGTTCCACGTCTCGCCGCCGAACTTGGAGCGAACCGTCAGCTTCTGCTGATCCACGCCCGACGAGTCACGCCAGCCGCCATCGTCCATCACCGACAGGCCGATCCAGTTGGCGACATCGCCGGTCTTGAAATTCGCGGTCGCATCCGCGCGATAGCGCTGCAGCGAGTTGGCGCTGAGCGTCAGCGTCTGGCCTTCCTGAGCACCGGGCTCGGGATCGATGAAGTTCATCAGGCCGTGGACGGCGTTCGAACCGTAACGAACCGAACCCGGTCCGCGCACAACCTCGATCGCATCTGCGGTTTCGTGGTGCACTTCGAACAGCGCGTTGACGTTGCCGAATGCCGGCGCGCGCGTCGGGATGCCGTTCTCGAGGATCAGGAACGAGCCCTGCCCTGCGCCGGCGGGAAGCACGGGCGAGCGGATCGCCACCAGAAGCTCCTGTCCGGAGTTCATCTGGACGTTGACGCCCGGAATGGTGTTGAGGATTTCCGCCGGGTGGTTGGCGGCTGTTTCAGCGATTTGCTGTTCGCCGATAACCGAATAGGAACCCGGATCAGACGAGTCGCGGTCGCCATAGATGACGACAACATCGCCCACCGCGCCCTTGGCGCCTTCGGTGGCTACCCGGGTCGGCGGCTGCTGCGCAAACGCCGGACCCGCAAACACAGTCATGGCCGTCGCGAGCGCAATCCAGCTCGCGGCCGTATAAGATCCCCGCACGTTAATCCTCCGCATTCGCTGGCGCTTTAAGTCCAGCGTCCGGAGGGGGAAGCAATACCCGCACCACGAACGCGTTCGCCTTGGCGCGTTGTTTACGCCTTTCCGCGACGACCGCTAGTGCAGGGAAACTACTGAGTTTGCTCAGTTGGCTGGGCCGGAGCCGTTTCAGGCGCAGGCGCCGGATTTGTGATCTGGCTTGAGGAGCCCACTTCGGGAATCACAGCCGCCGGTTGAATTGTGACAGCTGGCCGGGGAAGCGGCTCGTCTGCTGACTTGAACAAGGCATAGGGCAGCGACGCGACAACGGCCGCCGCCATGATGGTCGCCAGCGTTCCCGAGAACAGCGTTTTCCAGGCGAGCGACAGGAAGTCGGTTCGCCTCTCCGGGCACATGATAGACAGCCCGCCGATCAGGATGCCCATCGAGCCGAAGTTGGCGAAACCACAGATCGCATAGGTGACGATCGTCCGCGTCCGCTCGGTCATCGCTTCCGGCGGCAGGCTGCCGAGATTGATGAACGCGACGAACTCCGTGAACACCGTTTTCTGGCCAACGAATGTGCCGGCCTGAGCCGCCTCATTGATCGGCACGCCCGCCATGTACATCAGCGGCGCAAACATCCAGCCGAGGATCATGTCGAGGCTGAGCCGCTGATCCACGCCGTTCCAGTTGATCGTGACCGGGAAGGCGCCGAGGATTGCGTTGGCGATATAGACCAGCGCCAGCGCGGCAATCAGCATTGTCGCGATGTTCCAGATGATAGCGATACCGTCTGTCGCGCCGGTCGCGAATGCATCCATCGTCGAATGGTATTTGAAATCCGTCTCCCCCGACGATTTGGACGTCGTCTCGGTTTCCGGGATCATCACCATGGCGAGCGCCACGGCGGCGGGCGAGGCAATGATCGACACCGTAATCAGGTGCGCAGCGACAGCTGGCAACGTGTCTCGCAGCAGCGTGACGTAAACGACCAGAACCGAGCCCGCGATGGTCGCAAAGCCGGTGGCCATCACGATCAGCAATTCCGACCGCGTCATGACTTTCAGATACGGCTTGATGAGCAGCGGCGCTTCGGTCTGCCCCATGAAGATGTTGGCGGCGACGGAAAGGCTCGTCGGCCCGCCCATGCCCATGGTGCGCTGGAACACGAACGCAAACCCGTTGGTGATCACTTTCAGCACGCCCCAATGCCAAAGGATCGCCGATAGCGAACCGATCACGATGATCAGCGGCAGAAGCTGGAAGATGAAGATCGGACCGGGCGCGCCGACCAGCTGCTCCCACTTCGCCTGATCGCCGATGACCGGGCCGAACACAAAGGCCGTGCCCTCGCGCGTCGCAGCGATCAGAACGTTGATGCCGCCATTCACACTATCAAGGCCGGCGCGCACGATCGGTACGCCGAACAGCAGCAGCGTGAACGCGTACATCATCACGACGGCGCCGACGACGATCTTCCAAGGAAACTTGCGCTTGTTCTCCGACAGGAGCCAGGCAATCCCGGTGATGACGAACAGGCCGATAATGGCCCGGCCGTTGTCCCAGCCCCATTCCATGTTCATGCCCCGCCTGCCCCTTGCTTACGCTACACTACTTCTGAAGTTCGTCGGCCAGCGCACTTGCGCCGTAAATCCCGCGCAGCGCCTCGATAATCATCTGGCTCGACAGCACAACCGTGCGGTTCAGCGCAGGGTCAAAGCCGAACGACCCGCCCGTCGCGTGAATGTTGCCATCGAACACAAGCCCGATGATGCGCCCCTCGCGGTTCAGCGCAGGCGATCCCGAATTGCCGCCGATAACGTCGTTGGTCGTGACAAA
>DAIRES010000012.1:22824-36638 GCA_036795465.1 Hyphomonadaceae bacterium
GGTTCAGCGCAGGCGATCCCGAATTGCCGCCGATAACGTCGTTGGTCGTGACAAAGTTGAATTGCGTCGACGCCGGTATCTTGCTCCTCCCGTCGATCCATCGCGGAGCGAGATTGAACGGATAGGCGCCCGTCGCACGCGTCCAGAGGCCGGAAGCATAGGTGAACGGCGTCACCTCGCCCTGCACCGGATCGGTCCACCCCTTCACGGCGCCATAGGACAGGCGAAGCGTGAATGTGGCGTCGGGATAGATATCCTTGCCCATCACGTCGAAGCGCAGGCTTGCGACTTTCTCCGTGGCGGCGGATAGCGGCCGCGTCACCATCTCTTCGTACTTGCCGCGCGCCATCCGGGCAGCGTTGTCGGCTTTCCTCACCAGCGCGATCGCGGGATCGTTCGACGACAGCGCCTGATCGGGGTTCGCCCACATACGCCTGCGGAATCCCGCGTCGTTCATCTGGCTCTCGCGAACGATTTCCGCTGCGATCTCGCCGGACGTCCGCGAGCCGAACAGGGCCTTCACCGCCGGATCGTCAGGCCCCAGATATTCGCGCGTCTTCTCCAGCCAGAACGCGATTTCCAGCTTTTCCAGCACCGGATGGATCGGCGCCTCGGCCAGCACGGCGTCTTCCTGTCCCGGAAGCCGGGCATTCGTGAACTCCGGCAGCCTGTCCCGATCAGGCTTGCCCTGCTCTTCCGCCGCGCGCAGCAACGTGCGGGCGTCACTCAGAAGGACGGAGCCGGCGCCGTAACGCGCTTCAAGCATCTGGTAAGCCAGATAGCTGCGCTTCTGCGCCGCCACGACAGACGCCACATCCGCAAACGGATCGCCATACTTCGCACGCAGGTCCGCTCTTGCGGCAAGAGCATCGCGTAGCTTCTTCTCCTCGTCGGCTTTCGCCCCGAAAAATGACGGCTCGACAAGCGCACCGCGCTGCCCCTTGGCGACCTTGAGGCTGTTCTCGACATTCTCCAGCGCATCGCTGATCTGGCGCGCGTCTTCCTCGCCCTTGGTCGATTCAGCCAGCATCGCCCCGCGGAGTTGCGCGAGATATTCGATGCGCCACGGCTGGAAATGATCACGCTGGAAAGCCAGCTGGGCGTTGGTCAGCAGCCGCTCGGTCGAGGCTGGATGGCCGGGCACTAGCACGAGATCACCGACCTTCACCGGCGTCGGATCGATCTTCAGCGGATCGGAGAACGTTGCCGGACGCCCATCGCGGTAAAGCCGCACCAGAGCCATGTCGAGCGCATAGCGGGGGAAATTGAAATTGTCCGGGTCGCCGCCAAAAGAAGCCGACTGAACTTCGGGCGCAAACGCGATCCGCACATCGTCGTACCGATCGTACACGTGAAGCTGGTACTGCCCGCCGCGATAAAGGTTCGTCACCTCGCAAAGCCGCGAACGGTTTTCGCCGCAGGCTTCATCCTCGATCGCCGCGATTTCCGCCGCCCGCCCTAGCCCGGCCGGCGCACGCTTCACGCGCTGCGTCACATCAGTCATCGCGCGCAGGATAGACGCACCTCCGCCGGGGCAGATTTTCTCATCCTTCCGGGTCGCAGCGAAGAAGCCGTTCTGCACATAGTCATGGCCGGGGCTGGACAGGTCGCTTTCGCAATCGACCACACAGTGACGGTTGGTCATCACCAGCCCGTCTTTCGAAACGACAGCTCCCGAGCATCCGACATCAAGCCGCACGGACGCCGCACGTGCGCGATCGAGCCATTTCTGGTCCGGCGCAAATCCGTAGGCCTGCTTCACCCTTGCCGACGGGAAATTGTCGAAGGTCCACATTCCCTCGTCGGCCAACGCAGCCGTGCCCGCCACCAACGTTGCGGCAAGCAGGGTCGCGGCGGCGACTGGCAGAATTCGCATCAGCAAAACCTCAATGGACGCGGCGTCCCCTGTGCGCGGACCCTATCAGCGCGAACCGGAGGCTCAAGCACGAAGGCTGCCGCGCTGGGAAGCCGGTATTCCGGGAATACCATTCATTTCATGGATTCCTGCTGGAACAACGCAGGACCGAACCCGTTGCAGCTCCAACGCTGACCATGTGTGACGAAGTTCCAGCCACACCCGGTCGCCGCGTTCATCTATCCCCCCCGCACTGGGCCCGGACAAACGTCCGGGCCTTTTTGTACGTGAGGCCCGCGGCCTACCAGGCCGCCTCACCTTCCTTCTTGAGATACATCGACCGCTTCGGGCGAGCCATCACGCGCTGCATCATCGGGATGAAGGCGTCCAGCGGCATGGACTCATAGGCAGGATCGAAAGCCGGCTGGTCATAGAGATGGCAGAACTGCGCCGTGTATTCGAAAGCCGGATGCCCGCGGAACTGGTCGCGCGCGTTCCGGTCGAGGCCAATGTGATGCCAGAAATAATAGCCCTGGAAGATGCCGTGGTTCTCGACCATCCAGAGGTTATTCTCCGACACGAACGGCTTCAGGATCGCCGCCGCGATATCCGGATGGTTGAACACGCCGAGCGTATCGCCGATGTCGTGCAACAGCGCGCAGACGACATACTCCTCATCCATCCCCGCCTTGTGGGCGCGCGTCGCGGTTTGCAGCGAATGCTCCAGCCGGTCGATCGGGAAGCCGCCGCAATCACCCTTCAGCAGATTGAGATGCGTGACGATGCGATCGACATGCCCTTTCGAGAACACGGAGTTGGCGGCGATGATCTTCTGCCAGTCTTCCTCCGTCGCGTTGGTGAACGCGGTGAACGTCGCGCGGCCCATCGGCTCTTCGTGGGTGGCGTCGTGGGGCTGGGCCGGAGTTTTCAGATCGTCGGCCATGGCAGGCTCCTCAAGTCAGTCCAGAGTCTATGACCGGCATTGCAGGATGGCAAATCCACCACCCCTCAAACGCCTTCCACCAGTATCAGACGGCAGGTCGCCACCGCGGAGCGCATACCAAGGATATCCTGATATTCCGGAGAAAAATACCAGGTTCGCGCCGCCTCGAAAGTCGGGAACTCCAGCACGACCATGCGCGCGGGCGCGGCGCCCTCCAGCGCTTCGGCCTTGCCGCCGCGAGTCAGGTACCGACCGCCATGGCCCTCGACCGTCGCCAACACGCGATCGCGATAGAGCGCGAACCCGTCGGGGTTGATAACCTCGATCTCGCCTATCACGTACCCGGCCATGCCGACCGCCCCTTGGGTCAAAGCGCCTCAACCAGCCAAAATCATCTGCGCCATGATGTTGCGCTGGATCTCGTTCGAGCCGGCGTAGATCGACGTCTTGCGGTTGTTGAAATACGCGCCCGCTGACGTGATCAGGTGTTCCGGCGCTGGCAGCGGCTCGTTCGAGCGGCCTTCCAGGTGGGCGTAGGTGTCCTGCACGAAGGGCTCGGCATAGACGCCGGCGGCTTCGAGCACGATCTCGGTCACCTTCTGTCCGATCTCCGACCCGCGCGTCTTCATCAACGACGACATGGCGCCGACCGACTGCCCGGACGACAGCTTGTCGAAGATGCGGCGTTCGGTTGCATCGAGGGCCTCGATCTGGATTTCGAGTTCAGCGAGCTTGCGGGCGAAATCAGGATCCTCGAGCAGCGGACGGCCGCCGGCGGTTTCCATCTGCGCGATCCGCCGCGCCTTCTGGAGCGCGTTGAGATTGCCCGGCGCGTAGGCCGAGCCGCGCTCGAATGTCAGCAGGTATTTGGCGCAGGTCCAGCCTTCGCCTTCCGCACCGATGCGGTTCTCGACAGGGACTTTGACGTTGTCGAAGAAGACCGAGTTGATCTCCTGCTCGCCCACTGGTGTATCGTCCAGCGTGTTGATCGGCGTGATCGTGATGCCGGGCGACTTCATGTCGACGAGGATGAACGAGATGCCGTTCTGCTTCTTGTCTTCCTTCGATGTACGCACGAGGCAGAAAATCCAGTCGGCCCACTGCGCGTAGGTCGTCCACGTCTTGGAGCCGTTGAGGATGTAGTAGTCGCCTTCGCGCTTGCCGCTCATCGACAGGCTCGCGAGGTCGGAGCCCGAGCCCGGCTCGGAATATCCCTGGCACCACCACACATCCGAGTTGCGGATCGGCGGCAGGAATTTCTTCTTCTGCTCGTCCGTGCCGAACTTCATGATGACGGGCGAGCACATGCGAACGCCCATCGAGGAGTTGCGCGGACAGCCGGCGAGCGACATCTCCATCTCGAAGATGTACTTCTGCGTCTGGTTCCAGCCGGGACCACCATGTTCGGCCGGCCAGTTGGTGACGAGCCAGCCCTTCTCGGCCAGCTTCTTGAGCCAGGCCTTCTGGTGCTTCTCATCAAGCGAGCCGTTCTTGGTGAGCGACATGCGCTTCTTCAGATCGTCGGTATAGTTCTCCGCGATCCATGCGCGGACTTCGTCGCGGAACTTCAGTTCCTCGGTGGTGAATTCGAGATCCATGGCTACTGCACCTTGTCCATGCGTGTGACCTTCGGCGGCGCGGCGAGGAACGGCCCCATCGCCTTGCCCAGACGCTTGAAGTGCTCGAAGCCGCGATGAGCGTCGACGGCGGCCTGATCGGCGTATTGTTCCATGAAGATGTAGGTGGTCGGCGCGTCCTTCACCTTGAACAGCTTGTAGTACAGCACGCCCGGCTCGTTGGCCGCGACGGCCGCTTCCAGCTCTTTCGCCACCGCCTCGAACTCGGCCTGCTTGCCGTCGATGATGGTCAGTTCCGCGACCGCTCCGAACATGAAATTTCCTCCGCCGTTTTTACCAGAATAGGCGTTACAGCGCCCTTGTCATCTGCCAGCTTGCGACTGATTGCGATCATACCACGGAGGAACAGGGTGTCGGATAACCTGGCGGAACGGCGGATCGAGACGGTGAAGCGCCATATGGCGCTGGAGATCACCCACGAATGGGACGCGGTGATCGCAACCTTCGACCACCCCCGCTACGAGATGTACGGCACGGGACAGGTGTTCGATGGCGAGGAAGCCGTCCGGGCCTATTTCGCTGCCTCGCGAACGCCCTTCCCCGATCAGGGGAATGAGATCATCTCGATCGCCCATGGCGGAGACACCGTGCTGGTCGAGTTCTGGCTGACGGGCACGCATTCGGGGCCGCTGAAAATCGGCGACAAGGTAATCCCGTCCACCGGCCGCGCCTTCAAGGTGCGGATGGCCGCGACCTTCGAGTTCAAGCCGAACTCCGACCGCATCCTCTGCGAGCGGCCCTACTTCGACCAGATGGCCGTCCTGAAAGCGCTCGGAATCACCTGAGGGTTATTCACCCTCTTCCGCGTAGTTCGCCAGGCCCAGCTTCTCGTTCTTGCGCGCGCCAGCGAGAATACCCGGCAGCGCATAATTGCCTTCGTGGCAGGCGTACTCGTACGCGGGCTGCTTCGACTGGTTGAAGATCATCTCCGCTTTCCAGACCTGGCTGAACAGCTTCGGATCATCGACCGAGAACTGATACAGGATCTGCGTGTCCCCGATGCGCGAGAAGCGCTCGATCACCTTCGCATCCGGCGACAGCAGATAGCTGTTCTGGAAGAAGGTGCGGAGGCTTTCGCCGGGGTTGAAGTTGGTCGTCTCGACAACCAGCGTATCGCCTTCCCAGCGACCCTTCGAATTGCCCAGCCATTGCGGGTTTTTCTGGTCCGTCGTCTTGAGCGGAATGATGCGCGCATCATGGTTCATCTCGACAACGATGACGACGTGCTCGCCCGTCTGCAGGAACTGGTACGTGTTGTTGTACATCACGTTGATCATCGGCGGCCCGCCGGTGGAGCCGAAGCCGACGAGGCAACGCTCGGCCATCGGGCGCGTCTCGGGACCATCAAACGTGTTGCGAACGAAGTGCAGGCTTTCGTCGAACTTCTTCTTGCCGTCAGCCGTGTAGGGAATGCGGCCCGACGGCGGATCGACGATCCAGGACGAGCGGATCTCGCCATTGATCTTCGCGAACTGCGTTCCCGCGTCGACGTAGAAATTGTTGTAGCCGCCCACATCCTGCCCCGCTTTCGGAGCGCCCGAATTCGGATCGGTGGGCAGCGAAGCGCGCACATCGGCAGCGGCGCGGCCGGCTTCGATGCGCTGGGCGTCGGCTTCGGGGATCGCCAGCGATTTGAACTGGCCCGAACGCTCAAGCGAGGTGAGCGACACATTGGTCCAGAAGCCGTTGAAATCGGGCTTTCCATCCGGCGTGCGGGGCGGCTGGTAGGTCGCCTGGGCAAAAGCCGCCGGAGCGACTGCGATTGCCAACGCAACGAGGCCTGCGAAACGCAGCTTCATGGTAGTGTCCTCCGAGTCATTTGACCGCGGTGTGTCCGCAGCTTTTTTATTGTGCAGGCACGTTACTCCCGTTTGCGACAGCCGCAAAGCGGGGCGGGATCACTCCCCCTTGAACACCGGCTCGCGCTTTTCGAGGATCGCGGCGACGCCTTCTTCGTGGTCCTTGGTGTGGTGCATCAGGCCCTGCGCGGCGGCGGACATTTCCATGATCGTGTCATAGGTCGACTGCGTGCCATGGCGGAGCAGCTGCTTGGCGACGCGCAGCGAATGCGGCGGCTGCTTCGCGATCGATGTCGCGAGGGCCATTGCTTCTTCCATCAGCTTGTCGCCGGGCACGACTTTCGAAACGAGGCCCCATTCCTGGGCGGTCTTTGCGTCGATCAGGTTGCCGGTGAAGAGAAGTTCGCAGGCGCGGCTCATGCCGATCACGCGCGGAAGCAGCCATGCGCCGCCATCGCCGGGGATGAGCCCTACCTTCAGGAAGGTGACGCCATAACGTGCATTGTCGGACGAGATGCGGATATCGGCCATGCAGGCTACATCGCACCCGAGGCCAACAGCCGCGCCGTTCACGGCGGCGATCAGCGGGATTTCAAGATTGTAGAGCGCGCGCACGATCATGTGGACGCCGTTCTTGTAGTTGTCGCGAACCTCCGCGGGCGAGCCGGCGAAAGAGCCGACGCGATCGCGCATCGCCTTGACGTTGCCGCCCGCCGAGAAGCCCTTGCCTGCGCCGGTAAGGATCGCGCAACGGAGCGATTTGTCGGAGTTGATCTGGGCGCAGGCATCGCGAACGGCTTCGCCATCGCCCGGCTCGCCGAGGGCGTTCATGGCGTCCGGACGGTTGAGGGTCAGGATCGCGATGGGGCCTTTTTTCTCGAGCGTGATCATGGGGTCGTCCTTGCGAACCGTGTTGGAACAGGTGGCAAGCGATTAGCGGACGCAGGGGCGGCTGTCATCCCGGGCAGAGATGGCTTTTGCGTGTTGGCGCGCGCGGGCGCTTCCGCTGGTGGTAGATTGGGGGAATCGGGCTTCAACACGGCTGCCCAGGCGACCGCGTTTTCGTCTGTGGCGGCGAGGTTTTAGCCGCTCATCCCGGCCGCAGCGCAGCGGAGAGGCTGCGGGGGCAAAACAAAAGGCCCGCTGTTTCCAGCGGGCCTTCCGGTTCAGTCACCCTGCTCTCAGCTGTTGCTGAGTTCCGTGTAGCGGCGCAGGTGCCAGTCGGTGTTGCCGAACTGGGATTCGATCATCGTCACGCGCTTGAAGAAATGGCCGACATTGAGTTCGTCGGTCATACCCATGCCGCCATGGATCTGCACGGCGTCCTGGCTGATGAGGCGACCGGACTTGCCGATCTGCACCTTGGCGCCCGAAGCCGCGAGCTTGCGGGCCTTGTCGGATTCGTCGAGCTTCAGCGTCACCATGTAGGTCATGGAGATGGCCTGCTCGGCCGCCATGAACATGTCGACCATGCGGTGTTGCAGAACCTGGAAGTTGGCGATGGGCTGGCCGAACTGCTTGCGCTGCTTGGCGTAGGTGATGGTGGCTTCGTTGAGAACCTTGAAGCCGCCGCACGCTTCGGCGCAGAGCGCGGCGATGGCGTAGTCGACGACTTTCTCGACGAGCGGAAGGCCGTTGTCGACCTGGCCGATGACGGCGTCAGCGCCGACCGATACGTTCTCGAAATACACTTCCGAAGCGCGCAGGCCATCGACCGTCGGATAGTCGCGCGTGGTGACGCCCTTGGCGTTCTTCGGCACGAGGAACACGGTGATGCCGGCCTTGTCGCGCTGGCCGCCCGAAGTGCGGGCCGTGACGAACAGGTGCGTGGCGAAAGGCGCACCGACGACAACAGCCTTGTGGCCGTTCAGCGTATAGCCCGCGCCGTCTTTCTTCGCGGTGGTGGAAACGTCGTTGAGGTCGTAGCGGCTCTTCGGCTCGGAGTACGCAAAGGCGAAGATGCTCTCCCCGCCGATCAGGCCGGCGACATGCTCTTCCTTCTGCGCGGCGCTGCCGCCGTGGCGAAGGAAGTTCCCGCCGACGATGACGGTCTGCAGGTAGGGCTCGATCACGAGGCCTTTGCCGAACTCTTCGGAGATGATCATCGCCTCGATCGGGCCGCCGCCGAAGCCGCCCTCGTCTTCCGAGAAGGATGCGCCGAGGAGGCCGAGCTCAGCGAACTGCGCCCACATCTCGGGACGCCAGCCGGATTCCGATTTCGCGACCTTGCGGCGAGTGTCGAAATCGTACTGCTGGCGAACAAGGCGGGCGACCGTTTCGCGCAGCTGATCCTGCTCGGAGGTGAAGCTGAAATCCATTGGGTAGTTCTCCTTGCGACCCTTCTAGGCCGTGGGTTCAGGGTCGTGCAACTAAGATCAGGCAGGCGTTGGCGATGGCGCGACCTTGGGTCGCCGGGGTTTGCGGAGTGTGGCGATGAAGAGTTCCGCAACGATAAGATTCGGTACCCAGGCGAGCCAGGCGATGTACTGGTAGGACCAGACGAAATCGGACGGTATCAATCCCGCCTCGCCAAGCACACCGGCGATGGGAAGCTGGAGCCGCAGCGTGACAGCGCCGAAGGTCAGCGCGAACGAGCGGATCATCCATATCTCGTGAGAGGTGAAGTCGCGGCGCACGGCGGCGACCAGCGCCATCAGCGTGAACGGAACCCAGAACACCGCAAGCAGGAAGAAGCCCCAGCCGGCGATGGGTCCGGCTGTGGACGACAACGCGATCGATCCGCCGGCAAGACCACCGACGACACAGGCAAGGACATAAACCCTGCCCATCCAGCGATGAAGTGTTGGCGCTTTCCTGCGCAGCGGCTTCAGGAACTGGAACGCGCCGAGAAGCATGGCGACGCCGGACGCGGCCACATGCGTGCGCAGGCCCCACGGGTCGAACATCGGATTGGTGATCGGCAGATGCACGAAGCCGGTGGCCGCATGGAACAGCGCATAGCCACCCACGCCCACGGAGAGGAACGCGATCACGCCCCACGTCACGCCGGAGGCCATACTTGCAGCAGACATCCCGAGCCCTCCCTTTTCCCCTCTTTTGCCTTGCGGCCGGGGGCTAGTTATCCTGGGAGCCTATCATTGATCCGGCGCATTTCAGAGCCCCAGCACCATCTTGGCGATGATGTTGTGCTGGATCTCGTTTGACCCGCCATAGATCGAGGTCTTGCGCATGTTGGCGTACATCGGCGCCGTGAGGTGCGCGTATTCGGGGCCGATCGGATGCTGGTTGTCGCCATCTTCCGGGAAGCCGCGGAAGTATGGCGCGCCATAAACGCCGACAGCTTCGAGCGTGAGCTCGGTGATGCGCTGCTGGATTTCGGTGCCCTTGATCTTGAGGATCGAGCTCTCCGGTCCCGGTCCCTTGCCCTGCGCTTCGCGCGCGAGCGTGCGCAGCTCGGTGTATTCGAGAGCCGAGAGATCGATCTCAAGTTCGGAAATCTTCTTGGCGAAGTCCGGGTTGCGGATGATCGGCTGGCCCTGGTCGAGCTCGACGGACGCGATCTCGCGCAGGCGCTCGATGCCCTTCTTGGAGCGGGCGACGCCCGCGATGCCCGTACGCTCGTGAGCGAGCAGATACTTGGCGTAGGTCCAGCCTTCGTTTTCCTTGCCAACGAGGTTGGCGACCGGAACTTTCACATCGGTGAACCAGGTCTCGTTGACCTCGTGGCCGCCATCCATCGTGATGATCGGACGGACTTCGACGCCCGGCGTCTTCATATCGACGAGGATGAAGGAGATGCCCTCCTGCGGTTTCTTGGCCGCCGGGTCGGTGCGGCAGAGAACGAAGATCCAGTCGGCGAAATGGCCGAGCGTGGTCCAGGTCTTCTGGCCGTTGATGATGTAGTGGTCGCCCTCGCGCACGGCTTTCGTTTTCAGAGAAGCGAGATCGGAGCCGGCGCCCGGCTCGGAATAGCCCTGGCACCAGAAGTCCGTGCCGTTGATGATGCGCGGCAGGTAGTGCGCTTTCTGTTCGTCCGAGGCGAAGGCCATCAGCACGGGCGCGAGCATCGACATGCCGAACGGCGGGATCGGGAGCGTTTCAGCGCGGGCGCATTCTTCCTGGAAGATGAAGCGCTGAACCGCCGTCCAGCCAGTGCCGCCATATTGCTTCGGCCAGGCCGGAGCGCCCCAGCCACGTTTATAGAGAGCCTTCTGCCACAGGAGGAAATCCTCCTTCGAATACTCGTCGCGCGAGAACTTGCCGCGCAGCTCAGCGGGGTATTCGTTCTCGAGCCAGGTGCGGACTTCCTGGCGGAAGGCGATGTCTTCAGGCGTAAAGCTGAGGTCCATGACGTTCTCCGAGGCGACAGATTGCCGTAGCGTGAACGGCATTATCCTGCTCATTGGGACCACGTATGGTCCGGTTTACCTCAGGTACGTCAAGCGGAAACGCTGAAGGACGCGAGGTCGCATTGCCGCAACGTCAGGCTGCAAACCTCCCGTTTTTTGGAGTAAGCACCAGCCACCATGCTCCAACCCATCAAAACCCCCTGCGTGAAGGTCTGCGTCGTCGACGGGCTGAGCGGAAACTGCCTTGGATGCGGCCGGACTCTCGGCGAAATCGCCCGCTGGGCGAGACTTTCGGATGACGAGCGGGACGTGGTCCTAGCTGCCCTGACCGCTCGCATGGAATCACTGAAAGCAGCGGGAAAATTGGGTTAGCGGAACGAGGCTGCTGTCCGTTTGTTCTTTGCTAGCTGATTATCTGCTAGGAGAGATCGACACGTGACGTCCCTTGGGGAGTCTAATTCGGTGCGGAAAGCTCTTTTTCCTGCTCTGGCGCTGTTCGGCGCGGCGGCCCTCGGGCTCGTCGCCCTGCGTGACACCGTGACCCCGCGTCTCGACGCCAAGCCCGCCCTGGCCGAGGAAGCCGAGATCACGGCGGACGCCCTGCCCCGCGTGAGCTCCCACCAGATCCGCACCGCCTCGCTCCGCAAGGAAGGCGATGGCCATTACTGGGCGACCGCGCGCGTGAACGACACGCCGGTGAAATTCCTGGTCGACACAGGCGCCAGCCTTGTTGCGCTGAGCAAGCGCGATGCGCGGCGGATCGGCATCAATATCGACAACCTGCAGAAGAACGCTGACGTGCGCACTGCTGCCGGCCGCGTGAAAGCGTCAACTACCGTCATCGACGAGATCGTCATCGACGGCGTCACCGTGAGGAACGTCTCAGCGGTGGTGATGGAGGATGGGCTTGAGCATTCGCTGCTCGGCATGAGCTTCCTCAACCGGCTTGAAGGCTGGGACGTGACGACCAACGCCATCGTCATTCACGAATAGGCATCAGCCCGCCTGTACGGCCTCGCGCGGATGCACAGCCGCCAGAGCCTCATCATAGATCGCGATTGCAGCCGCCCCTCTCGCGCCCGGTGCTCTCTCCGACAATATGCGGCGCCACTGGCGCGCGCCCGGACGGCCCGTGAACAGCCCAAGCATGTGACGCGTGATCGAATGCAGCGCCGCGCCCTCGGCAAGACGCTGCTGGATCCACGGTCGGAAATCGCGCGCCGCCTCGTCCGCGCTGCGCTGTGGCGCTTCATCTCCAAAGATGCGCGCATCAACGCCCAGCAGCAGAGCGGGCTCGTGATACGCGGCGCGGCCCAGCATCACGCCATCGACGCGCGGCAGTTCGCGCAGCGCCGTATCAAGATCGGCGATGCCGCCATTCAGGATGATCTCGAGATGCGGATGCGTGCGCTTCAGTTCGGCTACGATCTCGTAGTCGAGCGGCGGAATCTCGCGGTTCTCTTTCGGGCTCAGCCCCTTGAGCCACGCCTTGCGGGCGTGGACGACGAAAGATGTCGTGCCCGCCTTTGCTTGCGTCTCCACGAACGAGAACAGACGCTCACGCGGATCGTCGTCATCGACGCCGAGGCGATGCTTGACCGTGATGGGAACAGAGACAGCCTCGCGCATGGCGGACAGGCAATCCGCCACGAGGTCAGGCTCGCGCATCAGGCACGCGCCAAACGCGCCAGACTGGACACGCTCCGACGGACAGCCAACGTTGAGATTGATCTCGCAATAGCCATAGGCGGCGCCAATGCGCGCGGCCTCCGCCAGCTTTGCCGGCTCTGACCCGCCAAGCTGAAGCGCCACGGGCCGCTCGATCGGATCAAAGCCCAGCAGCCGGTCACGCTGGCCGTGAATGACCGCATCCGCCGTGACCATCTCCGTATAAAGAATAGCATGACGCGACAGATGCCGATGGAACGCCCGGCAATTCCGGTCGGTCCAGTCCATCATGGGCGCGGTACAGAACCTATGTGCTTGATATTTCATGAAAAATCGCGGAACATCAAAGAACAAGATTTTGGATTTGTGTCACGATGTTCGCTCAAGGTTCCTGGTGTTTCCAGCTGTTTCCGATCTGCGTGTGTCACCAGTGTGTCAGATATTCAACCTGCGTCATGGAGGGGTGACATATGGCCTCCGTCGACAAACGTGCAGGCAGCTGGAGAGCCCAAGTCAGGCGTGCAGGCAAGGTCCTGACCAAGACTTTTAGGATGAAGGCCGACGCCGAGGCGTGGGCCCGAGATGTCGAGCGCGCGATCGATAACGACATTGACCCGTCTGCCACTCGCATCACCACAAAAGACACGTTCGGATCGCTGATCGATCTTCATATTGACGACCTCCAGCAATATGGAAAACCGCTGCGTCGGTCCAAGGACCACGTCTTACGTCGGCTCAAGCTTGAACTCGGCAGCGAGCAAGTCTCCGGTCTGACACGCGAGCGGCTTATTCGATACGGCCGAGAGCGAGCTGCTGAAGGCGCCGGCCCGGCCACGCTTGCAATCGACATTTCCTTCATCGGTACGGTTTTGACCCACGCTGCAGCATTGCATGGACTGCAAGTGAATACCGATGCCGTAAGGCTGGCCCGGGTCGCACTGCGCCGCATGGACGCGCTCGGGCGCGGCCTGGAACGTGACCGGCGTCCGACGGAAGCAGAACTCGAAACCCTGTTCGCACGTTTCAGGTCCAATCGTGGCACTGCGTTGCCTCTGGCTACCATCGTCAAATTCGCAATCGCGACTGCAATGCGCCTAGACGAGATCATGCGCATCGAATGGAAAGACCTCGATCCGCGCACGCGTACCATTCTCGTGGCTGACCGAAAGGATCCACGGAAAAAGGACGGCAATGATCAGCGGGTGCCGCTTCTCGACGTCACAGGGTATGATGCGCTTGAAATACTTGAACAACATCGCAAGCAAGTCAGCGACAAGGGTCGCTGCTTTCCGTACAATGGACGATCGGTGGGCACCGCTTTCCGGCGCGCCTGCGAAGAAGCCGGCATCATTGATCTTCACTTCCATGACCTTCGTCACGAAGGGACCAGTCGCCTGTTCGAGGCTGGCCTCACGATCGAGCAGGTCCCGCTTGTGACGGGGCACAAGGACTGGAAGATGCTGAAGCGGTACACTCAGCTTCGCCCCGAGAACCTCTACGCAACGCTCGCTAAGCGTCGTTAGGTAGCGTTGGTGGGCGCCGGATCACTTGTCCGATGCTGACGACGACCGTCAGCAAATGCGGCCAGGTCAGCGGGATCAT
>DAIRES010000146.1:0-1070 GCA_036795465.1 Hyphomonadaceae bacterium
ACCATTCTCGCTGACCGCCGCGAAGTCGTGCTGCGCTCCATCACCGAGCAAGGCAAGATGACGCCGGAACTGGAAAAGCAGATCCGCGCCGCCACCACCAAAGTCGAACTCGAAGATCTCTACGCGCCCTATCGCCCCAAGCGCCGCACCAAGGCGTCGATCGCCAAGGAAGCCGGCCTCGAGCCGCTGGCCGATCGCCTGCTGGCGAACCCCGGCCTCGACCCCGTTGCTGAAGCGCTCAAATATCTCGCTGCCGACAAGGGCGTGGAAAATTCCGAAGCCGCCCTCGAAGGCGCGCGCAACATCCTGATCGAACGCATGGCGGAAACGCCAAACGTCGTCGGCGCCATCCGCGAGAAAGTGTGGAGCGGCGGCAAGCTCACCTCCGGCCTCGTGAAAGGCAAGGAAGCCGAAGGCGCGAAGTTCTCCGACTATTTCGAATTCGACGAGCCGATCGCCAACATGCCGTCCCACCGGGCCCTCGCCCTGCTGCGCGGCGAGAAGGAAGGCGTGCTCAAGATCGACCTCGACCTGCCGCACGACGAAAAAACACGCCATCCGGCCGTTACCTCGATCATGGCGGCGTTCAACATCTCCGACAAAGGCCGCCCGTCAGACCAGTGGCTGGCCGAAACTGCCCGTCAGGCGTGGAAGTCCCGCCTCTCCGGCTCGACGCACAACGACCTGATCGACCGCGTGAAGGAACGCTCGGACGCCGAAGCCATCCGCGTCTTCTCGCGCAACATGCACGACCTGCTGCTCGCCGCGCCCGCCGGCCCGAAAGTCGTCATGGGCGTCGATCCGGGCATCCGCACGGGCTGCAAGGTCGCCGTCGTGGACGCCACGGGCAAGCTGCTCGAAACCACCACGATCTATCCGCACGAGCCGAAGAAAGACTGGAACGGCTCGCTCGCAACGCTCGCCGTCCTCGCCAAGAAGCACGGCGTCGAACTCGTCTCCGTCGGCAACGGCACAGCCAGCCGCGAGACCGACAAGCTCGTCGCCGAACTCTCGGCCAAGATGCCGGACCTCAAGCTCACGCGCGTGATGGTCTCGGAAGCCGGCGCGTC
>DAIRES010000146.1:1170-6638 GCA_036795465.1 Hyphomonadaceae bacterium
GCCGCCAACATCGTCACCTATCGCGACGAGAACGGCCCGTTCAAGGCGCGCACCGGCCTCAAGAAAGTTCCGCGCATGGGACCGAAAGCGTTCGAACAGGCCGCAGGCTTCCTGCGCATCATGGACGGCAAGAACCCGCTCGATGGCTCGGCCGTCCACCCGGAAGCCTATCCGGTGGCCGAACGCATCGCGGAAAAATCCGGCCGCCCGCTGAAGAGCATCATCGGTGACAAGGCTTTCCTCTCGACGCTGAACCCGAAGGACTTCGCTGACGAAACCTTCGGCGTGCCGACCGTCACCGACATCATCGCCGAACTCGTGAAGCCTGGCCGCGACCCGCGCCCGGAATTCAAGACCGCGACCTTCGCCGATGGCGTCGAGAAAATCTCCGACCTCAAAGTCGGCATGAAGCTCGAAGGCACCGTCACGAACGTCACCGCCTTCGGCTGCTTCGTCGACATCGGCGTCCACCAGGACGGCCTCGTCCACATCTCGGAACTCGCGGATACCTTCGTGAAGGACCCGAGCGACGTGGTGAAAGCCGGCCAGGTCGTCTCCGTGCGCGTCAAAGAAGTCGATACTGAGCGCAAGCGCATCGCCCTCTCGATGAAACGCGAAGTCTCGGGCACGCAAGGCGCAAGCGGCCGTCCGGAGCCGAAGCAGCAAGGCAAGGCCCCGCAGGGCAAGCCCGTAATGTCTGCCGCGCCCGCCAAATCGGACGACTCGAGCAATCCGTTCGCCGCGCTGAAGAACCTGAAGCTCAACTAGCTTCAGGCCTGCTACTCGCCATTGACGCTCCGGGCTTTTGGAGACAAGTTTGCTTGTCATCCAGCCAGAGGCCCGGATGCGCCGGTGAGAAGGGGACGCCATGCCTGCCGCGTTTGGCCATATGCTGCGTGCGTTGTTCGCATCGGCGGCGGCCAGCCTGCTCGCGCCTGCCGAGGCGCAAACCACACAACCCGTCCAAAGCGGCCTGCCGATGTGGGTCATCCGCGACGATGACTCCACCATCTACGTCACCGGCACCGTCCACATTCTCCCCGACAATGTCGCGTGGCGCACCGAAAAGCTGGACGCAGCGCTGTCCGAGGCAACGGAACTCTGGCTCGAGATCGCGGAGATCAGCGAACCGGCCGGCATCACAACCGGCATTCTTTCGATCTATGGCGACAAGCTTGCCACGGATGGTCCGCCCCTTTCCTCGCGCCTGACCGAACGGGAGCGCGGATTGCTGGCCGACGCGATCCGCGAGGCTGAAACACCGCCGGAGATCGCCGCGAAGATCGACGGGATGAAGCCGCTCTACGCCGTCTATGCGATCGACCGTGCCCACCAGCTGGGCGGGGATTATCGCAGCAAGAACGGCATCGACCGCATCCTCGGCGGCCTCGCACGCGCGCAGGGCGATACGGTGCGCGGCCTTGAAACGATGGAATTCCAGCTCGGCGATGCGTTCGACCTCCCCGAGGACGAGCAACTCGCGGCGCTGCGCGAACGGCTCGCGACCGACAATCCGGAACAACGACGCCTCAAGCGGATGTCGGATCTCGCCTATATCGACTGGGCCTATGGCAAGACGCAGATGGTCGAAGCGCTCGCCGCGCTGATGTACATTGCGCCAGAGGTTTCCGGTGTTCACGCCCTGCTGCGTGATCGCAACGAGAACTGGGCGGCCCAGATCGAAGACCTGCTCGCAGGCTCGGGCGTATCGTTCATCGCCGTCGGCGCGCTGCATCTGGTCGGGCCAGACAGCCTGCAGAAACGCCTCGGCCTGCGCGGCATCAAGACAGCACGCTACTAGCGACGGGAGACGCGCCACGATGAACCGCCTGTCCGCACGCTCCTGGCGCCTGCTCGCCGCCATCGGCTTCTGGGTTCTTCTCGCTGCGGCCTTCATCACGGGCGGCCTTGCCGGATTGCTGCTCGGCTATTCCGCCGCGATCTGGCTGGCGATCTTCTCACTCGGCGCATGGCGGCGGCAGGACGAGTTCGAGCGCGCCGCGCAGAAATTCGCCTGGGTGTTCGGCGGCCTGTTCGGCCTGCTCGCATCGCTGGCCCTGCTCCCCTTCATCCTGCAGCCCGGCATACTCGACCCGCTTCTCGCCCTGATCGACCGCGCGCTTGGCGGCATGTCGAATCCCGCAGCTCCCGCCATCGTGCTCGGCGCTATCTGGATCGCGCTCGGCCAACTCGTGGGCTTCGTTGTCTGCTGGGTCGGCTGGCACGTGACCAAGCGGTGAGCCGGCCATGAAGAACCGCATCCGCGAATTGCGCACCGAACGCGGCTGGACACAGGCCGATCTTGCAACGCGCCTCGAAGTCTCACGCAACTCGGTCAACGCGATCGAGAACGGCAAGTATGACCCGTCTCTGCCGCTGGCCTTCAGCATAGCGGAGCTGTTCAACCTGCCGATCGAGCAGATCTTCAAGCGCGACTGAAGCCTCAGTGTATCCTGATCAGACCATCCATCTTGCGCCAGCCCGGCGGCGACAGCGGCTCACCCGAGGCCACGCGCACGGAATGGATCACCGCCTCGATCTCGCGCCGCCAGTGATCGAGAAAAGCCGCCAGCCGTGGATAGCGCGGCGCCTCATCCAGCAATTGCCACATGAAGCTCTGCAACAGGCTCGGATGATCCGGCATGTAGTACAGCACTTCGGCCGTCAGCAGCGTCGCGCCTTTCAGCCTGCGTTCGAATTCCGTCGCCATTCCGACTCCTCGCCCCGCAAGCACAGCCTGCGGCGCCGGAGATGAACGTCAACCGAATTACACCGAACCTGCAGCAGATTGGCAGTCGTGCCCGCAAGTGCTGCTAGCTTGACGCTGCCACATTGATACGATCCGGTAGCCAAATCAGCGCTGGGGTGGGTGCCTGATTCTTTAAATCAGCGCTAAGGATGTATCACCCTGCTGAATGTCGGCACCCCACCTTCCGCGCACGCTGAAAACAGCGTTGTACGTAACGCTCTTCACAATGCGTCGATCGCCTGGATACGCGTACCGATTTCATGCGTGGTTTCCGGGCTGCTTTTTGTTTTCATCGGCGCCACCACCGGCTGGACGTGGCTGGCGGTCGTTCTGACGATCGAGGCTGCTGCGTGGTATGTACGAACGCGGCTGGTCGCGGGCGACCTGCGTTTCCGGATCCCGCATCTGGTTGTGATCGGCGCTGTTTCGCTTGCCTGGGTTGCGCTGAGTCTCATGCTCTGGAGCAGCGAGCATGAAGTTGCGCGCCTCGCGACCATTGTCGCCCTGTTCTCGGTCTCGATGTACGGCGTAGCTGGCGGCTACAAAAGCGCGCCCATACTGCTGGTGCTGGTGTGGCCACCTCTGCTGGCCCTCTTTGTGATCCTTACGAACGTTGCGTGGACCACCCAAGCCTGGGGAGCGGCGCTTTTTACGACGCTGGCCACCATAGGGGCCTGTGCGACTATCGTATTCACAGGCGTAGCGCTGCACCGATCGGACCACGGCTTGGAGAAGGCGAACGCTGAACTGAGGGCGCTCACCGGCCGCCTGACAGTTCTGGCCGATCGCGAGAAAGCGGCGAGCAGGGCGAAGGACGTCCTGATAGCAAATGTGAGTCATGAAGTCCGAACGCCGCTCAACGGCATTGTCGGGCTGGTATCGACGCTGGACCGGAGCAGATTTACGCCCGCGGATCGCGAGACCATCAATGCCATCCAAGATTCCGGAGACATTCTCGAGCGACTGATTGCGGACCTTCTGGACACATCCGCAATAGAGTCCGGACAGCTCCAACTAAGGCCCATTAGCTTTGACCCCGTCACACTAGCAAGATCAACGACGCTGCTGATGGAAGGGGAAGCCCGCCAGAAGGGCCTGTCGCTGACACTCACGATCTCGCCGGATAGCGTGCCCGGCAACGTGGTGGGCGATGATGTCCGGATACGTCAGATCATGTTCAATCTGATATCAAACGCGATCAAATATACCGCCAGCGGCATCGTGACGATCAATGTCGACGTTCAACCCGACGGGACCGAAACTGCCCTGCTACGCCTGAGCGTCACAGATACGGGCCACGGCTTCGACCTGGCGTCGCATGACAGACTGTTCGATCGCTTCGAGCGGGGCGAACAGAAGGACAACAGCGAGATAGGCGGTTTGGGCCTCGGGCTGTCGATAACGCGCGCACTGGTCGGTTGCATGGGCGGAAAGATCTGCGTGAACAGCACGGCGGCCGTTGGAAGCACTTTCGACGTCATCTTGCCATTACCCCGCGCGGAAGCGCCGCTGAACGACAGTCCTCCCGAGGATTCTGTGCCTGGCGCCCAGCCCCTGCTCGCCAATCGTCTAAGTCCCTTGCGCGTGCTACTCGTCGAGGACCATCCCATCAACCGCCGCGTCGTCACTGCCGTGCTCGAACCTTTGCATGTACAGGTTGATGTCTGCCTCAACGGTCTCGAAGCCGTTGAAGCTGCGGCCGCGACGCAATTCGACGTTATCCTCATGGATCTCCTGATGCCAGTCATGGATGGCCTTGAAGCCACTCGCGCGATCAGACTCCAGGAAATCAAGCACGGCCTTCCCCGCACCGCGATCATCATGCTGACAGCAAGCGCCCTGCCATCACAGATCGACAAGGCCAAGGAGGCGGGATGTGACGCACACCTCGCCAAACCCGTAACGGCATCGCGGCTCTTTGATGCACTCGCGCAGGTGATGAAGGAATCCGCTCACCCGGAGGCTTAGGTTCACCGGCCAAGAGATGCTGAAGACCGCTCAGGCGGCCATGCCCGCCTTGATGCGCTCGGCCTGAACCTGCCAGACGCGCGCGACCGTGGGACGGCCGGCCTTCACCTGGATATCCGCCAGTCCCGTCGCCGCTTCATAGGCCACAGCGTGCTGACCTGCGCGTAGCGAAGCCGCCAGCTTCAGGCGCAGCTTCGCCTGCGCCACGCCTGTCGCAATCGTTGCCGCAGTCAGCTCAGGCGCCGGAGCCGGCGCAGGTGTTGCAGCCTTGCTCAGCGCGACTTCAGCCTTCTTTTCCACCACAGTCGGCTTGGCATCGGGAGCCGGCGCTGCGGCCCTTGCAGGCGCAGCCTTTTCTTCCTTCTTCTTCCCGCCCGTCAGAAATGAAAACAGACCCATAGCCAGCCCCGAAAACCTGAATCGCTGCGGCGCATCGCAACGCGTCCAAGTCTAGCCGCGCGGGAAAACTGTGCAGCCACGCACAGCGAACCGGCAGTGGAAAACAGGCAGGCGCCCATCCATCAGGCGCCCGGCGCCGGGATTCTGCGCGGCTGCCGCTACGCACCCACAAACGACAATCTGAAAGCGGGATCTACTTCCCGCCCAGCTGGGCGACGATGAAGTCCCGCGCCCTTATCAGGCCAGCCGGCGCCGGCCAGTGCGTCGTGCCGGGGAAAATCTCCAGCTTCGACTCATAGCCCTGCTTGGTCAGCTGCTCCTGGAATTGCTGGATGCGCTCCGGCCTCACGGT
>DAIRES010000146.1:6738-8318 GCA_036795465.1 Hyphomonadaceae bacterium
CCGATGCTCGCCACCTTCTGGGCATGCGCGCCGCCGGCGCCGATCCCGATGGCAAGCACCGCCAGCGCCATAAGCCGCTTCATGTCTCTCGCTCCCTTGGATGACGTCTGTTGCGTCCATTCCCAAACGGAAACTGAGCCAGACGGACCGATGCAGCAAGAGCACACAACATCACCCCACAGTGAGCGCCAGCCTCGCTATAGTTGACGACATATTGCGGGCGCAGCGCTATCTTCAATTCAGTATCACGGCCGGGGAGTAGGCCGACCTCGCCGAGGTGCAGGAATTAGAATTCGGCTTCAGAGCGTCGTCACCGGCGTCCTGAGATAGATGCGCCCGTCCGCCTCGGGCTTCGGAAGCGCCCCGCCACGTATATTCACCTGCAGCGCCGGCAAGATCAGCTTCGGCGGCGCCAGCGTCCTGTCGCGCGCCATCCGCAGCTTTACGAAGTCTTCTTCCGTGACGCCGTCGTGCACATGGATGTTAGCAGCGCGCTCGTCCGCCACCGTCGTCTCCCACGCCGGCTTGCTCCGTCCTGCCGGCAGATAGTCGTGCCCGACAAAGATGCGCGTTTCAGGCGGCAGCGCGAGAATCCTGCGGATCGACCGATAAAGCGCCGTGGCATCGCCGCCCGGAAAATCCGCGCGCGCGGTACCGTAGTCCGGCATGAACAGCGTATCTCCCACAAAGGCCGCGTCATTGATCACATAGGTCACGCATGCAGGCGTGTGACCCGGCGTATGAAGCACGCGCGCCTCGATGCCCCCGATGCGAAAAACCTCGCCGTCCTCGAACAGCGCGTCAAAGACCGACGCCTCCGTCTCTGCCTCCGGGGCGCCGAACAAGGCGCGGAAGCGCGTCTGCACCTCCGTGATCCTGGCGCCGATGCCCACTCGCGCGCCAGTTTTCCGGCGGATGTAATCGGCAGCTGAAAGATGGTCCGCGTGCGCATGCGTCTCCAACACCCACACAACGCCAAGCCCCTGCTCTCTCGTGCGCGCCAGCATCCTGTCGGCGGAGGTGGTCGATAGCTTTCCGGTGGCCGAGTCGAAATCGAGCACAGCATCGATCACAGCCGCCGCCTTCGTCTCCCTGTCCCACACAAGAAAGGAAGCCGTCGAAGTGGCGTCATCGAAAAAGGCCTGAATACCGGGCATCTGCAGATCCTTGAGCAATCTTACGCCGTCTCATATATTAGCACTTGCTAAATTAGCAATACCTAATATATTGACTCCATGATGGACCTGAAAACCTTCTCCCTCGCCGATTTCGAAGCCAGCGCCGGCAAGGCGGCCGGCCTTCTCCGCACGCTCGGCAACGAGAAGCGGCTGATGATCCTCTGCCAGCTTGGCGATGGCGAACTCCCCGCCGGCGCGCTGCAGGAGCCACTGGGGCTCTCGCAGTCCGCGCTCTCGCAACACCTAGCCGTGCTGCGGGAAGCCGGCGTCCTCGCCACCCGCCGCGATGCGCAGACCATCTTCTATCGCATCGCTGATCCAGCCGCAGTGAAAGTCATCGAAACGCTCGCCGCCATCTTCTGCCCCGACAAGCCTGCCAGAAAGAAAAAGTAGAATGACCGC
>DAIRES010000147.1:0-8195 GCA_036795465.1 Hyphomonadaceae bacterium
AAGGGCATGATCCGGCAGCATCAGTTCATCAAGGTGGAGCTGGTGTCGATTACCAAGCCGGAGGATTCACAGGCCGAGCATGAACGGATGACGCGTTGCGCGGAGGGCATTCTGGAGCGGCTGGAGTTGCCGTATCGCACGATGATGCTGTGCGCGGGCGATATGGGGTTTGGCGCGCGTAAGACTTACGATCTTGAAGTGTGGCTGCCGTCGCAGAACACGTATCGGGAAATTTCCTCGTGTTCGAACTGCGGGGATTTCCAGGCGCGGCGGATGGATGCGCGCTATCGCGAGGCGCCGAGCGGGGACAATCCCAAGCCGAAGCCGGAATTCGTGCATACGCTTAACGGGTCGGGCCTTGCTGTGGGGCGGACGCTGGTGGCTGTGCTGGAGAATTATCAGGAAGCGGACGGGCGCATTCGCGTGCCGGCGGCGTTGATACCGTACATGGGTGGCCTTGAGGTGATCGGATGACGTCCGGCATTTCGCTTGCGTGGTTTGCGGTTCAGGGTGTTGCGGCAGACGAACTGCTGGAGCGCGCCGGTTTCGTCGATACAGGCGAAATCGATGAGTATTTCGAAGCGACGCATACCGGCGGCGAGCTGGACAGCGGGTGGTATGTCGTTGTGACGGAGGAGGCGGCGCTGCTGGAGCCTGCGAAGCTGGCGGTGTGGTCGGCCGGTGGGCGTCTGGTGGCGGCGGTGGTGCACGAAGAGACGCAGACCAGCCTCGCCATGGAGTGGCGGGACGGGAAGCAGGTGTGGTCGATCTATCATGACGGCACGGCCGACGAACCGCAGCTGTCGGTTGAGGGCCAGCTGCCTGAGGTGTTCGAGCAGATCAGGCGCGAGATGGCAGAGCTTGAAGCCGAAGTCGCCGCGCAGGGCGGCGAGTTCGATGCGGCGTTCGAGGTTCCGCTCGATCTGGCGGAGGACATCACCGGCTTCCGTCATGACGAGATGGGCTTCGATGATGAGATCCCGCCGTTCACGATATTGGAGCGCGTGCACGTTGCGTGAGCGATTTGACTTCGCGGGCTGATCAGTAGAGGCAGGGCGCATGCGCATTCTGCTTTCCAATGATGATGGTGTGTTTGCTCCCGGCCTTGCTGTGCTGGAGGAGATTGCGCGGTCGGTGAGTGACGATGTGTGGATCGTCGCGCCGCATGAGGAACAATCCGGCAAGGCGCGGGCGATCACTTTGAATGCGCCGGTGCGCGTGCGCGAAGAGGGGCCGAAGCGGTTTGCGGTGCAGGGGACGCCTGCGGATGCGGTGCTGCTGGGGGTGAAGGATATTCTCGCCGATCATCCGCCGGACCTGATCCTGTCGGGCGTCAATCGCGGGCAGAATATCGCGGAAGATACTAGCCAGTCTGGCACTGTGGCGGCGGCGATCGAGGGGATGCATCTGGGCATTCCGTCGATTGCGTTCAGTCAGGCGCGGAATTTCCGGCGCGGCGAGCCGATACCGTGGGAGACGGGGCGGGTGTGGGGACCGCGTGTGCTGAAGGCTTTGCTGAAGAGCGGCTGGCCGAAGAACTGTGTGATGAATGTGAACTTCCCTGACCGGCTGCCGCAGGATGTGGCGGGGGTCGAGGTGACGTCGCAGGGGTTTCGCGATGAGGCGATCTCGACGCTGGAGAAGCGGACAGACCTGCGCGGGGCGGATTATTTCTGGATCGGCTACTCGTCGAAACCGTCGAAGCCGGACGAGGGTACTGACCTGCGAGCGGTATATGAGGGGCGGGTGTCGGTGACGCCGCTGCATATCGACATGACGCATCATGCCTATCGCGCCGAGCTGGCGAAGTCGCTGCGCGTGGCTGACGAGGGATGAGCGAGGACCCGCGCTTTCAGGCGGCGCGGCTGGTGCTGGCGCTGAGGCAGTCCGGCGTGACGGACCATCGCGTGACCGAGGCGCTGGAGAAGACGCCGCGCGAGACTTTTGTGCCGCGGCCGTTCGCGGATGCTGCGTGGGAGAATGTCGAGCTGCCGATTGATTGCGGGCAGACGATGACGCGGCCGGTGACGGTGGGCGTGATGCTGCAGGCGCTGGGCGCGCAGCGGGAGCATACGGTTCTCGAGATCGGGACGGGGTCTGGTTATGGCGCGGCGGTGCTGAGCCGGCTGGCGCGGCGGGTGTATTCGATTGATCGCTACCGGACGCTGGTGGACCGGGCGCGGACGACGATCGAGGCGCTGGGTGTGTCGTCGCGGGTGGAGCTGCGGCTGGCGGATGGGCTGATGGGGTGGGCGGAGGCGGCGCCGTTCGACCGGGTGTTGCTGATGGGGTCGGTGACCGGAATGCCCGAGGAGATCGGGCGGCAGCTGGCGGTGGGCGGCGTGGCGGTCTTGCCGGTGGAGCGGGGCGGGGAGGGGCTGATCCTGCGGCTGGAGAAGCTGGCGGACGGCAGTTTCAGCGAAACTCTGGTCGAAAAGGCCCGGTTTGGGCCGCTGCAGCAGGGCGTCGCACGGGAGCTTTAGCTTCCGGTAAGCATGATCGGGGCACTCTGCGGACCGAATATCCGGAGACGTTTGCTGGTGAGTCCGATCGCATTGCGCGCATGTTTGCTGGCCTCCGCTGCCGCGGGGCTGACGGCGTGCGCGTCCAATCCGCCGGGACGCGAAGGGCCGGCGCCGATCGATTTCAGGAATGCTGCGCCCAGGGCAGAGGCTGCGCCTGCGCCGATCGTGGCGGAGATCCCGCGTGCGGTTGCTCCGGCGGCGGTGGCGCCTGCGCCGGCTTCGCGGCCGGAGGAGTTCAAGCGCGTGGTGGATGTCGGCTCGTCGCCGACGGGCACGAGCGCGATCGAGGAAGCCAAGAGCATGTCGCCCGAGGCCGGGTATCGTCCGGGCGGGACATTGCGGCAGGCGCGGGACAATCCTTCGGCGCGCGCGATCGAGGTGCAGTCGGGCGATACGCTGTACGATATCTCGCGGCGCTATTCGGTAAACATGCGTGCGCTGATCGAGACCAACGGGATGGAACCGCCCTACGCGCTGGACAAGGGCGACGTGGTCTATCTGCCGCCGCCGAATGTGCACGTGGTGGAGAAGGGGGAGACGCTCTATTCGGTTTCCCGCCGCTACAATGTCGATACGCGCTCGCTGGCGCTGCTGAACAACATGCAGCGGCCGTGGACGGTTTATGTGGGCGATGAGCTGCAGCTGCCGCCGCTGGCGCGCGAGCAGGCCCGCGAAGTGGTGAAGGCAGCGCCTGTTGCTCCGCCGGTTGTGAAGGCCCCGGTGGCCAAGCCGATCGACGACAAGGCCATCTCGCTGGTTGGTGACAAGACCACAGCGCCGGTGAAGGCTGCGCCCAAGCCGGTGGTCGAGCCGCCTGCGCCGCCGAAGTCGACGCCGGCGACGCCTGCGGGTGCGCGGGACTTCATCTGGCCGATATCGGGCAATGTGCTGAAGGGGTTCGGGGCTGGCGCTGACGGCATTCGCAATGACGGGGTGAATATCGCGGCGGCGCCGGGATCCGACGTGCGGGCGGCTGCGGGCGGCGAAGTCGTCTATGCGGGCAGCGAGCTGGCCGGATTCGGCAATCTCGTGCTGATCCGCCATCCGGGCGGATGGGTGACGGCTTATGCCCATTCCGACGTGCTGAAAGTGAAGGAAGGCGATCTGGTGAAGCAGGGGCAGACGATCGCCACGGCCGGCCAGAGCGGAAACGCCAGCTCCCCGCAGGTGCATTTCGAGCTGCGGAAGGGCAAGGAGCCGGTTGACCCGGCGTTGCACCTGCCGGAGCTGCGGGGCTAGCGCGCCGGGCGCGTTTCCAGACGCAGGTACCTGAAACGAGGCGTTTTCGGCGCATTGCCAAGGGGGCCTCTCCCGATATAGTCCGCCCGCCTAAGCTCCCCCTGTCCGGCGGGAGCGTCGAAAGATTCCCACGGAGAGCCGATGTCGTCGTTCCTCATGTTCTTCCAGCAGGCCGCTGCCCCCGCAGCCGGCGCCGCCCCGGCGGGCGACGGCATGGGCAGCCTGCTCGCGAACCTCATGCTGCCGATCGGCATGATCGTGATCTTCTACTTCCTGCTCATCCGCCCGCAGAACAACCGCATGAAGAAGCACAAGGCGATGCTGGCGGACATGAAAAAGGGCGATACCGTCATCACCCAGGGCGGCATCATCGGCCGCATCTTCGCGCTCAAGGACGACGAAATCGTTCTGGACACGGGCGAAGGCGGCAAGCTGCGTATCGTTCGCGGCATGATCGTGGACGTGAAGAACCCCGCTGCGCCGGCCGCAGCGAACGATTCCAAGGGAAGCTGATCGTTCATGCTTCTGCGTTTTCCGCCCTGGAAGGTCGCGCTTGTTCTCGTGACGCTTCTGCTTGGCACGCTTGCGTGCCTGCCCAACCTGCTCTCCGAGCAGCAGCGCGCGCAGTATCTCTCGTGGCTGCCGGTCAAGCCGCTTAACCTCGGTCTCGACCTCAAGGGCGGGGCGTCGATCCTGCTGGAGGTCGACCCGGTCGAGCTGCGGCAGAACGAGTTGCGGAACGTGAACCGGGCGGTGGGCGAGAAGCTGCGCGAAACGCCGCTGATTCCCGTTATCAGCCGTAACCCGGAAGGCGATGCGGTTGTCGTGAAACTGCGCAATGCGTCGGACAAGGCGCAGGCGCTGGAACGGATCAAATCCCTCGGCAAGCCGCCGGCGGGTTCGATCGGGATGCAGGACTATTACGTCATTACCGAGCGGGCGGACGGGGCGATCGAGATGCGGTTTGCCCCGCAACGCTTCGACAAGCTGCAGGTTGATGCGCTGTCGAGCTCCATCGAAGCCGTACGCCGCCGCGCCGACAACTCGGGCCTGGTTGAGCCCAACATCCAGAAACAGGGCGAGAGCCGCATTCTGGTTGAGGTTCCGGGCCTGAACCCGGCGGAAATGGACACGCTGATCGAGACGTTGACCAAGACCGGCGTGCTGACGTTCAACATGGTCGATCCGGCTGCGAACCCGGCCGACTTCACGCCGGGCGTGCCGCGCAACAACCGCGTTGCGTTGCCCGACGACAGCCAGAATGGCGCGATCGAGGTGCTCCACCTCGACTCCATCATCCAGGGTGCTGACCTTTCGGGCGCACAGCAGGACTTCGACGAGACCGGCGGCGCTAGCATTGCGTTCCAGCTGCATCCGGCCGGCGCCAAGCGCTTTGGCGACGAGACCCGCAAGAATGTCGGCCAGCGCTTTGCCATCGTTCTGGACGACCGGATCGTTTCTGCGCCGACCATCCAGAGCCCCATCATCGGCGGCAGCGGGCGGATCACGGGCAGTTTCACGATCGAAGAAGCTGAACAGATGGCCGTCGTGCTTCGCTCAGGCGCGCTGCCGGCCAAGCTGAAGGTTGCGGAACGCAGGGTGGTGGACGCCAGCCTTGGCGCCGACTCGATCCGCGCGGGCGTGACGGCGTCGGTTGTAGGCGTTGGCCTCGTGGCGGCGTTCATGATCGCGGCCTACGGCCTGCTGGGCGTGTTCGCGGTGATCGCGCTTCTGCTCAACATGGTTCTGATGATCGGGGTGCTGTCGTTCTTCGGGGCGACCCTGACGCTGCCGGGCATTGCGGGTATCCTGCTCACCATGGGTATGGCGGTCGACTACAACGTGCTGATCTTCGAGCGGATTCGCGAGGAGAAACGGGCAGGGCGGTCTCCGATCACTTCGGTGGAAGCCGGTTATGACCACGCCATGGCGACCATCATCGACGCCAACGTGACCCACGTTGTGGCGGCGCTGGTGATGTTCAACCTCGGTTCGGGCCCCGTTCGCGGGTTCGCGCTGACCCTGATCATCGGGGTCATTACCTCGTTCTTCACCGCCGTTATCGTTGCCCGCTGGATCATGGCGATGTGGCTGAAGACTTTCCGGCCGAAATGGATCCCGATCTAGGCAGCCGGGCCGGACATGGTGAATGCAGGCAGGTGCGGCAGGAAAACCCCTTAATTTACGGGTTTCCTCTTCCCACCTCGGGCCTGACGACGCGTTGTCCGCCTACCGTTACAAAACCCATGGACGACCGGGCCCCTTTGGCATAGACGGTCGCGTTCAACCCCCCGGAATATCATGAAGAACCCCACCGGAACCTCCGAGACCGCTGCCAGCAACCCGCCCAAAAAGCGTGTTGGCCCGATCAAATTCTTCAGCCAGGTCCGGGATGAAGGCCGCAAGGTGACGTGGACGACACGCAAGGAGACCATGGTCGCGTCGATCATGGTCGTGGTGATGGTCGTGGTGGCGGCGATCTTCTTCTACGCCACCGACAGCATCGTGAAGCTGGCGGTCGGGGCCGCAACGGGGATCTGGCACTAATGGCTGACGGACGCTGGTATATCGTTCACGCTTACTCGAACTTCGAGAAGAAGGTCGCATCGACCATTCGCGAACAGGCCGAGATGCAGGGCCTTTCCGACCTGATCGAAGAGATCGAGGTTCCGACCGAGGAAGTCGTTGAGGTCGTTCGCGGCCGCAAGCGCACGGTCGAGAAGCGCCACATGCCGGGCTATGTGCTCGTGAAGATGCGCATGACGGACGAGGCGTATCACCTCGTGAAGAACACGCCGAAGGTCACGGGCTTCCTGGGCGCCGAGGGCGGCAAGAAGCCCCTGCCGGTGCCGCAGTCGGAAGTCGATCGCATCCTCGGCAAGATCGAGGCCGGCGCCACGGAGCGCCCGCGCACGAAGATTCAGTTCGAGATCGGCGAGAAGATCAAGGTCAACGAAGGTCCGTTCTCGGGCTTCGAGGGCGCCGTGGACTCGATCGACGAGGGTACGGGCCGCCTGAAGGTGACTGTCACTATTTTCGGCCGTTCGACGCCGGTCGATCTGGACTACGGTCAGGTCGACAAGATCTAGATTGCGCGCCTAGCGCGTTGGCGAATGAAGCTACGTCTCGGGCAGTGGGTCAGGGTCAAACCTGGCTGCGGTTGGATCGGTGAGCCAAAGGGCCGCGTGACCGAGGTGTTTCCTTCGGCTGATCAGTATCTCGTCACATTCCATCAGCCTGCGCAGGATGGCGATGGGGATGGTCCGTACGTTGCGGCATGCCTCAGAGGGCGGAATCTCCAGAAGATAACCGCCCAGGGAAGGAAAGGCCGTTATTGCCCGCATGGCTGGACAAACCGCTGACTTTCCGTCATTAGCCGCCCCTCGCGTGGGAGGCAGCCCAAAGACCTGGGTGAGCCTGACCACGCAAACCCCGCCTTTCCGGATGGTCCGGGAAGGCCCGCTTGAGGGCTGATACCTCTCAGGCTGCCACAAAGAGGGAAACATGGCGAAGAAACTGTTGGGGAGCCTGAAGCTTCAGGTTCCCGCCGGAGCGGCAAACCCGTCTCCTCCGATCGGCCCCGCTCTTGGTCAGCGCGGCATCAACATCATGGAATTCTGCAAGGCCTTCAACGCAAGGACCGCGCAGGAACAGAAGGGCACGCCCCTTCCCGTGGTGATCACGTATTACCAGGACAAGTCGTTCACCTTCGAGATCAAGACGCCGCCGGCGTCCTACTTCCTGAAGCAAGCGGCGAAGATCCAGTCCGGCTCGAAACTGCCGGGCCGCGACTCTGCCGGTACGGTCACGATGGACCAGTGCCGCGAGATCGCGAAAAAGAAGCTCAAGGACCTGAACACGGATGACGTGGATGCCGGCGCGAAGATCATCGCTGGTTCCGCCCGTGCGATGGGTCTGCAAGTGACGGGAGCGTAGTCCAATGGCTATCGGAAAACGCACAACTGCCGCTCGCAAGAACATCGACCCGACCAAGTCGTACAAGGTCATGGACGCCGTCAAAATCGTGAAGGGCAACGCGAAAGCGAAGTTCGACGAAACGATCGAGATCGCCGTCAACCTCGGCATCGACCCGAAGCAGGCGGACCAGAACGTCCGCGGCGTCGTCAACCTGCCGGCCGGAACGGGCCGCACGGTTCGCGTCGCTGTCTTCGCTCGGGACAAGAAAGCTGACGAAGCCCGCGCCGCCGGCGCTGACATCGTCGGCGCGGAAGACCTGTTCGAAACCGTGAACGGCGGCAAGGTCGACTTCGACCGCGTCATCGCCACGCCGGACATGATGGCCCTCGTCGGCCGTCTCGGTAAGGTGCTAGGCCCGCGCGGCCTGATGCCGAACCCGAAGGTTGGTACGGTTACGCCGAACATCGCCCAGGCTGTCAAAGACGCCAAAGGCGGTTCGGTCGAGTTCCGCGC
>DAIRES010000148.1:0-1467 GCA_036795465.1 Hyphomonadaceae bacterium
GAAGCGAAGAACCCGGCCAAGGACATGCCGATCGGCATCCTCGGTTCGCTCGTCATCTGCACGATCCTCTACATCCTGACCTGCGCCGTGCTGGTCGGCATCGTGCCTTACAAAGAGCTCAACGTGCCGGCGCCGCTTGCCCTCGCAGTCGACCGCATGGGCCTGCCCTGGTTCGCCATCCTGGTGAAAGTCGGCGCCTTCGCCGGCCTCTCGTCGGTCATGCTGGTTCTGCTCTACGGCCAGACCCGCATCTTCTACACGATGGCGCGCGATGGCCTGCTGCCGCCCGTGTTCGCTAGCATTCACTCGAAGTACAAGACGCCGTGGGTGAACACGATCGTCGTCGGCATTGTTGCGGCTGGCTTCGCCGGCTTCACCGGGCTCGACTTCCTCGGCAACACCACGAACATGGGCACGCTCATCGCCTTCATGTTCATCTGCATCACGGTGATCTACCTCCGCTTCAAGCGGCCTGACCTGCATCGTCCGTTCAAGATGCCGACCTGGCTGATCGTCACGATCGCCATTCTTGGCGCGGTGATGTGCTTCCTGCTGGTCATGTCGCTCATGTCCCATGAAGCCACGCGGAACTTCTTCATCCCGTATCTCGCCATCGGCACGCTGTTCTACTTCGCCTACGGCATGTGGAACTCGAAGCTTGCCAAGGGCATCGTGGTGACAGGTCACGAGCCGGTGCCGGATCTCGGCATCACCGGTCAGCAGCCGGATCAGACGAAAGAGCGCTAGGCGCAGTTAATCTGGCCTGGAAACAAGACGGCGCTCCCTATCAGGGGGCGCCGTTGCGTTATCTGGAATGCACAGCTATCCCGTCGCGCTATCGAACCGGGAGTTGTTGATGACCCAAGCAGCGATTGCGCCACGTCAGGACTGGACGCGCGAAGAGATCGCGGCCCTGTTCGACTTGCCCCTGCCGGACCTGATGCTCCGTGCCCTGAAGGTTCGCGAAGCGAACTGGCCGGAAGGGCGCATCCAGAAATCCCAGCTTCTTTCGATCAAGACCGGCGGTTGCCCGGAAGACTGCGGCTATTGCAGCCAGTCCGCGCATTTCAAGACGGGTCTTGCCGCTTCCAAGCTGATGGAAGTCGACGCCGTTCTGGCCGAAGCCCGCCGCGCGAAAGCCAATGGCGCAGACCGCTTCTGCATGGGCGCAGCCTGGCGCTCGCTCAAGGACCGCGACCTTCCGAAGGTGTGCGAGATGATCTCCGCGGTGAAGGCCGAAGGCCTCGAGACCTGCGTGACGCTTGGCATGCTCGAGGAAGGGCAGGCCGAAAAGCTCAAGGACGCGGGTCTGGATTACTATAACCACAACCTCGACACCTCCCGCGAATACTACGGCAAGGTCACGTCCACGCGAACCTACGAAGACCGCATCGAAACGCTGGACCGTGCGCGCAAGGCCGGCGTGTCGCTGTGCTGCGGCGGCATTCTCGGCATGGGCGAGAGCCG
>DAIRES010000148.1:1567-8157 GCA_036795465.1 Hyphomonadaceae bacterium
CTGCTCGACACGCTTGGCCTTGAGTGGGGCCCGCGCAGCGACAAGCCCGTGGTCAACGCCTGATGGCCATCGAGGCCGTTCTCTGGGATTTCGGCGGGGTCTTCACCACGTCCCCGTTCGATGCCTTCAATCGTTATGAGAACGAGCGCGGTCTGCCCAACGACATCATTCGCCGCATCAATTCGGTGAACCCGGACACGAACGCCTGGGCGCGCATTGAGCGCTCCGAGATCGACGCCGCCACATTCGACAGGCTGTTCGAGGACGAGGCAAAGCAGCTTGGCCATGCTATACCGGGGCGTGACGTGCTTGCGCTTCTGTCCGGTGATCTGCGTCCGCGCGTTGTGAGCGCCTTCAAGGTCTGCAAGGCGAAGTTCAAGGTCGGTTGCATCACGAACAATGCGCCCACGGGGAAGGGCGCGGGCATGTCGTCGTCGAGCGAAAAGGCCCGTCAGATCGCCGAGGTGTTCTCGCTGTTCGAACACGTGATCGAAAGTTCGAAAGCGGGTGTGCGCAAACCCGACCCGCGCATCTATGCGATGATGTGCGATGCCCTCGGGGTGAAGCCAGAGGCTTGCGTCTATCTCGACGATCTCGGCATCAACCTGAAGCCTGCGCGCGAGATGGGCATGGTCACGATCAAGGTAACCAGCGAGGATCAGCTATTGGCCGATCTTTCGCGCGCTGTCGGAATCACGTTCGCTTAATTGGCGACGCCTGCACAAAGAATCTGGAAGCCACCACTTGCGCTCGCCTAGCCGCACGCGAAAGTGCCGCTCGTGTCTGTCGTGAGGGTACGGCGCGTGCGCGCCTTCTTGTTTCTGCTTTGCGGTGCTGTGCTGGTCGCGTCAGGATGTGACGCGCCGCCCGATGCCCGTCCCGTCGGAGCGGCGGAGGTTGACCTGCCGCCTGCGCAGGAGCCGCTGCCTGATGCTGTTGTCGAAACAGTGCGCAAACTGCACGAGATTGCCGCGAGCGGCACCTATCGCGACATGGCGGCCCTTGCCGATGCAACGCCGGGCTTCAGGTCCAACAATGCGAGCATGTCTCACCGGGACTACTGGTATCTCAAGATGCGCGCCGGCGACTGGCCCATGGCGCAGGCCGAGAAGCTGCTCGGCTATCGCTATACCGTGGCCGACACGCGTCGGGGCAGGGTGTTCATCTGGCCATGGATGGCCACGCTGAAGCCGGCGGCCATCACGCCGGCAGCCGAACGCGACATCGCCCGGCTGCTCGGAGGCGGGCAGGCCGAAGCCCTGCGCCGCGGCGGCGTATGGCCGGGCTACGTCCTCGGCATCGCCGAGGACGGCACGTGGCTCTATTTCGTTTCCGGGTCTGGTTAGGCTGCTTCGGCCTTGCCGATGCGCGGCGGGCCGCCTTGCGCAGCTTGCGACGGGCCGAAGGCGCGGTCGAGCACGCGGGTCGAATCCAGCGCCAGCGTGATCGAATCGCTGAGGTGCGCGAGGATTTTCATGTTGTTCGACATGACATGCAGCGCTTCCGGGCGCGTGTCGGACGCGATGACCTCGCAGCGGTGCAGGATGTCAGCCCGAAGCTGCATCAGCAGGTCTTCAAGCTTGTGGCCTTCCGGTTTCTTCTCGGAACGCAGGAAATGAGTCACGTTGTTCTCCCCGATTTCGCGTGCACTATGGCCCAAATGTGCTGACGGACCGTTGCGGGGCGAGCTCAGGTTTCGCACTAAGTTGCAGTTAACGAACTGCCAAGGAACAGCGACATGACCCAGAAGATCGGCGCGGCGAAGGCCCTGGCGCAGCTTTCCGGCTGGACGGAAACGCCTGGCCGTGACGCCATTGCGAAGACCTACAAGTTTGCGGATTTCAACGCCGCGTTCGGCTTTATGACCCGCGCCGCCCTCAAGGCCGACAAGATGGACCACCACCCCGAATGGTCCAACATCTACAACAAGGTCGAAGTCGTACTCACCACGCATGACGCGGGCGGGGTAACGGACAAGGATGTCGCGCTGGCGAAGTTCATGGACGGGGCGGCGGGCTAGTGCGTGCGACTACGCCATCAGGGAAGGGATAGATGTGGCGCGCCAATCCCAACCCATTCTCCCCAGCCAACCCCTCCGTCGGTCGCAGTAATGCGATACACAGTGTTCGATACTGACGCGGGCAAATCAACCAGCCAGAGCTGCCACTTTGCAGCGTCGGGACCCGCAACGGTCGCCACAACAACGCCCGCGGTGTCGCTAACCACAATTGTAGCGCGAGAGGGTTGGGGGCCAGTTACAATCGGAATGACAACCGATGTTGTCCCCGCTGGCGCCGTGAACTCAACTGACATCTCGCCCTGACCTGCGTCGCCAAGTGGCGCGTAGGACGCCCAACCTTCAGGGCCGGTTGGCGGCTCGCCGGGGCCTGTGGGCGGCGCAGACCATCCGCCAGCTGAAAAGGCAGCGCCGAGTTGCAGATTCGTCGTCGGCAGGATTGCTCCTGTATTCTGCAGAGTGACCAAGCGGCTGGCGAAGCTCTCAGGCTTTCGTAGACGCCCCTCCGGATCGATCGAAGGCGGCGGCAGGTCGCTGCGCTGATAAAGGACGAAGTGGAGATCGATGTTCTTGTCGGCCATAAGCATAGTGCCGACTTTGGGATGCGCCTGAAAATCACCGATCTTGCGGTATTCGCCCAGCCAGGAATCATCGCGGCATTCGTGCGGTCTGAGCGCGACGTATTCAGGTTCGAAGTGCGCCAGCATTCCACACAGTCCCTGTGCTCCCTTTTCGTGATTTAGCTCCACGACTTCGGGGTTCACGAGCCCCGGATAATCCAGCACGCGATTGCGCGAATAGTAGCCGACATACCCCAACGGCTCGAGGCCGATGCGTTCGCCGTCCTTCATGATCTTGGCGAGGTATTCACCCATTTGTCGACGGACCGGCGCCTCGACAAATTTCTGAACGTCTCTCTCGCCCTGCGCAGTCATGGGTGTTACCGCCACGAAGCAGGTCGCATACGCAGAAGCCGGAATGACCGCGAGCGCTGGCGCGCGCCCTCCTATCAGCTCTGCCAGTCTGATAAGGCCGTACCCTGCAATCAGTACGTTCGCAGCCGAAAGTGGGACGACGTACCAGCCGAACACGCCAGCCACGAAGAACACGTAATAGAGCGTGTAAATCACAACAAACGCGAGCGGCACGAAAAGTGGTTTCTTGCGATCAACGACCGTCATGACGCCGCCGAAGGCGACTAAAGCCGCGACGAGATACGAGATGATCCCGTTGTCGAACAGCGGATAGTATCCGGAACCGTTGCCTGCATACGAAGGGCCCAGAGGAACCCAAAGGCTGAGGAACTCCATCGGCCAGTCCGTGCGTCCTTCTCCGTATCCGTAGGCCTTGGCGAAGATGGTGTTCGGAATGGGCGACCCATAATAGAGAAAGGTGAAGATAAGCCAGGGAGCGTAAAGGGCGGCGCCAATACCGATTGCCTTCAGCGTCGTCATTCGCCCTACGAAAAAGAATGCGTAGGCGCAGACGGCAAGGTTCAAGAACGCGAAGTCGGGGCGAGCATACAGCGCCAGCGCCAGCGCGATCCCGAGACGAAGTGTTGTTGGACGTGCGCAGGCCCAACCCGCAAACATGACGGACGCGACCACCATCTGGGTCTCCATGCCGGCCATGCCCCACAGGATCTGATGATGTTCGATCGCAAGATAGGACAATGAGAAGACAAGCCAACCAATACGCAGGCGCGTGTCCTGAACGCTTTCGCGAACAATCTGCCACGCCAGCCAGACTGTTGCTGGTCCCATTATGGCCGAAACGAACTGAATGAACGGCATCGCATACGTGCCATGCAGATCTATGGCTCCGCCAATCACTGGAACCAGCACGCTGATCGGGCTGGTAAAGCCATGCACTGGCACACCGTCGTCACGCAGGTGAGATAGACCAAGTCCCTGCCACAAATTTTCAGCGTGCAGGACGGTGATAAGGGAATCTTCCCACAGGCGCGACGTGTAGATCCAGAAAGCGAACCGGATTGCGACGGCAGCGATAATGAAGCCAAATACGATAAGCCGTTCGGTCTTCGTATCTGCTTGCGTCATGGTGTTCCCCCCGAGTTTCGGCTCAGCGAAAAAGCTTAGCTGCCTCGGCTGGAGAAGCAAAGTTGGGAAGGCGCTTGTGGTTCGTTATTGCTTGAACACGATGACGCTGGCCAGCGCGACGCGGGCCTTGCTCTTGCCCAGCACCTGATCGACGGCCTTTTGCAGGCGGGCGCGCAGCATGTCTGCGTCCGGCTTCTCGCCGACGACGTAGGACAGGGAGGCATAGTTCAGCACCGCATCGCGCATCGCGCTCATGAGGCGCGGACGGATGGCTTCCGCCGTCTTGCGGACCTGCTCCTCGGGAACATCCAGGCCAGCGTCCACCGCCAGCACGCCATGCACCTTGAAGCCGCGCGAGATCGACGCGCGCAAGCCGAAGGTGGGCACGTACTTTTCCGATCCCGTGATCCGCTTGGCCTGCGGGTCAATCTCCGGCTTGGTCGGAGGCGCGGGCGGCGAGGCCGACGCACGGCCGGCGGCCAGCGAAGAAGCGAGAAGAAGGGCGAGAGCCTTGCGCATGGCGGGGACACTGCACCCCAAGGTTTAACGTCCGCTTTAGGGCGCCAGGCCCTTGCCATTAGCCATCCTTGACGAGCAAGCGGGCAGGGACTAGCAAACCGGCTCCCAAATACCTGGCCAGCCCGGGTATCCGGAAACGGGGCCGTAGCTCAGTTGGGAGAGCGCGTCGTTCGCAATGACGAGGTCAGGGGTTCGATTCCCCTCGGCTCCACCATTCTCCGCTGAACGCAGGCAATGTTCACGGCTGCGCCCGGTAGGCGCCGTCAGTGGCCGAGGCGTTCGCTGACGATGTTGTGGAAGAGGATGTGGACCAGTGCGCCTGCTGTCCGGGTTCGTTCCGGGTTCTTCCGGTCCGTGTGGCCGAAGACGGTGGTGTAGTCGCTGCCAGCCTTTCGTGCCCTGAGTATCACGGGCTCGTCAGGATAGTCTTCGAGGCCCAGCGCGTAGGAGACGCATAAGACGGCGTTGCCCATGCCAAGCAGCAAGTCCTTGTCGCGGGGCGGGCGATTGAGTTCGCGGATGCGGGTCACCACAGCCTTGCCCTGTCCATCGCTCAGCTGCTCGTAGGCTTCGATCCATGCGGACGCCGAGTCGGTCTTGAGGCCGGCATGCTCGCCGATCTTGAAAACGCAGCCCTGAATGAATCCCAGTACGTAGGGGTCCTGCCAATAGCCTGTCGGCAGTCCGCCATGCATCGCCGAGAAGCGTATCACCGGCTTCAGGCCATCCACGATCGCGTCCACAGCCTTGCCGCGCTTGTCGCCAAACACATCCGCACCGTTTGTGAAGTGTGCTGCACCATACTGATGGTTGCTATGTGAGTCACTTCGCTCGTGCGTACTCGCGCGTTCACTTCACGGAACCCACGGTTATGAGTGGCGCGGAATTGACTAACTGGATATGCCGTCCTGCATTAGCGTGTTGGAGTCGGGTAGAACAACGCCGCGATGCCCGGCGTGAGCATCAGGCCTGAACAAGCGCGGAAGGCGATTGCGGAAGTTGACGAAAAGACTGTCATCCAAACCGGCTTCAAAACCGGCCTCCAAACCGGCGGTGAAGCGAGCACGGGCCGGCAAAACCGCTGTCCGCCGTGAAGCTGCCGTTGCGACGGATGACGAGTCGGCGCGCCGCGAGAGAATTCTCCTGGCGGCGGGGCAGCTGTTCAGCAAGCGCGGATATGCCGGCGTCGCCATTCGCGAGATTGCTGATTCCGCCGGAATCCTGGGGGGGTCGCTCTATTATTATTTCCCGTCAAAGCGAGACCTTTTCATCGAGGTGCATCGCCGCGCGCTTACGCGTGCGGTTGCAGGGATAGAAGACGCGATCGCGGAGAAGTCCGATCCATGGGAACGATTTGAAGCCGCCATGCTGGCGCACATGACGATCTACCTTGATCCCGCTTCGCTTACGCAACCTCTGATGGGTGACTCGTCGGCAATGATGAGCGACATGCGGCCGGAACTTATCAAGGACCGTGATCGCTTTGAGCGTATCTACAGGCGTCTTATCGACGACCTTCCGCTTCCCGCCCGCATTGATCGCACTGTGTATCGGCTGTTTGTGCTCTCCCAGCTAAACTCGGTGGCCAACTGGTATCGCGCGGGGAAGCTTTCGCCCAAGCAGATCGCACAGCAGATTTTCTGGCTGGTCAGGTTCTAGCTTTTTTGGCGATGCGAGCTGACCTTGCGTTATGCGACTTCATTGTGCGCTGCAGCGCTGTTGAATAACGTCGCGCTCGCAATCTCACAAAGGCGTGGACGGCCGGTTTGTGCCTCGACGCCAGACCAAACAAACGTTAGACACCGGGCGCTGACGTCTGCCGCGTTACCGTGGCCGCGATCAGGCGGAGGGCAGGGAGGCCATCCGCAAACAAGGCGCCCGAAGCGGCGAGCGTTTCGAACTTGAGCCGATCCTGAACGGGACGGCGGAAAGTTCCACCGGGAGGAATTATGAAGAAGCTCGTATCGATAGTTGCGTTGGCGGCTGCGCTTGGC
>DAIRES010000149.1:0-4080 GCA_036795465.1 Hyphomonadaceae bacterium
GCAGACGGAGACGTTCACGTCGGCGCGGAGATTGCCCTTCTCCATGTCGCCATCGCAGGTGCCGAGCGCGATGAGGATTGAGCGAAGCTTCTTCACGTAAGCGGCGGCTTCGGCGGGCGAGCGGATATCCGGGCGCGAGACGATCTCCATCAGCGCGACGCCTGAACGGTTGAGATCGACATAGGTGGCGTTGGGGTCGAGATCGTGGATCGACTTGCCGGCGTCCTGTTCAAGGTGCAGGCGTTCGATGCCGACGGTGAAGGAATAGCCTTCCTCTGCATCCACATCGATCTTGCCCTCGCCCACGATCGGCGATTTGAACTGGCTGATCTGATAGCCTTGCGGCAGGTCGGGATAGAAATAGTTCTTCCGGTCGAAGCGCGACCAGAGATTGATCTGGGCGTTGAGGCCGAGGCCGGTTTTCACCGCCTGCTCGACGCAGAACTTGTTGATGACGGGCAGCATGCCGGGCATGGCCGCATCGACCAGCGAGACGTTGGTGTTCGGATCGTTCCCGAACGCGGTCGGCGCGCCCGAGAACAGCTTGGAATTGCTGGCCACCTGCGCATGGACTTCGAGCCCCATGACGACTTCCCAGTCGCCGGTGCGGCCAGAAATCAGATAGGGCTTGCGGTCTGCCATAGCGTCCTCGGGTGGGGTGGATTCTGGCTTTTAGCGGGGATTTCCGGGGGCGTCACCCCGACGCGCCAAATCGTGCGCGGGCCTTGTCGGATCGGCCCTTTGCCGCACGTCTAAAAGGCAGAAACACACACAGGGAGAAGATCGTGACCGATCGCACAATCCGCCTGCACCGCGTGCTGACCGCCAAGCCGGAGAAGGTTTACAAGGCCTTTGTCGATGCCGACGCCAAGGCGCGGTGGCTGCCGCCGAACGGGTTCACCTGCAAGGTGCACAGCTTCGACGCCAAGGTGGGCGGGACCTATGAGATGTCTTTCACCAACTTCAGCACCGGCAACAGCCATTCGTGGACAGGCAAGTTCCTTGAACTCGTGCCGGGCGAGCGTGTGCGCTATGCGGATCGTTTCGATGATCCGAAGCTGCCGGGCGAGATGGTGGTGACCATCACGCTGAAGAAGGTGATGGTTGGAACCGAGATCAGTATCGAGCAGACGAACGTGCCGGAGATGATCCCGCTTGAGGCCTGCTATCTGGGCTGGCAGGAGTCGCTGGAGTATCTCGCGAAACTGGTGACGCCGGAGATACCGGACTAACGATCGGCCGCGAGCGGATCGAACGCCACCGCGATATCCTGCAGGCGTAGCGGCATGTCGTAGGCATAGCCCTGGACGTAGTCGCAGCCGATGGCGTGGAGTTCGCAGGCGACGGCGGCATCTTCGATGCCTTCGGCAGTGACGGTCATGCCGAGGCCGCGGATGAGGCCGGTAAGAGCCGTGATGATGCGGCAGGCGCGTGGTTGGCGGACCATGCGGGAGAGCTTGGGGTCGAGCTTCACGCCATCGGCGGGGATTTCGGCGAGCCAGGCGAAGGACGAGTGCCCTGCCCCGAAATCGTCGAGCACAATGCCGGCGCCAGCGGCCCGGAAGGCGGCAAGCGCGCCGAGGGCGCCTTCGAAGTCACGCAGGGCGGCCTGCTCGGTGAGTTCGACGCGGAGGGCGCCGTGCGGCAGCTTTGCATCGCGAATGATGGCGGCGACTTCTTCCACCAACAGCGGACGTGCGATCTCGGCGGCGGAGAGGTTCACCTGCATGAAGACGTCGTGGCCCTGCGCGCGCAGATCAGCGAGTGTGGAGGCGGATTTTTCCAGCATGACCGGGGCGATGGCAGTCCAGTCCGTGTCGCCGCCGAGGCCGATGAGGGTATCGGGGCCGACGAGCTGACCATCCGGTGCGCGGAAACGCGCGAGCGCTTCAAAGCCGGCGACAGCCAGCGTGTCGAGGCGGCGGATCGGTTGGAAGACGGGTTCGACATTGCTTTCGCCGTGAACGAGGCGCGTGCCTGCTTCGGCGGGAACGATCAGGCCGCGGGCGACGCCGAGGTCATGGAAGGCGCCGAAGAAATGCGCGGGGCGGCCATCCAGCAGCGTGACACGGATGTCGATGGGATCACCGGGGCGGCCATTGCGAAGCGGCGTGGCAACGCGGACGCGCGCGAGGCCGTCGAACTGGGCCAGCAGCGCTTCGAGGGACCATGCGCCGTCGATCGACGCGAGCGGGCCGCCGGGTTCTGCACTGATGGCGAGCACGCCCGTGGCGCCGTTCCACGACCATAGCGCTGCGCGGGCGGAGGCCGCTGACGTGTTGGCTGCAAACTGGTTCATGTCGCCCCGGCGGATTGCATCAGGCGGAAACAAACGCCTCGGCGGCGGCAAGTCCAGCCTTTGGGCCGACGGCGGAGGCTATGCCCGGATTTGACAGGGTTTCAGCGGCGACGCGGCGAACATCGGCAATCGTTACGTTGTCGATATGGCCAAGGACTTCCTCGACGCTGACCAGCCGGTCGAATGTCAGGAGTTCGTAGGCGGCGGAACCGGCGCGGGCGGCGGGAGCTTCGGCGGACATGGCGAACTGGGCGGCGGCGACGGCCTTGGCGCGGGCGAGTTCGGACTCAGTCGGGCCGGCGGTGGCCATATCGCCCCAGATGTCGCTGGTGATCTTCACGACTTCGGCGGCGTCTTTCGGATCGCTGCCAGCATAGACGGAGATGCGGCCGCAATCGGAGTGCTGATCGCAGGAAGCGTCGATCGTGTAGGCGAGCCCCCTCGCCTCGCGCACGTCCTGGAAGAGGCGCGAGGCCATGCCGCCGCCGAAGATCTCGGCGAAGATACGAGCTGCGAAGCGATCCGGCGATGTGGCGGACACTGTGCGGCGGGCGAGGACGAGGTGGCTCTGTTCGAGCTTGCGCTGTTCCACGCGGAGGGCGGCGACGCTGAGCACGGGCGCGGTGGACGTGGGGGCGGGTTCGCCATTGCGCGCAGCGAGCCAGCGGTTGACCACGGAGAGGACGGCGTCGCGGTCAAACGCGCCGGCGACGGAGACGACGGTGCGCTGGGGCGAATAGTTGGCGGCGAAGCCGACGAGGTCGTCCCGGCGGATTGTATCGAGCGTCTGTTCGGTGCCGAGGATCGGGCGGCCGAGCGCGTGGCCGGGATAACTGGCGACCTGCGCGAGTTCGAAGACGAGATCGTCGGGCTGGTCGGCGGCCTCGCCGATTTCCTGGCGGACGACGCCCTTCTCGCGTTCGATCTCGTCGAGCGGATGATCGGGACCGAAGGCAAGCGAGAGCGCAACGTCCAGCATCTCCGGCGCGTCGGGCGACAGGCAGCGGACGAAGTAGTTGGTGAGTTCGTAGCCGGTGGAGGCGTTCATGACGCCACCGCGGGCTTCGACAGCTTCGGCGATCTCGCGGGCGTTGCGACCGGCGGCGCTCTTGAAGGCCATATGCTCGAGGAAGTGAGCGAGGCCGTTGCGTTCGTCGGATTCGTGACGCGCGCCGGCGGCGAGGAATACGCCGACCGCCGAGGTGCGCAGGTTGGGCATCGTGTCGAAGACGATGCGGGCGCCGTTGGGTAGCTGGATCACTTCCCGCGCGTCTGCCATCAGCTGGCTTTCGCGACGATGGCGTCGACGCGCTGGCGGACGAAGTCGGCGCTCATCGGGCCGGTGTCGAACTTTTCGGGCTTCGAGGTGAAGGCGCGGGCGCGATCCGGCAGGCCGGCATCAATGCCGAGGGCCTGCTTCACTGTCTCGGGAAATTTGGCGGCGTGGGCCGTGGCGAGCGAGACGACGGGACCGTCTGCATGGCGACCACGGCGCGCGGCGGCGAGGCCGACGGCGGTGTGGGGACATACGACCCAGCCGGTTTCGGCGTGGGTGCGTTTCATTTCCTCGATCGTCTCGTGGTCGCTGACGCGTTCTGCCGAGAGCCCCATGGAGCCGAGCTTTGCCGCCGCAGCCTTGGGCAGCGGCGCTTCGCCTGTGTTGGCGAGCTGGGCGTAGGCATTGGCGACGGCGGCGCCATCGCGGCCAGCGGCTTCAAACAACAGACGTTCGAAGTTGGACGGAAGCTGGATATCCATCGCCGGGCTGATCGTGGCGGCAG
>DAIRES010000149.1:4180-8102 GCA_036795465.1 Hyphomonadaceae bacterium
CGTTCGAAGTTGGACGGAAGCTGGATATCCATCGCCGGGCTGATCGTGGCGGCAGTCGCGCCCTTCTTCAGCGGCAGTCCGGCGATGAGGCGGGTCATGGCGTCGTTGGCGTTGACGGCGGCGACAACATCGAAGCTAGCGAGCAGGCCGCAGCGCGAGGCGACGTAGGCGGCGAGCGCATCGCCGAAGTTTCCGGTCGGCACGACAAAGCGGATATTGCGGTCACGGCCAAGCTGAGCCTGCGCCTGAGCAAAATAGACGCTCTGCGCGGCAACGCGGGTCCAGTTGATCGAGTTGACCGCGGCGAGACGCGTGCGGCGGCGGAACTGGTCGTCGGCGAGCAGCTGTTTCAGGATCGCCTGCGTGCCGTCGAAATCGCCTTCGAGCGCGAGGTTGTGAATGTTGTCTGCGCCGGTGGCCGTCATGAAAAGACGCTGGGTCGGCGACACGCGGTTCAGCGGGTGCAAGATCACCATGTCGACATGTTTCGATCCGGCGAAAGCAGAAGCCGCGGCGCCGCCCGTGTCGCCCGAGGTGGCGCACAGGATCGTCATCCGCTCGCCACGCAGGCCGAGGATGTGATCATAGAGCTGCGCAATCAAACGCATCGCCACGTCCTTGAAGGCGAGCGTGGGGCCGTGATGCAGTTCGAGCATCCAGCGGCCGGGGCCGACTTCGGTGAGCGGGGCGACGGACTGGTGCGCGAACGGCGCGTAGGCGCGCACGCACATCTCGCGGATCGCCTGTTCCGGCAGGCTCGATCCCGCGAAAGCCGACAAGATGCGCGTAGCCGTTTCCACATAGGTGGCGGTGGTGTTCGGACGCTCGATCTGCGGGAAGGCGTCCGGGCTGAACAGGCCGCCGTCGGGCGCGAGGCCCATCAGGCTTGCCGACACGAAGTCGACAGGTTCGGCGTTGCCGCGAGTGGAGACGTACTTCATTTCTTTGACGCACCTTCTCGTGCGGGGCCGAAGCGCAGACGCCCTGCCCGCGCGTGAAACACCGCGTATATCAACGCGAAGGCAATCGCCATCCCGAACCAAGTGACGGCGTAGCCGATATGGCTTTCAGGCGGCGTCCGTGTGAGGAAATCCGGCGTTCCGGACAGCGGGACCAGGATGAAGGCGGCGTTGAGCGGCGCCGTCGACAGCGTCGTCGCCATCAGCGGCGCGTCGAACCAGTGCCACTCGTTGCGGTTAGGAGCGTTTTCGGCGGCCATCATGGGCTTGGCCGGCCAGGCTTCGACGAGGAAACGGTCGATCGGGGTCTTGGGACCTTCCGGCATCACGCCCCCCGGCCCGCCAATCGCCAGCGCCTCAAACCCGGTCTGGGTGAGAACCGCGCCGCAGGTGAGCTGCGCCGTCTGGAACAGCCGCCAGCCTGCCGCGCCTGCTGTGTCGTGACCGAACACACGGAGCGTTGGACCGTTGGCCTGAGGCGGGGCGACCACAGCGCCAACCTCCGGCGTGCGGGCGCACAGCGCTTCTTCCGGCGGCAGCGGCGTGACTTTTGCGGCCTCGGCGAACTCGGCGATCAGGCCGGCCTTCCAGCCTGCCCTCTGGCTTTGCCAGACGCCCAGCGCGATCAGCGCGGCGAGCGCCGGGATTGCGATGATCGTGAGGATCGGGAACGGCCGGAAATACATGAACCGGGTTTATCCCCCCTAACGGCCGGGGACTACTCCTGAAGCGCCTATTCCACCCGGCCTTCGCCGGCCTTGTGTTTCCACTGCAAGGCGAACAGGAGCGCCTTGGTCGGCCTGAGCAGGAACAGGCAGAAGGCGATCGTGACGGGTGGCCAGATCAAGATGTGGACCCAGCCCGGCGGCCTGAATGCGAATTCGAAGAACATCGCGGACGGGACGATGAAGATCAGCGCGGCGAACATCACGAAGAAGGCCGGGCCATCGCCAGCGTCAGCAACGGTCAGATCCGCTCCGCAGGCGTCGCATCGTTCCTTGAAGGAGAGGAAGCCACGGAAGACAGTTCCCTCTCCGCAATTGGGACAGCGGCATCTCAGCCCGGCGGAAAGCGCGGAAACGGCCATGGCAACCTCAGGCTGCGGCGCCCGCAGCAAGTGAAGGCGCCAGATAGAGTGCCAGATAAGTGAGCACCCACGTCGCCGCAACGACTGCCCAGTTGAGTGCGACAACGTGAAACCCCAGCGGCCGCTGCTTTGAAGCGACACCGGCGATCAGCAAGACGATCGACACCACCAGCAGGGCGAAGCCGATGAAGAACTGGATGTTGAACGCCTGGCTGATTGCGTACAGCAGATAGACGTTCAGGAAGCCTTCCGGGAACGACGTGTCGCCACTGAGCCATTGGTCTGCGATGAACCAGTTGCCCGCCGCGCCAAGGCCGAGCCCAAAGGCCGCGAGCCCGACTGCGAGCCACAGCCGCGATTTGCGGAAGGCAAAGATCGCGGCGATTGCGGAGGCGGCCCCAGCCACCATCAACAGCGTCGCCCACATCAACGCGCCATTGGCCTGGAAAGGCGTGGCCAGCACGACCTGACTGCCTGAGCGGAAGTTGCTCGATATGTTCGAGAAGCCGCGCCCGCTCCAGATCTGCTGACCGGCGATAGGGCCTTCACCGAAGAATGGCTGGATCGCCATCACCCAGAGGACGATGGCGATGACCTGCACAAGCAGGAAGCCGATAAGAGCCGCCTTCCTGCTCATGCCAGATTCTTCAACATAGGTAGGCCGTTAATGTCCGACGCCCGGCGCGCCCGCACCCCAGACAATATGCGGGGCCACGTACACGAAGGCGAAGAGGAAGAGCCACACCACGTCAACGAAGTGCCAGTACCAGGCGGCAAACTCGAAGCCGAGGTGCTTCTCCGGTTTCATGCCGCCGGCCATCAGGCGACCGAGGCAGACCATCAGCATGATCGTGCCGATCACGACGTGCGCGCCGTGGAAGCCGGTCGCCATGAAGAAGGCAGAGCCGTAGATCGAGCCGTCGTACGAGAAGCCGGCTTCCGAATACTCGATGACCTGGAGGGCGGTGAACGCCATGCCGAGGATGACGGTGAGCAGCAGGCCGATCTTGGCGCCCTTGCGATCACCCGACTGAAGCGCGTGGTGCGCCCAGGTGACGGTCGTACCCGACAGCAGCAGGATCAGCGTGTTGATCAGCGGCAGGTGGAAGGGGTCGAACGGACGGACGGCCGAGCCATCAGTTTGCGCGATCGGCCACTCGCTCCATTTCAGCAGCGGCTCCAGCGCCGGGTTGGCGAGATCTGAATGTTCCGGGTTGGCGCGCAGCGTGTGGTAGATCGCCATCTCGAAGAATTCCCAGAACCACGCGACGAAGAACATCACTTCCGAAGCGATGAACAACACCATGCCGTAGCGCAGGGAGATCTGGACGACTTCCTTGTGGTCGCCAGCGCGGCTTTCCTTGAGGACGTCGCCCCACCAGCCGATGAGCACGAAGATGAGCGCGACAAGGCCCGGCAACGGGCCCCACCAGGCGCCCTGCGGAATGAACCACAGGCCCTTCATGTACCCGGCGCCGCCGAGCACCATGGCGAGCATCGCAAGTGATGCGAGCAGCGGCCACGGGCTGGGTTTCACCAGGTGGTAGTCGTGCTTGACGTCGCCGGCCATGGCTCCAGTCCCTCAATTCACGCGGGAATCAGGCAATGCCCTACCCGCCGTCCAAGTGTCTCGTACCGCTGGTCTAGTTGACCGCGGATGCGTCCTCAAGCCGCGCGGAGGCCTGTGGGCCTGACGCGCGGAAGTAAGTGTACGAAAGCGTGATTCCCTTCACGTCGTCCGCCTGCCAGTCCTTGGCCATGTCGGGATCGACGAAAAAGACGACCGGCAGCGTTACCGTCTTGCCGGGTTCGTAGGTCTGCTCCTTGAAGCAGAAGCATTCGATCTTCTTGAAATAGAGGCCGACCTTGTCGGGCG
>DAIRES010000150.1:0-8069 GCA_036795465.1 Hyphomonadaceae bacterium
GCGTCCTGCGGCACGGTGATGCCCGGCGCCACGACGAAGCCGTCTTCCGTCACCAACTGTCCATCCGGCGACAGCGCGAAATTGCCCGCGCGCGTATAGGTGTCGCGGCCGTCCGGCAGCTGGATGATGAAATAGCCTTCGCCCGAAATGCCGACGTCATAGGGGTTGGTCGTCTGCGTCATGCCGCCCTGTTCGGTCACGCGATAGACCGAACCGGCTTTCACGCCGACGCCAACCTGAACGCCGGTCGGAACAATCGTGCCTGCGTCGGATGAGGTGACGCCCATGCGCTCGACGTTCTGATACAGCAGATCCTGGAACTCGGCGCGCTGGCGCTTGAAGCCCGTCGTGTTCATGTTCGCGATGTTGTTCGCGATGACCTCGACGTTGAGCTGCTGGGCCTGCATGCCCGTGGCGGCTGTGTTGAGAGCGCGCATGTGAATGCCTCCTCAGGCGGTAGTCAAAATTATCTGACGCGAGCCAGCTTATCGATCGAAGTCCCGCGAAGCTCATCCGATTGCTGGATCATCTTCGCGACGGATGTGTAGGCGCGGCTGATCTCGATCATGTCCGTCAGTTCCTTGACGGCATTCACGTTCGAGCCTTCGACGAATCCTGAAACCACGCGCGCATCGGTCGCGGCCGTGGGCTGTTCGTCCGTCGCCAGCCAGAGATTGTTGCCGACTTTCTCGAGCGCAGCTGGCGTCTGGAATTTCATCACGCGCATCGCGCCCGCGATCTGGCCATCCTGGCTGATGGAGCCTTCGCGCGAGACGGAAATCTGTCCACCCGTCGGGTCGAGCGTGATCGGCCCGCCTTCGCCCATCACGACGTCGCCATTGCGCGTCACGACCTGGCCCTGCTCATTCAGGCTGAAACGTCCATCGCGGGTATAGGCCTGGCCTGCCGCGGTCTGCACCGTGAAGAAGCCGTCGCCCTCGATCGCAAAATCCAGCGCATTGCCTGTCTGCTCGATCGGCCCGGTCGAAAAGTCACGCTGGAGCATCCATGCGTCGGCAAACGAGATCTCGTTGGGCGTGTCGGAGGCCGCAGCCGGCTTCTCGGTCAGGTCACGCGTCACCAGATGCTCGACCTTGAAGCCGGCAGTCGTCATGTTCGCGAGGTTGTTCGCGGTCGTGTCCATCCGCTTTTGCAGCACTTGCTGCGCGGACAGGCCGACCATGAATGAATTGTCCATGGGCCGCCGTTTGCCTCCACGCTGCACTTTGGCGGCGGCGGAGCCAGGCTGGGCTTGGTCCGCGTTTTCTGCGGCGGACACGGGGATTAACCCCTGCACCATGCCGCTGCACGGTTAACGGGGTGTTGCTTTTCAGGTCACCCCGGCAGCTCTTCACCCGGCAGCTTTTGCCCATCTCCACCAATCCTTAACCATCCGGAGACGATTTTGCCGGGTGTCCCCGAAGTTCCGGGGTCCCGTGATTCCCGGACGTGCTGGCAAGAGGGCCGCCTAAAATGGCGAAAAAGGAAAAGGCAAAGAAGCCGGACGCGCCCGAGGCTGAAAAGCCTGCCGAAGGCGAGCAGGGCGTTGCCGTAAAGAAGAAGATGGCCGGCAAGACGCTGGTCCTCTTCATAATCCTGCCTGCCGTGCTGGTGCTCGGCGGCGGCGGCGCGGCTGCGATGATGCTGCTTGGCGGCGGCGCCCCTGCGGCGGCCACCGAATCAGCTGGCGAGGAAGCAGGCGCTCACGGCGAGCCCAAGGCCGAAGAAGGTCATGGCGAAGCTAAAGCCGAAGACCATGGCGGCGGCGAAGCAGCGGCGGCTGGCGAGCATGGCGCCGAAGGCGGCGCTGCAACGGGCGAGCCCGGCGATGTCGGTCATGCTCTCGAATGTTCTGGCGACGATCCGTGCTACTACGCGATGCCGAAGCTGATCGTGAACCTGGCCGGCACCGAAGGCCAGCGCTCTCCCTACATGGAGCTCGAACTCACGCTCGAATCCAGCAGCCCCGCCACTTTCAAGAAAGTGCCCGAGCTGATGCCGCGCCTGAAAGACCAGCTGAACTCCTTCCTGCGCGAACTGCGCGTCGAAGATCTCAATGGCTCCACCGGCACGTGGCGCCTGCGTCGCGAACTGCTCAATCGATTCAACACTGTCATGGACCCCAAGAAGGTCGATGCCGTGCTGATCGAGAGCATGCTGATCCAGTAAACGCACATGTCCCAGGAAACCACCGACGAAGAACTTGCGGCTGGCTGGGAAGCCAGTGTCGCCTCGGGCAAGCCCGCCGGCGGCGAAGACGCGTGGGGCGCCGATGGCTCGCAAGGCGAATCGCAGACGCTCGCGCAAGCTGCGGTGGGCTCCGAACGCATCCTGAACCAGGACGAGATCGACTCGCTCCTCGGCTTCTCGCTGGAAGAAGAAAACGGCGCCAAGCGCAACGGCATCCGCGCACTGATCAACTCGGCGCTGGTCTCCTATGAACGCCTGCCCATGCTCGAGGTCGTGTTCGACCGCCTCGTGCGCCTGATGACCACCAGCCTGCGCAACTTCACGTCCGACAACGTCGAAGTGTCGCTGGATGCGATCCAGTCCATGCGCTTTGGCGACTATCTCAACTCGATCCCGCTGCCAGCCATTCTGGCCGTCTTCAAGGCGAAACAGCTCGACAATTTCGGCCTGCTCACTGTCGATTCGAACCTGATCTACTCGATCGTGGATGTGCTGCTCGGCGGCCGTCGCGGTACCGTCGCCATGCGCGTCGAAGGCCGTCCCTACACCACGATCGAGCGTGTGCTGGTGACGCGCCTCGTCGAAGTCATCCTGCATGATGCCCGCAAGGCGTTCGACCCGCTCACCGCCGTGGAATTCGAACTCGACCGCATCGAAACAAACCCGCGCTTCGCCGCCATCGCCCAGCCGGCCAACGCCGCCATCCTCGTGAAGCTGCGTATCGACATGGAAGATCGCGGCGGCCGCTGCGAGTTGCTGCTGCCCTACGCCACGCTCGAACCTATCCGGAAGATGCTGCTGCAGAACTTCATGGGCGAGAAGTTCGGCCGCGACAACATCTGGGAAGGCCACCTCGCCACCGAACTCTGGTCCGCGCCTACAACCTTGCGCGTCGTGCTGGACGAGTTCACCCAGCCGCTCGGCAAGATGATGAACCTGCAGGTCGGCGACACGCTGATCATGAACGCCACACCGGAGTCGAAGGCGCATCTAATGTGCGGCGACATCCACCTCACGCACGGCCAGGTCGGCCGCATCGGTCAGAAAGTGGCCATGCGCGTCGAAGCGCCAATCACCAACGCCGCCAAGAAGCGAGTACTGGAAGCAAGATGATGTTGTCGTCGGGACTCTACTCCATCGCCTTCGAGGGCTTTCTGGCCCTGCTGCTGATCATCGCCATTGCCTACTGCATGCGCCTCGATGGCAAGCTCAAGGCGCTGCGCAACGGCAACACGCGCATGCTCGAAGCCGCCAAGGAGCTGCAGAACTCTGTCGTGCACGCCCAGAACGCCGTCACCGCCCTGCGCCGCTCGGCAGACGCCGCCGGAAAAGAGCTTCAGTCCAAGATCGATGAAGCCCGCGCCGTCGCGTCCATCCCGATGGTCCGCGATGTCCGCGACATGCCGATTGATCCGTATCGCGACGCTCCGCGTGAAACGTCCCACGCCACCGCGCGCGCCAATGTCGACTTCACGCTGCGCCGCCGTAGCGTGCTCTAGGAGGCTGTTTCCATGACTCCCAAGGTCGGTGTGCTCTCCGCCGTCTGCGCTGTCGCAGTCGGCGCACTGGCGTTCAAGGGCCTAGATATCGCGCAGGCCGTCGCCGCCGAAGCGGTCGAGAGCGCAGCCCCGGCGCCCGAAACAGAACTCACCGCCGGCGTCGGCGAAGGTGAAGCCACAACTGCCGCCGCCACGACGGAAGAGGGCGCTCCACCCGCCGAGGCCGCAGCCCCTACGCCCGAACAATGCCTCACAACGCTGAACTCCGCCGCCGAGGAGATGGGCCTCTCCTCGCAGGAAATCCTCGTCCTTCGCAGCCTCCAGAAGCGCCGCGAGGAACTCGACGGCCGCGAGACCGGCATCGAAACGCGCGAACAGGCCGCAGCCGCCGCCGAGTCGCGCCTGCAGGAACAGATCACCGAACTCAAGGCCGTCGAAACCGAAATCCAGGCTCTGCTCACCTCAATGGACGCCAAGCGCGACGAGCGCATGACGGCCCTCGTGAAAACCTATGAGTCGATGAAGCCCAAGGACGCGGCCAACATCTTCAACGGCATGGAGGACACGCTCCTCCTCGACATCGCCAAGTCGATGAAGTCCGCAACGCTCGCCGCCGTCATGTCCACCATGCAGCCCAAGCGCGCCGAAGCGCTCACCCGGATGCTCGCCGGCCTCGCCAAGCCGCCCGCCAGCATCGAAGCGCTGAAGAAAACGCCAGCGTGAGCCTGCTCCGCCCTCCCGTGGGTTGGGCGATCCGCCTCTCCATGATGGGAGCGGCGGCTGTATCCTTTGTTGCGCCTGCCTTCGCCGACAAGCCGGTCCAGTTCTCCTTCAAGGAAGCGCCGGGCTACGCCCGTATCACCGCGAGATGGGGCGATGGAGACGAGGCCGCACCGAAGATCAGTGCAAAGGTCTCGAACCAGGTCCTCATCCTCACCTTCGATCAGAAGGTCACGATCAATCTCGACAAGCTGAAGGAAGGCCTGCCCAACTGGGCCGCCGTCACCTTCATGGACCCCGATGGCATGACGGCCCGCATCGGCCTCAAACAGGCCCCGCGCCTGGCCGTCTCCACGTCAGTCGATCTCACAGCAATCGACCTGATCCCGGAATCATCCACCGCGTCGCCGCCCAAGCTCGTCTCGCCGCTCGCCGCCGTGAAGGCGAAAGAGGCCGAAGCCAAGCGCGCCGCCGCCATCCCGCCGCCGCCCGCGATCGATCCGCTCGAAGTGCGCGGCAGCCAGTCCGGCGATTCATCGCGCGTCGCCTTCTACTGGCCCGCCCGCGTCGGCTACAAGGTCATCAGCCAGGGCGAAGGCACGCTGAAGCTGCAATTCGCCAAACGCGCCAAACCCGATCTCGCCTACCTGCGCATCTCGCCGCCGCCCAACCTCGCGGACTTCCAGGGCGAGAACACCGACAAGGGCTACGTCGCCACCATCACGTCCAAGGACAAGCTGCCGATCAAGCACTTCCTCGAAGGCGATGTCCTGGTCGTCGATATCTCGAAACCCGCGCCGGCGGCCGCCGCTGTGCCCGCCAAGCCCGCTCCGCCCAAGTCGCAAGCCGTCGCCGAAAAGCCCGGCCTTCTCACCCCGCCGAAACAGGCGCCGGTCGAGGAAGTCGCCGCCTCGCTCACACCCGCCGTCGCCAACAATGTGCTGGGCGGGGAACAGCGCGTCACTGTCATGTCGGGCAACTGGCATGATCCCGCGCCGCGCAACGGCCTCGTCAACGTCAAGGCGGCCCCGCTCGCCAATGGCCTCGAACTCCAGATCCCGTTCGCCGCTCCCGCCCCCGGCGCCGTCTTCGCCCGCGGCTCGGCCATCTGGGCTGTGTTTGCCGCCAACGCAGACCTGAAAGTCGACCCCACGCAACTGCCCGCCGGCTATCGCGTGCGCACCATGCGCGTGAAAGACGCCACGCTGATGCGGCTGGAGATTCCGAAAGGCCTCATCGTCTCCGCCGAGATGGATGAATCGATCTGGACGCTTCGCTTCGCGCCCACCGGCTCAAAGCCGCAACGCTTCCTCTCGCCAACGCGGCGCGCGGGCGAGGGCGGTCGCGCCCGCATCGAAACCATGCTCATTGGCGCAACCGGCCTTGTCTGGTTCGAAGACCCGGTGATCGGCGACCAGCTGGCGGTTGCCGTCTCCTACGGCCCATCATCGGCTTCGCCCACGCCGCGCGATTTCGTCGAAGCCTCGCTCCCCGCCACCGCGCATGGCCTCGCCATCGCGCCGAAGTCAGACAATGTCGTGGTCACGATCGAAGGCGAACGCGTTGTGGTGTCGATGGCGTCCAACGTTCAATCCACGCCAGACGTGATCGCCGACAGCGGCCTCGGCGGCATGACGGCCAACCCGGCCTACATTGATTTCGCCGGCTGGGGCGCCTCGCGCGGCGAAGCCTATTTCCAGCAGCTCTCCGGTCTTGAATCCGCGGCCGCTGCGATTGATCCGTCAACGCCCGTCGGCGGCAGCGCCGCGCTTGATCTGGTCCGCTTCCATCTCGGACACGATCACGCCTATGAAGCGCTCGGCGTCCTCAAGGTTGCATTGAACGACCGGCCAGAGCTTGAGCAGGATGCAAGCTTTGTCGGCATGCGCGGCGTCGCCAATTACATGACCGGCCGTCTCAAGGTCGCCGATGACGATCTCGCTCGTGGCGTCCTGCGCGGCGATCCTTCCGCCGCGCTATGGCGCGCCATGATCGCGGCTGAACGCGGCGAATGGGAACGCGCGCTTGAATTCTTCCGCGCCTCCGACAAGCAGATATACGCCTATCCCTCCGCTCGCGCCGCTGTCTTCGCCGCCGCCTGGGCGGACGCCGCCCTGCGCACCAATGACTACGACACCGCCCGCCGCCAGGCGAACGCCGCCGTCGCCAATGGCGATCGTGAAACGAAGGAACGCGGCCAGCTCGTCCTCGCGACCCTGCGTTCGGTCATAGATGGTCCCGGCGCCGCCTACGACGAATTCTCCCGGCTCTCGAAAAATGCGCTGGAGCCGATCGCCGTCCGCGCCGAACTCAAACGCCTCGATCTCGGCGTCGCCGCCGGCAAGATGAGCGCCAATGAAGCTGCAACCGAACTCGAAGCCCTGCGCTATCGCTGGCGCGGCGACGAGGTTGAAATGTCCACCGTCGGCATCCTTGCCGACCAGTACATGCGCGTCGGCCGCTTCCGCGATGCGCTGCTGCTTGCCCAGTCGACTGCCCTGCGTGACGCCAACGCGCCCGGCGCGCGCGAACTGCGCATCAAGCTGTCCGACTATTTCCGCCGCCTGTTCCTCAATGGCGAGGCAGATCGCCTCGACCCGATCCAGGCCGTCGCCCTGTTTTATGAGTTCGACGACAATCTCATGCCCATCGGCCCCGATGGCGATCAGATGGTGCGCAAGCTCGCCCAGCGCCTCGTCGCGTTCGACCTGCTGGAGCCTGCCAGCGTCCTCCTGCAATACCAGGTCGACAATCGCATTCGTGGCATCGGCAAGTCGGCCGTCGCGGTCGACCTCGCGACGATCTATCTGTGGGACAAGCGCCCGGACAAGGCGCTCTCCGCCATCAACACCACGCGCCAGCCGCAGCTCCCCAAGGAACTCGCGCTCGAACGTCGCCTGCTGGAAGCCGCCGCTTATCGCGATCTCGGTCGCTACGACCATGTCATCGAACTGGTCGAACCGCTCGATGGCGTCGAAGCCAAATCGCTCCTCGCCGACGCCTACTGGCGCGACCGCAAATGGCCGGAAGCGGCGAGGGCAATGATCTCGATGCTGCCGCCCGCCGGTCAGGCGCAGAAGAAGGATGGCGACACCATCTTCAAGACCGCCATCGCCGCACGCATGGCCAAGGATGCCGGCCTCATCGCGCAGTTGCGAAGCTATGCCGGCGTGATGGACGGCAACCCCAACAAGGCCAGCTTCGATCTCATCACATCGCAAGCCGATGTTTCCGGCGCCGCCCTGTCCGAAGCCGTCCGCCGTCTGGCCGATGCGCCAAAGGTCGATGCCTTCGCCGCCGCGATGAAGCAACGCTTCGAAGCCCCGAAGGTCGCAGCCCCCGCCTCCGCCCCGGCGCCCGCCACCGCCGCCGCCAAACCTACCCCCGCCACATCTGGCGGCGCGCCGTAGCAGGCAAACGCGCTGTCACTATGCGATTCTGCAAAGGGCGTGATCCGGAACCCTGGGCCAAACCCACAACCCGTCCTCCCGGAAGCGCAAGGCGCAGGGGAGTTGGATCGCGTGCAAATCACGCGAGACGGAGGGGGCGAGCCACAAGCGTGATCGCGAGAATGAGGGATGGAGCGGTATCCAATTTGTAGGACGGCCGAAAATCTTCCCGAGAAAATTCAAAGGCCTACTTAACAAGAATGGGGGATAG
>DAIRES010000013.1:0-33166 GCA_036795465.1 Hyphomonadaceae bacterium
GGACGATGGCTGTCGTACTGATCACCGGCGCAAACCGCGGCATCGGCCTTGCGCTGGTCAAGGCCTACGCCAGCCGCCGCGACAAGGTCATCGCCACCGTCCGCGCCTCGTCAGACCGCACCGAACTCGACGCCTTCGCACAGGCCCAGCCGAAATGGGTCGAGGTGATCGAGATGGATGTGTCCGACCCCGCCGAAATCGGCCGCGCCCGCCGCAAGCTGGAAGCCGAACCGATCGACGTGCTGATCAACAATGCCGGCATCGGCGGGCCTGACCGCCAGTCCGCCACCGACATGGATTTCGAAGGCCTGCTCGAAACCCTGAACGTCAACGCCATTGCGCCGCTGCGCGTCGCCAACGCCTTCCTGCCCAACGTGAAGGCTGCCAAGGGCAAGATCGTCACCCTGTCGAGCCAGATGGGCCAGATGCAGTCGGCCCTCGCCGACGCGCTCGCCTACCGCGTCTCCAAGGCGGCGGTGAACAAGCTGATGCGCGGCCTCGCGACCGAGCTGAAGCCGCAAGGCGTACCCGTGCTGATCCTTCACCCCGGCTGGGTGAAGACCGACATGGGCGGTGATGGCGCACAGCTTTCGCCGGAAGAAAGCGCCACGCAGATGCAGAAGCTGATCGACAAGCTCGACATCGCCTCCACCGGCCGCTTCCTCGCATGGAACGGCAAAGAGCTGGCCTGGTAACATGCCCGGCCCGGCCCCGCCGCCTAGCGACAACAGCTGGCGGGCCCGCCTCTATTGGCTCTACGTCGCCATCCTTGCAGCCGCCTCGATCTTCTGGCTGTCGATTGCCTCGCCGATCATCCGGCCTACGCTGCCCTCCAATCCGCAGAACATCTTCTTCTGCATCTTCGCCGGCATCGCGATCGCCGACGCCGCCGCCCATGCGATCAGCGACATCGCAGGCATCTGGAAGCCGCACGATCTCGGCCTCGCCCAGGCTCCTCGCCGCAAATTCAGCGCGCGCAAACTCTTCATCGCAGACCTGCAACGCCTGCTGTCACATCTCACCGCCCTGCCGATCGTCGCGATGATGGCGTACTCCTACACGCTCCTGTCGCCCGCCATCGAGGCGCGGCTGTTCGGGCCCGAAGCCGCGCAGGGTTTCGGCTTCTGGAACTTCATTTCGCAAAGCGTCATGGGGGGACTGGACCTGTTCGGCTTCTTCCTCAGCCAGGACAACAAGACCGCCCTGCAGCAGAACTTCCACCTTTCGGAATTGCAGCCCCGCTCGTTCGAAGCCGGCGCAATCCTTGCGGGCCTGAAGCTCTACGGCGTGCTGGTCTTCGTCTCCGCGCTCCGCGTCCTCGGCGCTCCCATCGTGATCTGGCGCACCTGGATGTCGAACAAGAAAAAACCCAAAAAGCCGAAGAAGCCCGCGAAATAGAGTCTGGCCCTCCCCGCCCGCGGGTCTGGAACGCAAGGCGGCCCCCATGCTAAATCCCGCAACCATGGGACACGCGCATCGCCTTCTGACTTCGGCCACCTTCCTCCTCGCCGCCGCTTGCGCAACAGCGCCAGCTGACGAGACAAAAGCATTTCCGGAGATAGCGATCACCGCCCCAGCCTCAGGCAACTGGAGCGCGGCCTACACCCTGCCCACCCCCGCGACCGAACTCGTCTTCTCCCGCTCGCCGGACGCCAGCCGCACGATCGACTGGAAGGCGCCCGAAGGCTTCGAGATCATCCGCACCGGCGAGTTCGAACGCGTCCACCGTCACGATGGCGCGGCGTTCAGCAACGTCACCCTCAGTGTACCGCCGGTCTATCGCGACCTGCCGAAAGACTACGGCCCTTTCTCGCCCTTCGGCGATGGCGGCATCCTCACCTACACCGGCCGCTTCTTCGCCTGCGGCGGGGAGTGTGTCGACGATGGCTGGCGCATGAAGCTGAATGCACCGGGCCGCTCGATCCTGCTCAATGGAAAGGCGCTGTCCGGCGCCGCGGAATGGTTCGATTCCGACAGCGGGCAGAACATCTATATCGGCGAGGCAAAGCCTGTCGAAACGGCGGACTTCATCGCGGTCATTGATAACGCCTTGCCCGGCGCAATCCGCTCGCAGCTGGCAACCCAGCTTCCGATCTATCTGCACCATTTCGCCGACCGTCTCGGCGCGCTGCCCGCGCGGCCGATGCTGTTCGTGTCCTACGATCTCGCCCATCGCGACGGCAACGGCCGTCAGGGCGGCACGCTTCCCGGGCAGGTCTTCGTCCACTTCTACGGATCGATGTGGACCGAGCAGATGGCGAAGCCGGGCTTCGCGGAAGACCTCGGCTGGCACTTCGCGCACGAAGCGGCCCACCTCTACCAACGGCAGACCTATCTTGAGGACAAGACAGGTTCCTGGATCCACGAAGGCGGCGCCGAAGCTTTCGCCGCGCTCGCCCTCCGTTCCACCGGACAAGCCGAAGCAGCCGACGCCGTCGTCGCCGCATCAGCCGGCAAATGCACAAAACAGTTGGCCGGCCGCTCGCTTCATGCGGCCCTGGAAGCTGATACGTTCGATGCAGCCTACACCTGCGGCCTGCGCGCCAACATCGCGCTAGACGCAGAGCTGCGCCGGATCGCGCCGAAGTCGGACGGGCTCTATTCCGTGTGGACGGCTTACCGCAAACGCGTTGCGGGTCGCGAAGCGAGCGAAGCCGATTTCATGGCCGCCGTCGCCAGCATCGGCGGAGAGGCAACCGCGACGCGTCTGCGCGCGATGGTCACGTCATCAACGCCGGACTTCAGCTTCTAGAACGCGCCGCCGCACCCAACGGGAGGCACAAAACAAAAGAGCCGGCCCCGAAGGACCGGCTCTTTCAAACTTAAACCAGCCTGACGACTAGTACTTCTTGCCGGCTGCCTTGGCTTCTTCCACGCGCGCGCCGGACAGGATGCCCGGCAGGGCGTAGTTGCCTTCATGGCAGGCGTATTCGAACAGGCGCTGGGTCTCGAGCGGGTGGAACTCGTACTCGCCGCCCCACGGCGCATCCCACAGCGTCGGGTCTTCAACCGTGAACGAATAGAACATGCGGTCTTCGGCGACGCGCTTGAACTTCTCGGTCACTTTCAGGTCTTTCCACGAACCCATGAACTGCTGGCTTTGCGGAATGTGCGTGGTCTCAACAACCAGCGTGTCGCCTTCCCACCAGCCGATCGAGTCGCCGAAATAGGGGCGAACGTCGTCCGTGCGGTGCTTCGCATTCAGGCGGATGATGCGCGAGTCATGGTTCATCTCGACGTTGATGAGCACATGGTCCGGCGTCTGCACGAACTCGTAATTGTTGTTGTAGAACCCGTTCGCGAACATCGGCGGGCCGCCATTGCGGCCGAACGAGACGATGCAACGCTCGCCAGCCGAACGCGATTCCATGTTCTCGAAAGCGCCGCCCTTTTTCGTGGGGCTATCGCCGAGGTGCGCGAGGAACGCCGGAACTTCGGCGTTGGCCGTCGTCGCGTTGGCCTTGCGTGCCGGCATCGAGCCGTTCGGCGTGGTGAGAATGGCCGTACGAGCTTCGCCATTCACGCGCATGACGTGGTTGCCCGGATCGAGCCAGCCACGGTTGTAGCCGCCGACGGCGCCGCCAGCGGCCTGGAATTCCGCGCGCTGTACGGTCGTCTTGGCGACGTAGTCAGCCGGCGCGTTCGGATCGGTCGGCGCGTTGCCTTCCTCGATCTCGGTCTGCACGTCGCCTTCCATCTTGGCGACCTGCTCGGGGGTCAACACGGCCTGATCCTTCAGGGCGGCCGGGCGGGTGAGCGGCGTCAGCGACGCGTTGCTCCAGATGCCCATGATGCTCGGGGCGCCCCACGCCGTTTTCGGCGCGGTGTAGGCCGGATAGGGTTTGGTCGGATCATATTTCGGCGCGGCTACGGCCGCCTTCGGGGCCTTCGCACCAAGAGCTTCCTGCGCGAAGGCAGGCGCGATCGCCGTAGTGGCGGCAAGGGCGGTTCCAAGAGCAAGAATAAGTGCGCGGCGCACGGGATAGCCTCCGGGGAGTTTCGCCGCTTATTGCGGCATTCGAATAACGGGTACGCTGTTCGTTTCCGTCGGGCAATGCCGGGAACATTACAGCGTGAATGGGCCGCAGGCGGGCTTTTGGGGGCAGAACCTACCCCTCACGTAAAGGCATTTCAGGGGCGCCGGTCTCCTGCAAATCGACATGCAGGAAACGCGGGTTCAATTCAGATCGCGCATCGCAGCCGTCAATGTTGGCCCGATTTCAGCCCTCAACACGAGATCCGCGATCTCATCCAGCGGCGTCGGATCACGGTTCACGATCACCAGGCGCGCCCCGTTGCGCTTTGCCTTCACCGGAAAATGCGCGGCCGGCGTCACCACCAGAGACGAGCCCAGAACAAGAAAAAGATCACATAGATTTGTCTCGGCTTCTGCTCGCATCATGGGCGCTTCGGGCATCTGCTGCCCGAACGAGATCGTGGCGGTCTTCACCAGCTCCCCGCACGCCCGGCACGCCGGAATTTCCCCGCGATCCACAAACACCGGCCGCAGCTCGTCCAGCTCATGCCGCAGGCCGCATTCAAGACACGTCGCATAGCTGGCATTGCCATGCAGCTCGATCACCTGTCCCTCGGCCACGCCCGAGGCCTGATGCAGGTTGTCGACATTCTGGGTGATGACCGACGAGGCCCGCCCGCTTTCAACCAGCCGCGCCACCGCATGGTGCCCGGCATTCGGCTCCTTCCCGACCCAACCGGCCGCGCCGGAAAACACCCGCGTCCACGCCTCGCGCCGCTTGTCTTCCGACCCCACGAACTCCTGGAAGTAGATCGGCTTCATCTTCGACCACACGCCGCCCGGCGAGCGGAAGTCCGGTATCCCCGACTCCGTGGAAATGCCCGCGCCGGTGAACACCACGATCCGCGATGCCTGCTGCAATTGTCTGGCGAGAAGTTGGGAGGGATCGGCCATGGGAAGAGCATGGCCAAAACCCTGCGCGTGGCAAGCACGCGGCGAAACCCCGGAACATCAACCGTGACTATTCCGCTGTCGGCGAAGCGGGCGGCGCAGCTTCCGGCTTCTTCTTGAAGAAGATCGCCTTCGCCCCGTAGAAAAGCGCAAGTCCGCCGAGAACGATCCAGAGCGAGTATCCGAAGATCAGATCAAAGGTGTCGATGGTTGCCGGCGGCAAAGGGGTCGGCAGCAACCCAACCTCCTGCATGTTCTTGATCATCTCGGCATCCAGCTCCCAGTAATCATCGGAGCCAGTCGTCTTGATCGCGTATCCCTTGTCGCTGACGAACACGCCGGCCAACACGAACAGCGTTGTCGAATGACCGACCAGTTCGGTGTTCGCCGCCCACTCCTTGGGCAAGCCGTACGCCTCGATCTGGTCGGCAGAAATATCGAGCTTCAGAAGCGTGTTGAAATTGTCCTGTTCGCCGAACATCGTCTTCGCCTCGGCGGCCGGCGCCACAGCGAACACGGCTACGAACAACGCCAGCAGCGCGCTCCAGAGTTTCATTGCCCCCTCCATCCATCCCCGAGAAACAGCGCCTTCGCGCGTTCCAGATGCATCCCTCATATAGACAGGCTGGAGCCTTTTTGCATAGTCGCCAGAACCGCGTCGCGCGGTGCGGGGACGACGACGATGCTGAAGACATTCCGCGTGGCTGCGGCCACCGCCTTCATGGTCGCCAGCGCAGGTATCGCTCCCATCGTCCACGCCCAGAAAACCACGCCCGACTTCGGCGACGACAAGAGCCGCTGGGCGAATGACGGCGAATGTGACGACCGCCGCTTTGCCGGCCCCGGCATGACAGACGCCCCCTTCCTCGACTCCGACGTCGGCCATGACGCCAGCGACTGCCGCGGCGCGTGGCGAAGCGGCAAGGTCCAGCTCGCCGCCATCAGTTCAGGCGGCGCCGTCACGCCCGACTTCGGAGACGACGCCAGCGACTGGTCCAACGACGGCGAATGCGATGATCCGCGCTTCAACGGCGCCGGCATGACAGACACCACGCTGCTGGAAGACGACATCCTGCACGACGCCGCCGACTGCCGCGCCGCGTGGACGAGCGGCGAAATCAGCCTCGCCGGCGTCACCGCCAAGGGCATCCCCGACTTCGGTGACGACAGCAGCGACTTCGCGCACGACGGCGAATGCGACGACCCGCGCTTCAAAGGCCTCGGCATGACGACAACGCAGCTGCTGTCGGACGACATCCAGCACGATGCCAGCGATTGCGAAGACGCGTGGGACAATGGCGACATCGAGCTGCGCTGATATTCCCGCATGAATCCCCCGTAGATTCAAACAGCCCGCAAATCTTCACCTCGCGCCGCATTTCTGATTCGCTTTTCGCGCGCCGCCATTGCAGAATTTGCTCACAGAGCCGCCGTCAGTGGCCGCGTGGGGTGTGGCAATGAAGTTCCGCGATCTGCTGAACAACGACCAGCTCATCCTGGTCGCCTGCCAGGACTGCGGCGGCAAGACGCCCGTCGACCCTGCCCTTCCCGCGCTCGAACTGGGGCTCGACGCCGATGTCGGCGTGCTGCGATCGACGCTCAATTGCCCCATCTGTGGATCGGCCGACGTAGAGCTGCGCACACACTCGCCGGTCCCGCCCGCCGTCGTCGCCATCGCGACGCGCGCATCCGAACAGGCCTGATCCTCCCGCGTCGCCTCGCACCATGAGACCATCATGAAATACGTCCGCATGCCGATCGAGATCGAGTCGCCGGAGGAGCAGGGCTACGACACGATCCGCCACAACCTCTCCGAAAGCTCGATGCGCGATCGCAAGCTTTCGGACCTCGGCATCCGCTCGGACGATCTCGTGCTCGCCTATGGCGCCCATCGCGGTGCGCCGGGCCTCATCAACCTGATCGCCCGACAGGCCAGCGTGACCGACGCCGATATCCTCGCCACTGCCGGCGCCGCCGCCGCTCTCTTCATCATCGCGACAACGCTGCTGGAGAAAGACGATCACCTCGTCGTCGTGCGGCCGAACTACGCCACCAACATCGAAACGCCCCGCGCCATCGGCTGCGCAATCGACTATGTCGACCTCAGTTTCGAAGAGAGCTTCGCCCTCGATCCGGATCGCATCGAACGCCTCCTGCGCCCCAACACCAAACTCATCTCCGTCACCACGCCACATAACCCCACTGGCGTATCGCTCACCGAGCCCACCCTGCGCCGCCTCATCGCGCTTGCCGAAGCGCGCGGCATCCGGCTGCTGGTTGATGAAACTTATCGCGAGATGTCGTTCATCCCGAAACTTCCCGTCGCAGCCAGCCTCAGCCCAAGCGCCATCAGCGTCTCGTCCGTCTCGAAATCCTACGGCATCCCCGGCGTGCGCGTCGGTTGGATCATCAGCCGCGATCCGAAGCTGATGGAGCGCTTCCTCGCCGCGAAAGAACAGATCGGCATCTGCGGCAGCGTGATCGACGAACAGATTGCCGAAGCGGCGCTTCAGCAAAGCGCGCCATGGCTGGCCAGCGTCGCGAAGGATCTCGCCATCGGCGTTGAAACCGTCGCCACATGGATCGCCAGCGAACCCCGCCTCGAATGGGTCCGCCCGCAAGGCGGCTGCGTCTGCTTCCCGCGCATACGCGCCGACGCGGGTATCGACGTCGACCGCTTCTATCACGTCCTCTCGGCAGACCACGCCGCCTGCGTCGGCCCCGGCCACTGGTTCGAGCAGGACAGGCGACACATGCGCATCGGCTTCGGCTGGCCCCTGCCCGCCGAACTCAAAGGCGGCCTCGCCGCTATCTCCGCTAGTCTTGACGCGGCAAAGCGCTGACCTTGCCTGCGCCATCCGGCGGTCCTATCCCTCCCTGCACATAAAAAATCTCCGGGAGACGTGCATGGCCGACCTTATCGAAACCAAACAGGACGGCATTGCGATCCTCACCATGAACCGGCCCGAGGCGCGCAATGCGCTCTCGCAGCCCATGATCGCCGCCCTGCTCGAAGCCCTGCCCCGCCTTGCCGCTGATAGTTCGATCGGCGCCGTCGTCATCACCGGCGCCGGCAACGCCTTCTGCGCTGGCGGAGACGTCAAAGGCTTCGCCGGGGCCGAAGGCGGCGCCAACCATGGCCGTTCGCCGGAAGAAGCGGCCCACGCACTCCGTCAAAGCATGGAAGTCTCGCGCTGGCTGCACGACATGCCGAAGATCACCATCGCTTCGATCCCGGGCGCCGCCGCCGGCGCCGGCCTCTCAATCGCGCTCGCCTGCGACTTCCGCATCGCTGCCAGGGGTGCAAAGATCACCACGGCCTTCGCCAAGGTCGGCCTCTCGGGCGACTTCGGCGGCACCTATTTCCTCACGCGACTGGTCGGCTCCGCGAAAGCGAAAGAGCTGTACCTGCTCTCCGACGTCATCCTCGCTGAAGAAGCAGAGCGCCTCGGCGTCGTGAACCGCGCCGTCGATCCGAAAGAACTCGAAGCCGAAACCCTTGCCCTCGCCAAGCGCTTCGCCTCAGGCGCTCGCATCACGCAGGGCCTGATGAAGAAGAACCTCAACATCGCAGAGAAGGGCGACATGCTCCTCTCCTTCGACACCGAAGCCCTCAACCACTCCCGCAGCGCACAAACCGCTGACCACGCCGAAGCCGCGAAGGCCTTCGTCGAAAAACGCGCGCCGGTCTTCAAGGGGCGCTAGCCTCTTTCCCCGGCAGTCGCCTCTTCCACCTCCCTCGCCCAAGGCGAGGGAGGAAATGGCGCGCCGGCATCAGCCGAAACGCCTCGCTATACTTACCGAACTACAGCGGCTAACGTCGCAAGACGCGCGGAATGCTGAGAACCATTCGCAACAGAACCTGCGCAGGCCGTTGCTCGCAACGGCCTTCTCGCGCAAGCGTGTTTCGTTCGGGCTCAAAATCCGGCGACGGCGCGCCGCGCCCGCATTGGCGTTAGCCAAGTCCCACGTTATGGATTCCCGCAAGGCGCGCTCTCTCTGCAGGGCGGATAATCGTCTCGGGTAAGAAAACTGGGTGGAGGAGCCGGAAGCGATTCCGGAACAAACCCGCGGAGCTCGAAAAAATGGCAAGCTATACTCTCACCGTGAACGGCAAGACCGAGAAGGTCGATGTAGCGGACGGCAACATGCCTCTGCTCTGGGTCCTCCGGGACAAGCTCAACTTGAAGGGCACGAAATTCGGCTGTGGCGTCGCTGCATGCGGCGCCTGCACCGTCCACCTCGATGGTCAGGTCACGCGCGCTTGCGTCACCCCGATCTCGTCGGTCGGCGCCAAGCAGGTCACGACCATCGAGGCCATCGGCCAGACAAAGACGGGCGAGGCCGTTCAGAAGGCCTGGCTCGACGTGGACGTTATGCAGTGCGGATACTGCCAGGCCGGCCAGATCATGGCGGCCACGGCGCTCATCAACCGGACGCCGAAACCCACGGACAAGGACATCGATGCTGCGATGCAGGGCAATGCCTGCCGTTGCGGCACTTACGTGCGCATCCGCGAAGCCATCAAGACGGCTGCGGGCGCTGCAACCACAGACACGCGGGAGGTCTGATCCATGGCTGACGGCAACACAATCAATGCCTCGCGCCGCTTTTTCCTGCTGGCCTCGGCGGCTGGCGGCGGCCTCATGCTCTCGGGTTGCATAACCCCGGGCGACACCACCGACGGCGCCCCCACGATCGCGGCTATCCCGCCGAAACCGGCGGCCCCGCTGGTTGACGTGAACGCCTTCGTGTCGATCTCGCCTGACGGCACGATCCGCATCATGGCGAAGAACCCGGAGATCGGTCAGGGCATCAAGACGATGCTCCCGATGCTCATCGCCGAAGAACTCGACGCTGACTGGTCCAAGGTCGTCATCGAACAGGCCGATGCGGATCAAGCCAAGTACGGCAACCAGATCGCTGGCGGCTCGTTCGCCACGCCGAACCACTGGGTCCCGCACCGCCAGGTCGGCGCCGCCACGCGCAACCTGCTGCTGCAGGCCGCCGCCGCCCGCCTCGCCGTCTCGATCACCGAACTCTCGACCGAGCCTTCGATGGTTGTCCACACCGCAACCGGCAAGAAAATCGCCTACGGCGACCTCGTCGCTGATGCTGCGAAGCTGACGGCGCCGGATCCGGCCACGCTGAAGATGAAGGACCCGAAGTCCTACCGCATCGTCGGCAAGGACATGCGCAACTGGGATTCGCCGAAGATCGTTCGCGGCGAGCCCATCTTCGGCATCGACACTGTCGTGCCGGGCATGAAGTACGCTTACTTCCAGAAGTGCCCCGTATTCGGCGGCAAGCTCGTGTCGGCGAACGTCGACGAGATCAAGGCGCTGCCGGGCATCTCTGATTGCTTCGTCGTGAAGCAGGCGGGCACCGCCCTGCCGACCAAGATGGGCCTGCTCGATGGCGTCGCCATCATCGCCGACGATTGGTGGACCGCCAAGGAAGCCGGCAAGAAGCTGAAAATCCAGTGGGACGAAGGCGTGTCGAAAGACGAGTCGACGGCCTCCTACGACAAGCAGGCAGCCGACCTCGCCAAGAAAGCCCCGCAGTCCAGCCTGTCCAAGATTGGCGATGCTGCCGCGGCGCTCAAGGGCGCGGCCAAAACAGTGGAAGCCAGCTACTCCTACCCCTTCCTGGTCCACGCTCCGCTTGAGCCGATGAACTGCACGGCCCACGCGAAAGCCGACGGCACGGTGGAAATCTGGGCGCCGACACAGCGTCCCGACATGGGCGCCAATGGCGGCTTCGGCCTCGTTTCGACGGCGCTCGGCGTCGACAAGTCCAAGATCACGATCCACATGATCCGCTGCGGCGGCGGCTTCGGCCGTCGTCTCGACAACGACTACATCGTCGAAGCAGCCGCGATCTCGAAGCAGGCGGGCAACATCCCGGTCAAGCTGGTGTGGGCGCGCGAACAGGACATGGCGCACGACCCGTATCGTCCGGGCGGCTACCACAACTTCAAGGCCGGCCTCGACAAGGACGGCAAGATGGTCGCCTTCACCAACCACTTCGTCTCGTTCGGCCGTCCCAACGACGCCGGCGCGATGACCATCCTCGCCAGCGCCAACTCGCCGCCGCAGGAGTTCCCGGCCAACTACGTGCCGAACCACGCCTACGACCAGAGCCTGATGATGGGCGGCATGCCCACCGGCCCGCTCCGCGCGCCGACGTCCAACGCTGTCTGCTTCGTCCACCAGTCGTTCATCGACGAAGTGGCGATCGCCGCCGGCAAGGACCCGCTCGCCTTCCGCCTTGAGCTGCTGAACATGCCGCTCCCGGCTGGCGCCACCCGCGCGGGCATGAACCCGCAACGCATGGCAGACGTCCTCCGCGTCGTCGGCGAGCGTTCGGGCTGGGCCAACCGCGCCTCGCTGCCGAAAGGCACCGGCATGGGCTGCGCCTTCTACTTCTCGCACCAGGGCTACTTCGCCCAGGTCGTGAAGGTGAAGGTCCAGCAGAACGGCGCCTGGCGCGTCCAGAAGGTGTGGAGCGTCGGCGACGTCGGCTCGACCATCATCAACCCGACCAACGCCCACAACCAGGTCCAGGGCGCGATCATGGACGGCATCTCCGAGCTGAGCCAGCGCATCACCTTCGACAAGGGCCGCACCCAGCAGCAGAACTTCTTCGACATGCCGCTGATCCGCATCGACAACGCGCCGCAGATCGACTCGCACTTCCACATCACGGAAAACTCGCCCACGGGCCTCGGCGAGCCGGCGCTTCCGCCGGTCCTGCCCGCCGTGACGAACGCCATCTACGCGGCGACCGGCAAGCGCATCCGCAGCCTGCCCGTCGAGAACATCAGCTGGAGCTGATCCAGCTGCCTCTCGGCATCCAATCCAGCGGCCCGGAAGGAAACTTCCGGGCCGTCTGATTCCCGCCCCTCGCAGGCCAGCCGCCAGTCCGCCCAGACTGCCGTTAACGACATCTGCCGCTAGGTTATCGGCGCCTTCATATCGTTCCACGAACAGGACGGCCCCGATCAGTGCCCAGGTTGCCGGATTTGTGACCACCTCCGGGGTCAAATCCGCCCCTGAAATCCCGCCCCTGCGTTGACGGTTTTCCCGGCCGCCTAGATACTGGAATGATAATTACGCACCGTTTCAAACGGGCCTCGGACACATTGCTTGGGAGAGCTGGAATGAAGTCTGTCCTGCTGACGACTGCCGCCGCCGTTGTTGTCGCCGCCGCGGTCGCCGCTTCGGCCATCTCGGCCCCCGCCCCGGCGCCCACCATCGCCGCCGTGCCGGAACGCGCCGCCAACTTCCAGCTGACGGACACCAGCCGCCTCGCCCACGAACTCCACTACTTCCGCGACGCTCCGGCCATCGTGCTGATGAGCCAGGTCAACGGCGGCAAGACTTCGCGCGACGTCGCCGCCCAGCTCGCCAAGCTCCAGACGCAATACAAGGCGCAAGGCGTCCTCTTCTACGCCATCAACTCGAAGGACTCGCGCGACGCTGCGGCCGCCGAAGCCAAGGCCCAGAAGTTCGCCTTCCCCGTCCTGATGGACGAACTCCAGCTCGTCGGCGAACAGCTCGGCATCCAGCGTGAAGGCGAGATCTTCGTCGTCGCCCCGAAAACCGGCTTCAAGGTCGCCTACCACGGCACGCTCGCCGAAACCTCGAAGGCCATCGACGCCGTCCTCGCCGGCAAGCCGGTCGCCAACCCGCGCGTCGAAGTGAAAGCCGGCAACACGATCGCCTTCCCGGAACGCGCCCGCAAGGCCGAGCACGCCGCCATCTCCTACTCCACCGAAGTCGCCCCGATCATCCAGGCCAAGTGCGTCGCCTGCCACCAGGAAGGCGGCATCGCCCCCTTCGCGATGGACAGCTACGACATCGTCAAGTCGATGGCGCCCATGATGCTCGAGTCAGTGATGTCGGAGCGGATGCCGCCCTACTTCGCCGATCCGCACATCGGCTCGTTCCAGAACGACAACGCCCTCACCGCGCAGCAGAACAAGACGCTGATCCATTGGCTCGAAGCCGGCGCTCCGCGCGGCTCGGGTCCGGATACGCTGAAGGAACACGCCTCGAAGGCGCCGGATTGGCCCGTCGCGCTCGGCAAGCCCGACGTGATCGTCACGCTCCCGTCGTTCGACGTTCCGGCATCGGGCACGGTCGCCTACCAGAACATGCGCGTCGACAACCCGTTCAAGGGCGACACCTGGCTGAAAGCAATCGCCATCAAGCCGGGCGAGCGCACCGTCCTTCACCACGTTACGTCGAACCACTCGCCGGATCGCGGCTCCAAGCCCGCGAAAATCCCGGGCGGTTCGGTCGGCTCCTACACGCCGGGCGCTGAGCCGCAGGTCATCGCCACGGGCGCTGGCGCTCCGGTCCCGGCCGGCGGCAAGCTGTCCTTCTCGATGCACTACACAACCACGGGCAAGGCCGCGACCGACCAGACGCAGATCGGCTACTACACGCTGAAAGCCCCGCCGGAATTCATCAAGCGCTCGACCGTCATCTCCGACTTCGCGCTGAAGATTCCGAAGGGCGAAGCCCGCCACAAGGAAATCGCCTATCTCGAATTCCCGGCCGACGCCTACATCTACACGCTCTACCCGCACTCCCATTACCGTGGCTGGTCGGTGGAGCTGAAACAGAAGACGTCGGACGGCAAGGAATCGATGCTCCTCTCCCTGCCGAAGTACGACTTCAACTGGCAGCGCGATTACGATCCGATCGAGCCGATCCTGATCAAGAAGGGCACCAAGCTCATCGCGACCTGGATCTACGACAACTCGAGCAACAACAAAGCCAACCCGGATTCCAAGATCGACGTGACCTGGGGCGAGCAGTCCTGGCAGGAGATGATGTACTTCCGCGTCAACTACCGCTGGGCTGACGAGACAGTCAGCAACGTCCGCAACGACCTGCAGGACAAGCTGATGGACTCGCGCACGATCGGCGCGCTCGACAACAACGCTGACAACAAGGTCCAGATCGACGAACTCACCGGCACGATGGCGTCGGTCCGCACCCGCTTCAAGGACCTCGACACCAACGGCGACGGCGGCCTCGACAAGGCCGAACTCGCCGCCGGCAACGTCTCCCGCGCCTCCGCCACGCGCGACCTGAAAGACGCCGACATCGACCTCTAGTCGATCTCGCAACACAAGACGGAAAGGCCCGCTGGAAACAGCGGGCCTTTTCATTTTGTCCTGCGCCTCAAGCACACCCACCGCTTGTCATCCCGGAAGCGCGTAGCGCTATCCGGGACCCATTGGGCCAGCACGAGGGTTGATGAATGGGTCCCGGCTCTCCGCTTCGCTACGGCCGGGATGACAGTTTGTGGTCAGCCCTCATCCTGAGCAGGCCCGAAGGGCCGCCCGTCGAAGGACGAGGGCGTGCATACCTAAACCCCCAACACTTCAGCCAACTCCACGAAACTCGCCACCTGCACATCATACGTCCCCGGCGAAGGCGCGCCATACGCACTGCCCACGCCATACTCATGAGGCCGCCCGACATAAGCCGTCCTGAACCCGCGCTTCGCCGCGCTATCAACATCCCACGTATGACACGCCACCATCATGATCTCCGACGGCTCCAGCATCAGAAGCTTCGGCGCACTGTCGTACAGCACCGGCATCGGCTTGTAAGTGCGCACGAAATCCGCGCCGAGGATCACGTCCCACGGAATGCCGCTGCGCTTCGCCATTTCGGTGACCAGCGCGATATTTCCGTTCGACAGCGCCGCCACCGTGAAGCGCTGTTTCAGCCGCGTCATCCCGGCCACCACATCCGGCCACGGATCAAGCCGCCGCCAACCGAGCGCCAGATGATCCTTCTCCGCGTCGCTGACGCCCGTAACGCCGAACTCGGCCAGCGCCACGTCCAGCATCTCGCGATGCAGCTGGTCCATCACCACATAGTCGCGCCGGCCGCTGCGCACCTCGTCCATCGCCGGCTGGTATTCCTTGCGCCAGCGATTGGCGAACGCCACCCAGTCCAGCTTTGCCCGCCCGCCCAGCATCGCCTCGGATTCGCGCGCAATGCCGCCGCACCAGTCCACCGTCGTGCCGAACACGTCGAATGTCAGCGCCTTGATTCCGGAAAGATCGCTCATCCTGCAATCTTGCACGATGCAGAATTCGGCTCCAGACATCCGGCGGGAGACAAGCGATGAATTTCTCGTCCGACACGGCCGCCCCGGCGCACCCGGCAATCCTCGAAGCCATGGTCAACGCTGCGCACGGCCCCGCCCCCAGCTATGGCGCGGACCCATGGACAGCCGCCGCTCGCGAGGCCCTGTGCAAGACCTTCGAGACCGATCTCGAGGTCTGGTTCACGCCCTCCGGCACGGCCGCCAACGCTCTGGCGCTCTCCATCCTGTGCCCGCCCCACGGCGCTATCCTTTGCCACGAGGAAGCACATATCGAGCGCGACGAACGCGGCGCGCCGGAATTCTTCACCGGCGGCGCCCGTCTCTCCCTGCTCCCCGGCGCGCATGCCCGTATCGATCTCTCGGCGCTGAAGCGCAGCCTCGCCGCCAACGATCCGTCCTTCATCCATGAGACGCCGGTGCATGTCCTCTCGCTCTCCAACCTGACCGAGTGCGGCTCCGCTTACCGTCCGTTCGAGATCAAGGAACGGGCAGAGCTCGCCCACGAAGCCGGTCTCGCGGTTCACCTCGACGGCGCTCGCCTCGCCAACGCGCTTGTCTCCACCGGTGCATCGCCCGCGGAAATGACATGGCGCGCCGGCGTCGATGTGCTGAGCTTTGGCGCAACCAAGAACGGCGCCGTCGGCTGCGAGGCCATCATCCTGTTCGGCGCGGCGCGGCAGCGTTTCCACGAACTGAAGATCCGAGCCAAGCGCGCCGGGCACATGCCGCCGAAGATGCGCTTCTTCGCTGCACAGATGTCGGCCTACCTGAAAGACAATCTCTGGCTTGATCTCGCGAGCCGCGCCAATACATCAGCAACCAGCCTCGCCGCGGCGTTGACCCGGAACGGGGCCGAACTCGCCCATCCGGTCGACGGTAACGAAGTGTTCGCCATGCTCCCCCCCGGCGCCGCCCCCCGCCTCTCCGCCGCCGGCGCCAGCTTCTATCCCTGGCCCACCGGCTCCCACCGCTTCGTCTGCTCATGGGCGACCGGGCAATCCGAGATCGATGCCCTGGCGGCGACCCTGGCTGGCTAACGAAGTCTGAATCGCCTGTTTGAAGTTTCTTCGATCGGCCGAAGCGGTTTTCTAACCTTCGAATGTCATGCTGGCCGTTCACTTCGGGAAATTTTGCCCGGAGCGCGGCGGGGACAGCCGTAATGCTGCTGGACAGCCTTCGGGCCATTTTTCTGGGCGAGGTCGATGTTCCGGCCGCGCACCGGGAAGCCATAAGCGTCGCGCGCCGCAGAGCGTTTCACGCCCTCGCCCCAATGGCGGCTATCCACTCCCTGCTCAACGCCGTCGTCCTCACCGCCGCCTTCTGGAACGAACCCGCCATGCCCCTGGTGTTCGTCTGGACCTATACCAGCGCCGTCCTTGTCTTCATCCGCATGCGCGAAGCCAAACGCAGCGCTACGCTCGCTGACGGCGCAACGGAAGAACGGCGGATTGTGCGCTACACCCTGTTCAGCGGCGCGCTGTGGAGCGCGATCATCATCGCCCTGATGATATCGTCCGGGCCGCAGCACATGCTGCTCCTCGGCGTGTTGACAGCCGCAATCCTCTGCGTCGGCGCCCTGCTGAACTCCAGCTTCCCGAATGCATCGCTTGGCTACTCGGTGCTCGTCGGCGCAGGAGCCTGCGTCGGCATGGCGCTTGGCGGTCATGCCTGGTCCGCCAGCGCCATGCTGCTGATCGCCGGCTGCGTCATGGCGCTGCAACGCTTTGCCGCCAACAGCGATACCAACTTTGTGCGACAGCTGGTCAGCGCCGCCGCGCTGGCCGAAGCCAAGGAAACAATGAGCGTGCTGCTGCACGATTTCGAGGCGCATTCGGCCGACTGGCTCTGGCGCATCGATCCCAATGGCCGCCTGGGCCAGGCCTCGCAGCGCTTCATCGACGCCACCGGCCTGCCCGCCGAAGTGCTCGAAGGCGGCAGCCTTCTTGCCCTGTTTGCTCCTGAAGCAGCCCAACAGCTCGATACCCTGCTGAAGCAGAAGAAGCCGTTCCGCGACGAGGTTCTGCGCGTTCAGATCGGCGGACATGATGGCTGGTGGTCAATTTCCGGCCAGCCGACGGCTGATGGCGGATGGCGCGGCGTCTGCTCCGACGTCACGCGCTCGCGCGATGCCGAAGCCCGCATCGCCTACGTGACCGAGTATGACAGCCTCACCGACCTGGCCAATCGCGCCATGCTGGTGCGACAGCTTGAGATGGCGCAGGAAGCATCCGAAACGCGCGGCGAACACTTTGCCCTGTTCGTGATCGACCTCGACAACTTCAAGGCGCTCAACGATACGCAGGGCCATCCGGCCGGCGACGCGTTCCTGAAAATGGTCGCCCAGCGCCTGCGCGATTGCGTCGGCCCGGCGGCCTTCCTGGCCCGACTTGGCGGCGACGAGTTCGCAGTCCTGCAGCGCGACATGCTGGCCGAAGAAGCCGTTGAACTCGCCGATCTCATAGTCGACGCCCTGCTCGCGCCGGTCACGATCAACGGCAAGGATATTCTTGCCGGCGGCAGTGTCGGCGTCGCCCTTGCGCCGGACAACGGAGCCGATCCCGCCGTGCTCATGAAGAACGCCGAGCTGGCGCTCTATCGCGCCAAGGCGCAGGGCCGTGGCTGCGCCCGCTTCTTCGAGCGTGGCATGGACGAAGTTGCCCGCATCCGGGCGGACCTTGAAACGGACCTCCGAAGCGCGCTCGCGGAAGAGGCCATGGACGTGTACTTCCAGCCGCTGGTCAACACACGCACGCGCAAGGTTGCGGGTTACGAAACGCTGCTGCGCTGGAACCGTCCGGGACATGGTCTGGTGTCCCCAGCCGTCTTCATTACCTGCGCGGAAGAAACCGGCATCATCGTGCCGCTCGGCGACTGGGTGATCCGCAAGGCGATCGAGGAAGCCGCACAGTGGCGCGACGACGTCACCGTGGCGATCAACCTATCGCCCGCACAGATGCAGAACCCCTCGCTCGTCGCAACCGTTGTCGGCGCACTCGCCGCATCACAGCTTGACCCGAGCCGACTGGAAATCGAGATCGTCGAAAGCGTTCTCATGGACGAGACGGAACACAACATCCGTACGCTTCACGCGCTGCGCGAACTGGGCGTGAAAATCGCGCTCGACGATTTCGGCACGGGCTATTCCTCACTCAGCTATCTGCGAGCCTTCCCGTTCGACAAGATAAAGATCGATCAGCGCTTCGTGCGCGACATCGATACATCAACCGAGAACCAGGCCATCGTCCGCGCGATCATCTCGCTGGCGCGCGATCTCAAGATGCGCGTCACGGCAGAGGGCGTAGAGAACGAACAACAGGCTGCCATCCTCGCCGGCCTTGGTTGCACCGAAGTTCAGGGCTTCCTGTATAGCCGCCCTGTGCCCGCAAGCGAGCTTGAGAAAAAGGACCCGGCCGCGAGGCAGGCCGCCAACCTGCTGCAACTGCGCCGCCGCGCCCGAGCGTAGGTCCGCTTACGAACAACTCGCAAGAAAAACGAAAACTTCGAGCGCGTCTCAGTTCTTGGTTGCGCGCCGCCCCCGGAGTGTGGATAAATAATCCATAGGGTAAAGATACAGTCTTTGGGGGCTTTTTCTGATCGACGGAGATAGGACCGTGCGCGCAAAACGCGCGCCGGATCACCCATTTTTATCCGCCGCTGACGAAACGTTTGCGCGGCGCCTTGCTGACGCGCGCTCATTCGGAGCGGCGAGCGAAGGCCTCGCGACGTCGCGTCCTGATCTTTCCGCAAAGTCAGGCCTCACCGTGCTGCAACGCGCTGTCGGGTGGGCTTTCGTGACGGGTGTTGTCGGCTTTTTGCTGATCGCCCCGTCGGCAACCATGCAGGCGTTCGCTGTGTTGCTTGGTTCGGTGTTCGGATTGTTGATCGCTCTTCGTTTCCTGGCGGCGGCCATAACGCTGCTGCCGAGAGCAGCGCTGCAGCCCGCTCGCTTGCCCGATAGCCAGCTCTGGACGTTGACCATCCTCATCCCGCTTTTGAGGGAGGAAGAGAAGGTCGTCCGCTCACTGGTCAACGCGATCATGCGTCTCGACTATCCAGCCGAAAAGCTGGACGTCAAAATTCTCGTCGAAGCGGATGACGACAATACGCTCAGGGCCGTTCTCGCAGTTGATCGGCCGCAATGGTTCGAGATCATTCCTGTTCCGCCCGGTGATCCGCGCACCAAGCCCAAGGCGCTGAACTACGGTCTCGCCTCTGCGCGCGGTCAGTTCGTAGCCGTGTTCGATGCCGAAGACCGCCCTGCGCCGGAGCAGCCGCGCGCGGCGATGAGTGCATTCCACGCAGGCGGTAAGACGCTCGCGGTGGTTCAGGCCCCGCTGCAGATTCACAATGGCACCCAAGGCTGGATCGCGCGTCAGTTCCAGATCGAGTACGCGATCCATTTCCGCGTATGGCTGCCCTTCCTTGCGCGGCTTGGGCTTCCGCTTCCGCTGGGCGGGACAAGCAACTATTTCCGCCGCGACCGGCTGGAAGCCGCCGGCGGCTGGGATGCATGGAATGTGACCGAGGATGCAGACATCGGGCTGCGTCTCGCGCGGCTGGGCGGTGAGGCCCGCATGATCGAACCGCCGACGCTGGAAGAAGCGCCATCACAGTTGCGTCCCTGGCTTCGCCAGCGCACGCGCTGGATCAAGGGGCATCTGCAGACCTGGCTTGTGCTGATGCGAAAGCCGTTCACGGCTGCACGCGAGATCGGCGTGGTCCGCTTCATGGCGACCCAGCTGACATTCGGAGGCGCCCTGCTCGCTTCGGCCGTGCATGCTCCATTGCTGATCTGGTTCCTGGCTGGCGTCCTGTTCATGGGTGGAATAGCGCCCTGGCATCTCGGCCTGTTCGCCACCGGGTATGCCAGCGTGCTGTTCGCCGCGTTCGCCGCTGAGCCACGCGGCGTGAGACGCTGGCCCGCGCTATTGAGCGTGCCGCTGTATTGGCCGCTGCAATCCTGGGCGATGCTCTGTGCCCTCATCGAAATGAAGGTTAAGCCGCACTTCTGGGCCAAGACGCCCCACCTGCTCGCTGACATCCCGCTGATCGATATCCGGGCGCCGACACAGATCGCTCCCGCGCCATTCAGCGACAACGTGATCCAACTCGAATTCCGCTTCGATGCACCGGAAGGACCGGAAGCGCGCTGAATCGTCCTACCTGCAAACAACCGCGCCATGCTTGCCCGACCGCCCGGCGCGAGTCATGTCTTGCGCCATGGACATGGTCGTCACCATCGCCGCTCTGCTTGCCTTCCTCGGGCTGACCGTCTTCGCCGGATGGAAGTCCGGCAGGCCACGCAAGGACAGCCTCAAGGCGCAGTGGATTTCGTGGCCGCTGGTGACGGTTCTGGCCGGAACCGCGGTCGTCTTTGCCCTTGTACATCTGCTGAATGTCATGGGCTTGCATACGGGCAGCGCGACCGCGCAAAAGTATCGCTTGTAGCCGGGACCGATTGACCCCTCGCGCGCGCCTCGGTAGCCCTGTCGGATAAAAGCGACATAATCCGCTCCGGGAAACTGACGATGGCTGACCTCGAACAATTCCGCGCCGAAACCCGCGCCTGGCTGGAAGCGAACTGCCCGGCCTCGATGCGCACGCCGATGGTCGAGGAAGAAGTGGTCTGGGGCGGCCGCAACCAGAAATTCGTCAACCCGGACTCGAAAGTCTGGCTCGACCGCATGGCGGCAAAGGGCTGGACCGCGCCTGCCTGGCCGAAGGAATACGGCGGTGGCGGCCTCTCCAAGGGCGAAGCCATCGTGCTCGACCAGGAGATGAAGCGGATCAATGCGCGTTCGCCGCTGGCCTCGTTCGGCGTGTGGATGCTCGGCCCTGTCTTGCTCGAATACGCGAACGAAGAGCAGAAGAAGAAATTCCTTCCCGATATCGTCGCCGGCAAGACGCGCTGGTGCCAGGGCTATTCCGAACCGGGCGCAGGCTCTGACCTCGCCGCGCTCCAGACGAAGTGCGAGGACAAGGGCGATCATTGGCTGATCAACGGCTCCAAGATCTGGACCAGCTACGCCAACCACGCTGACTGGATTTTCTGTCTCGTCCGCACCGATTTCACGAAGAAGCACGAGGGCATCTCGTTCGTGCTGTTCGACATGACGACGCCGGGCGTCGAGACACGGCCGATCCTGCTGATTTCCGGCTCCTCGCCCTTCTGCGAGACTTTCTTCACCGACGTGAAGGTTCCGAAGGACCAGCTTGTCGGCACGCCGGGCAAGGGCTGGGATATCGCCAAGCGCCTGCTCCAGTATGAGCGCCAGAACATCTCGGCCACCGGCTTCGGCGCCGATCGCAATTCTGGCCCGACCCTCGCGGACATCGCGAAGAAGTATGTCGGCACGAAAGACGGCGTCATCGCCGATGGCGACCTGCGCTCACGCGTCACCAAGTCGATGATGTACGAGCAGGCCTTCATGCTGACGATCCAGCGCAACACCGAACTGGCGAAAGCCGGCGCGGATGTCGGCCCGGGCACGTCGATCATCAAGTATGCCGCCGCCAAGATGAACCAGACCAAGACCGAACTTCAGGTCGAGGCCATGGGCCATCAGGGCCTCGGCTGGGAAGGCGAAGGCTTCAAGCCGGGCGAGATCATGTCCACCCGCGCCATGCTGCGCGCCAAAGGCAACTCGATCGAAGGCGGCACGTCCGAGGTCAACCTCAACGTGGTGGCCAAGCGCGTGCTGGGCCTGCGGGATCACCAGTAGAAGCTGATTTAGGGGGACGCGTGCGTTTCAAGGTTATCTGCGTTGCGGCGGCAGTGCTCTTCGTTGCCGGATCGGCAGTTGCGCAAACAGACTTCAAACCCTTGCCCGGTCTGTCGAACCTGACGATCGATCTGGATAGCGAGGATGGTCGATTTTCCACGTTCATCGTCCACGATGTCTGCGCGATAAGCGCCCTCAAGACGCAGCTCCAGATGCCGAGGATAGGCCGTCATTCCCAGTACGGACCGGCTGCAACGATATCGCTTCGAAATGGAGACAAACACGTTGCCTTGCAGGTGGGAGGAAGCCGCAACCTTCCTCTCAGTGTGAAACTGCAAACCAGCACCAGCGATGTTGTTCAGGTTTACGCGCGCCGCATGAATGCCAACGAGAAGCTCGACATCTTTATTGCATGGACCGCCGAAGGCGACGTGCAAGCAACTGTCGGCGGCCAAACACTGACCATCAACTTGCCGGGCGGGGTCCGGCAGCTGCACTTCTCCGGCTCAACAGGCGAAGCGATGTTTGCCCCGACCGCCATCGGCAACACGGGAACCGCAACGGGCAACTGCCCGGTGGGCTGATAGAAACGTCGAGCGCTACCGCATCAGGAACTTCAACAATCGCTTGGCGCGCTTGCCGTAAGGCGGGGCGAGCCAGCTGGCGGCGTTGAAGAAGCCGGTCTTGAACACCGCTCTTGCGTGGGTGAAGCGGTCAAAGCCGGCGCGGCCGTGATAGGCGCCCATGCCGCTTGCACCGACGCCGCCGAACGGCAGACCTTCCTGCGCAATGTGCAGCAACGTGCCGTTCACGGTGACGCCGCCGGATTGTGTGCGATCGAGAACCTTCGTCTGCTCCTTGCGATCTTCCGCGAAAATGTAGAGCGCGAGGGGGTGCGGATGGCTGTTGATCCATTCGAGCGCGTCGTCGAGCGTATCGTACCCCACGATTGGCAGCACCGGTCCGAAGATCTCCTCGCGCATCAGCATGCAGTTTTCCGGGGCATCCAGCACGACGATCGGAGGCAACAGGCGCTTTGAACGATCTGCCGGCGCCGGATGGCGCAGGATTTTCGCGCCGCCCTGCTCGGCTTCGGCAATCGCAGCGGTCATGCGATCGAAGGCGCGCTCGCTGATCATGCTGGAATAATCGCCGCCTACGTCGGGATAGGAACGACGGGCTTCGGCCAGCACCTGCTCTGCCAGTTCGATCATGCGCTCGCGCGGCGCCATGACGTAGTCCGGCGCGATACAGGTCTGGCCTGCATTGATGAACTTGCCATAGGCGATGGCCTTCACCGCCTTGGTCATCGAACCGGATGGGCAGATGACTACTGGTGATTTGCCACCCAGCTCCAGCGTGGTCGGCACGAGGCCGTCGGCCGCCGCCTGAGCTACCTTGCGTCCAATCGAGGTTGAGCCCGTGAAGACGAGATGATCGAATGGCAGGCGCGTGAATTCGGAAGCGACTTCCGGGCCGCCGGTCACGACACCCACTTCCTCTTCCGCGAATGTCTCCGACACGGCGCGGTGCAGCAGGTCAGAGAAGTTGGGCGTCTGTTCGGATGGCTTGATGATCGCGCGGTTGCCGCCGGCGATGATGTCCACCAGTGGCGAGAGCGCGAGCTGGAGCGGATAATTCCATGGCGAGACGACGCCGATCACGCCCAACGGCTCACGCCTGATCCACGCAGAGCCGGGCCAGAAGGTGAGATCGACTTCCTGATAAGCCGGCTCCATCCACCAGCGCACATTCTTGCGGGCGTAGCGGATGGCCGACAGCGTCACCATCGTTTCGAGAAGCGCCGTCTCGAAGCGCGAGCGGTTGCCGAAGTCGGCGGATATGGCGTCGGCGAAGGATTCGCTTCTCTTGCGCACCATGTCGTCCAGGCGATCCAGCCGGTCGATACGGACGCGCGCGTTTGGCGGCCCCTCGCGTCGGTGAGCGGCGCGCTGAAGCTCCAGCAGGCGCTGGGCGTCGGATGTCTTTGGCGTATGGCCGTCCATGTCACACCCTTGTCCGCCCGATGCCCGGAGTTGACCCGGAGCGGGTGGACGTTTCAAGCTAAACCACAGGACGCTTAGGGGTGGCTGGTGAAAATTGCGATACTGTTGGCCAGTGCGGCGGTACTTGCTGCAGGATGCAATGCAAAGGCGCCTGACGCCGCGGCGCCCGCAACAAGCCCGGACGCCGATTCGGCGGCCCAGGCCGCCCTGTGCATAGAACCCGCACAGCGCGAGGTCAGCGTCACGGCCGCCGGCGCGAAGGATGTTCTGGAAGCACAGGTAATCGGCGCCGACTGCGAGCAGGCCGTCCTGCTGCTGACCCTGCGCAAGGCCGATGGCTTCCTGCTCTGGTCACATTCCGTCCGCGCAACGGACACCTGGGCATTCGTTCCGGCATCGGACGATAAGCCGGTCGTCCCGAAGGATGGCATGAAGACGTTTCTAGCGGACGTGCTGCAGAACGTCCGCATAGAGAAGACCGGAGAGGCGCCGGAATGGCCCGAGGGGGCGGAACGGCCCGAAGATCCGTCGGGCCTCTATCACGAGGCGCCACTTCCCCGAGAAGCTTATCTGATACTGCGCAGCAAGAACGCGCCGATGATGTGCGTGCAGGCGGAGATGGGGACGAGCTACTGCGTCGCCTACGATCCGGAATTCGAAGACGTGGCGAACACGTTCTATTCGTCGTCTTCCTGATCCGTCTCGCCTATGGCTTGCCCTGAAGCCGCACCATCGCGCCCTGCGCGACGAAGCGTGCTTTCGAGTTGAACTGCCGGTTAGCTAGGGCAAACACGATCACAACGGTAGCGAAGGCAAAGGCCCACCAGGTGATGAACCAGGCAAGCACCGCGATCGCGAGGAAGAATGCGCGCAGGCCATGCGTGAATTGGCCAGCGGCCGCGATGTTCATTTCAGCGACCGCAGAAGCAGCTTCCTCCGCGCCGGGCTCTCCGGCTTCAGGCGTCGCGGCGAGCATGACGGCGGAATAATTGAAAAGGCGATAGGCCCAGCCGAACTTGAAGAAGGCGTAAGCGTAGAGGCCCATCAGTATCGCGGTCTTCACATAGAACGCGGCCCGATCGATCTCGAGATGGACGAAGCTTTCCTCGAAAGCGCGGATGATCGTATCTGCCGCCGTGAGCAGACCGAAGCCGGCGCCGACGGCCAGCAGGGCGGTTGAAGCGAAGAAGGATGTGGCCTGCTGAAGGCCCGTGATGATGTTGGCGTCGACCAGCCTCACCTCGCGGTGAGCCATCTGCCGCATCCATTCGCGGCGCTGGGCTTTCATCGCTGCCGACAGCGTCCGCTTGTGCAGCGGCGACATGTCGATCAGCCAGCCAAGAAACCACCAGGTCGCCAGGAAGAAGGCCAATGCGCCGCCGTCGAGCCAGGTCATCGTCCGCTCCGAGATTCAGAGCGCACTCTTTAGCACGACGGGGCGCTAGGCCAGTCCTGTCGAAAGGTCAGGCGTTGCCGAGGAAGTCGCCTTTGCCCAGCGGAACGCCATTGTGGCGCAGGATCGCATAGGCGGTGGTGACGTGGAACAGGAAGTTGGGGAGAACGAAGCCGGTCAGGTAAGCCAGACCCGTGAACTTCATCTCGCCGTTCGGGAATTTCAGGACGACTTCACGCTCTTCCGAGCCGTCGACTGCGCTGGCGGGAACGGACTTGATGTAGTCGACCGTTTTTTTGATGCGCTCGCGCAGTTCGGCGATCGTGGTTTCGGTATCGGCCATCGGCGGGGCCGCGCCGCCGGAAAGGCGGGCGATTGCGAATTTGGAGGTGTCGCTGGCGAACTGGACCTGCGCGGAAAGCGGGCGCATGTCGGGAGCAAGCCGCGACGTAACCAGCAGGTTCGGATCGAAATTACGCTCCTTGGCGTATTTTTCGGCCTTGTCGAGAAGTGCGTCGAGATTGCCCAGCATGCGCAGAAACACAGGCGCGCTGGCCTTATGCATTGAAATCGACATTGGAATTGTCCCTTGTTGTCCTCGTTCCGCCAGAGGGGCTGGCGGCGTCCGACTTGGCATATGGGCGCCGTTTTTCGCGGCGCAATCTGCTAGGGTTACGAATCGTCGCCTTCGAGGTTGTCGTGAAACTGCAATTCTGGTTCGAGTTCGCCTCGACATACTCCTACCCGGCCGTGATGCGCGCTGACAAAGCAGCCGCGGCGCGGGGCGTCGAAATCGAATGGCGGCCCTTCCTGCTGGGTCCGCTGTTTCACGCCCAGCAAGGCATGAAGGACAGCCCGTTCAATGTCGTGCCCGTAAAGGGGTCGTACATGTGGCGGGATGTCGAGCGGACCTGCGAGAAATATGGCCTGCTTTTCCGGCGGCCGGGGCGCTTTCCCCAGAACGGGCTGATGGCGGCGCGGATCACCCTTTCCCTGCCGCAGGAGGAGCGGCCCAACTTCGTGAAAGCGGTCTATCAGGCGAGTTTTGTCCACGACCGCGATATCTCCGATCCGCAGATCCTGCATGCCGCGGCGCGGCGGGCCGGGCTCGATCCGCTGGAGGTTCTGGCGGCGATGACGTCCGAACCCATGAAAGACCTGCTGCGCGACGAAACCTCCAAAGCCGCCGATCTCGGCATCTTCGGCGCGCCCAGCTTCGTGACGGAAGACGGCGAGCTGTTCTGGGGCAATGATCGCCTCGAAGACGCACTTGATTGGACAGTGCGCGGGACGCTAAGACCCAACTCACAAAACTGAAGAAACGGTACTCCGGGAGACTTCAATGGCTTTCGTGCTGAGCGAAGAGCAACAGATGCTGCGCGATAGCGCGCGCTCGTTCGCGAACGAAAAACTGCCGATCAGCCAGCTGCGCAAACTTCGCGAGAAAGGCGAAGGCTTCGACGGCACGACCTGGAGAGAAATGGCGGAGCTGGGTTTCACCGGCGTACTGATCCCCGAGGAGTTCGGCGGCTCGAACTTCGGCTATCTCGGCCTCGGCCAGGTGCTTGAGGCGCAGGGCCGGACGATTGCTGCATCGCCCCTGCTCTCCACCGCCCTGATCGGCGCGTCGGCGCTCGTGATTGCGGGAAGCCAGGCGCAGAAGGAAACCTATCTGCCGCAGATCGCTTCCGGTGATCTCATCACGGCGCTCGCCGTTGATGAAGGCGCGCATCACGATCCGTCGCATATCAAGCTTGCCGCGAAGAAGTCGGCTGGCGGGTACACGCTCTCGGGCGACAAGCGCTATGTGGTTGATGGCGTTGAGGCCGGCCTGCTCATCGTTGCTGCGCGTACGTCCGGCGGCGAGAGCGATACGAGCGGGATCACGCTGTTCCTCGTGCAGGGCGACGCAAGAGGCGTGAGCCGCACGGCGCTGAAAACACTGGATGCGCACGCTGCCGCGAACATCAGCTTCGCCAACGTCGAAGTGGGCGCGGACGCGGTTCTGGGAACGGTGGATGCCGGCTTTGCCACGCTTGAGCAGATCCTTGATCGTGCTCGCATCGGGCTCGCCGCCGAAGCGCTCGGCGCGGCGGATGCTGCGTTCGAAATGACTTCGGAATATCTCAAAGTCCGCAAACAGTTCGGCCAGCTGATTGGATCGTTCCAGTCGCTGCAGCACCGCGCCGCGGTGATGTTCACCGAACTGGAGCTGACGCGCTCCTGCGTTGGCGCTGCCTTTGCCGCGCTTGATGCGAACGCCAACAATGTCGCCGAGCTGGCCTCGCTGGCCAAGGCGCGTGCGGCGGAAACGCTGCATCTGGTTTCGAACGAGACCGTGCAGATGCATGGCGGCATCGGCATGACCGATGTGCATGACTCGGGCCTCTACATGAAGCGCGCCCGCGTGCTTGAAGCACTCTATGGCGGCGAGAGCTTCCACCGCGACCGTTACGCGCGTCTGGGCGGTTACTAGGCTTCGGACGCTCAACCCAATCCGCAATGATCGACGTGCGACGACACGCGCACGGTTGACGCTGGCGTTTTTGAGCGCCGGGGATACGGTCGCGTTTGCAGAACGCCAACACTTCCGATCTGGAGCGACCGCGAATGGCCAGTGACTGGAACGCCCAGACCAGCGACCCCAAAGTGCGCAAGCTGATGCAGGGCTTTCCGCCCGGGCCCGATCAGATCGTGGGCACGGATACCCATGGGCTTTCCGCAAACTCGTTTCCGAATACCCGCTGGGCCTTCAGCCATCAGCGCGAACTGAAATCGACCGTGAACATCCGGCGCGGCAGCGAGCCCGTGCATCGCTTCCCGCGAAAACTGCGGAAGGAGATCGACGGCATTTCCTTCGTCACGCAGGAAGGACAGCAGATGACATGGGGCCAGTCGATCGACGCGATGTTCACGGATGGCATCGTCGTCCTGCATCGCGGCGAGATCGTTTACGAAACTTTTCGTGGCGCGCTGGAGCCGCATCTTCCGCACATTGCATTCTCGGTGACCAAATCCTTCGTCGGCCTGATGGCTGCGATCCTCGCGCACGAGGGAAAGATCGACACGAACGCGCTGGTCTCGCGCTACATCCCCGAACTGGCGGATACGGCCTATGGCGACGCTACGGTGCGCCACGTCATGGATATGACCATCGGCGTTCAGTATTCCGAGAACTACACCGACCCGAATGCAGAGGTTCGGTCCTATGGCATCGCTGCGGGTTTCTCACCTCCTCCTGCCGGCTATTCGGGCGCCGAGACGATCTTTGATTTCCTGCGCACGCTCAAAAAGCAGGGCGAGCATGGGCAGGCGTTTGCCTACAAGACATGCAACACCGAGGTGCTTTCCTGGATCGTGCAGCGCGTGACCGATACGCCGATGGCGCAGCTGCTGTCCGAGCGCATCTGGCAGAAGCTGGGCGCGGAGGAAGACGCGTACATCATCGTTGATCGCATCGGCACGGCGGCTTGTGGCGGCGGCATGAATCTCAGCCTGCGCGATCTGGCGCGGTTTGGAGAAATGCTGCGACTAGGCGGCGTGTTCAATGGTCAGGAGATCGTGCCCGAGGAAGTCGTGGATGACATCGCGAATGGCGGTGATCGCGATCATTTCGCGAAGGCCGGCTACACGACCGTTCCGGGCTGGAGCTATCGCAACCAGTTCTGGGTGAGCCATGACAAGTTCGGCGCCTACACGGCGCGCGGCATTCACGGACAGGTCTGCTGGATCGCACCGAAAGCGGATGTCGTGATCGCACGCTTTGCGTCGCACCCCGTGGCCGCCAACGGCAACAGCATTCTCGACAAGGTTTCGCTGCCGGCTTACGCCGCGCTGGCTGATCACCTGATGCAGGACTGACCCAAAAACAAACCGCCTGCTTCAGGAAGCAGGCGGTTTGCCGAGCAGCGCGTCCAATCGGAGTCAGACGCGCGTTGTGGGGAGGAATGCTCGCATATCTATTTGGACCAGCCTATTTGGCCGGCGGCATGATCACCTTGTCGATCACGTGGATGACGCCGTTCGAAGCGTCGACATCCGCCGTTACGACTTTGGCGTCGTTGATCATCACAGAGCCATCTGCACCGCCGACGGCTTTCAGAGTGGCGCCCTGAACTGTCGCGGGCTCAAGCGTCTGCCCGGCGATGGCTGAAGACATCACTTCGCCCGGCAGCACGTGATAGGTCAGGATGGCGACAAGCTTGTCCTTGTTTTCCGGCTTCAGGAGGCTTTCCACCGTGCCGGCGGGAAGCGCTGCGAAGGCTGCGTCGGTCGGCGCGAAAACGGTGAAGGGACCAGCACCGCGCAACGTCGATTCAAGACCAGCGGCCTGAACTGCGGCGACGAGCGTCGTGAAAGATCCGGCGGCCACGGCCGTATCGACGATGTCCTTGGATTCAACTGTCGGCGCTGCCGGCGCCGGTTCGGTCGCGGCGGGCGTTGCGGCCATGGTGTCAGCCGGCGCCGCGGCGGGCTCCGAGCAAGCGGTCAGGATGACGGCGAAGGCCGCCAGCGGGACGAGTTTGTACATGTGAGTTCCTGCTCTCTGTTCGATGCAGCGATGCGGCGCCGTGAAGATCGGCGCGACCAGAACCATATCTGTTGGCTCGCTGCTTCCGGTGCTGATTACGCGGTAGCTAATCAAGTGGATCGCAGATGACCGGAGTTTAACCGGGCCTTTCGATCACAGACGCGCGACCGGCACACGGCTCCGGACTATCGCTGCGCAATCTCGATCATCACCTCGTTGCGGCGAAGGAAAGGGAGCGTCCATGGCGGATCATAAAATGCGAACACCGGCTCACCCTTCGCGACGTATCCGCTGGACGAGACTTTTTCCATAAGCTGGTTCTTCTTCCTTTCCATCATCGTGTTTCCTGCAAGGCCGGAGAAGGAAAGCACGGCCATTTTTCGTCCCGGCTGTTCAACCAGGGTCACGGCAGGATTGCCGGGCTTGGGCAGGGTGGCCATCGTGTAGCCGGCAGGCATGGTGAAACCGACGGTCCACTTCCCTGCTTCGGACTTTTGCGTGACCGGGGCAGTCATCTCGATCTTTTCGCGCGGCGCCTGGGTTACGGGGGCCGTCATCGCGATCTCTTCGCCCTTGCGATCCTTGGCGAAGATGTAGTCGGCCAACGGGCCGAAGCCCGCAAAGCGCGAGCCCACAGCGTCTCCATCAACCGTGGTTTCCGCAAGGATCGTTGGCGCGTAGTCACGCACCTCGAACGAACCTTCGGATAAGAGCAGATTATAGGCCGGCTCCTCAACACCTGTTGTCGCACATGCCGACGCCACAAGCGCTCCGAAGGCCAGAACAAGCTGTTTCATCGCAATCTCCGCGGACTGCGCTTGATACGCAGGGGGATCAAATCTGGATGTCGGGTTGCGCAATACGACCTAGCGTTTCCCTATCGTCAGGTTAGTGTCCGCCCCCATAAACACGGGGAGTTACACATGATCGAGAACCTCTTTTCGCTGAAGGGCCGCGTCGCACTGGTGACGGGCGGATCGCGCGGCATCGGCAAGATGATTGCGCGGGGGTTCGTTGAGAGCGGCGCCAAGACATACATCTCCGCGCGCAAGGCCGACGCCTGCGATGAAACCGCCGCCGAGCTGACCGCACTTGGCCACGCGCAATGTATTTCGCTACCGCAGGACATCTCCACGGTCGCCGGCGCGAAAATGCTCGCGGAGGATATCTACAAGCGCGAAGGCAAGCTCGATATTCTCGTCAACAATGCAGGCGCCGCGTGGGCCGCGAACTTCGAAGAATTTCCCGAGGCCGGTTGGGACAAGGTGATGAACCTGAACGTGAAGTCGCCGTTCTTCCTGACGCAGGCTTTGCATGCCGCGCTGAAGAAAGCCGCGAGCCGTGAGCAGCCGGCGAAAGTGATCAACATCTGCTCGATCGACGGCATCAAGCTCAATCCGCTGGAAACATACTCCTATCATGCGTCGAAATCGTCGCTGCTTTATCTGACCAAGCGGATGGCGGCGCGGCTGGTGCAGGACAACATCGTTGTCACCGCCATTGCGCCGGGACCGTTCGCCTCGGAAATGAACCGCGCAGCGCGCGATATGGAAGACGCTGTGGCCGAACGCACGCCGATGCGCCGCATTGGTCGCGATGAAGACATGGCAGGCACGGCGATCTTCCTCGCTTCCAGGGCTGGCGATTATGTGTGCGGCGACTCGATCGCGGTGGATGGTGGCATCGCCTACGCTTCGCTGCCGATTCGCGACGCCTGAAGGGACGCGACGTAGTTCAGCAGGGCTGACTTTATAATGTGGCCGCTGGCGTCCTGACGCCAGCGGCCATTATGACAAGCGCGTTCCGGTTCCGCTCCGCTGACAACTTATCGCGTGTGTGATTCCCGGAACCCGATCCCGGGAGTCCCGTTTTGAGTTGACCACACAGATGGAGCAAACGCGCCATGAACACCAACGTCGAAGAACTGATCGCGTATCCGCAACGGTACTTTGACCGTCCGGACAAGGTCCTCAATGAGCCGACGCTCACTGTTGACCAGAAGCGCCGTATTCTGGAAAGCTGGAAGCTCGATGCGCAGCGTCTTGCTGAAAGTACCGCCGAAAACATGTCGGGCGGTGAAGAGACCGATCTGCGCGAAGTATCGAAAGTGCTTCTGCAGCTCAAATCAATGGAAGCGATTCCGGTCGCGCACCAGCCGAAAGAGTCATCCAGCGTTGGCGCAGGCATGGCCGCTGGCGCGCTGCTTGGAGCGGGTGCTGGACTTGTGATTACGGCCATAACCGTCCCCTCGCTTGTGCTTGTCGCGCAGGCAAGCGTGGTCGGCCTGATCCTGGGCGGCGTCGGCGGCGCAGTGCGCAAGTCGATGCGCTGAGCGGAACGCAAGTCCCGAGGGGACGTTGCGCTTCATGAAGATCAAGGAGTTCTGGCATGAAAATCCTCATTGTTTCTGCGGCAATCGCCGCCGGTCTTGCCGCCACGGCCTGCACCTCGTCGGGTAATACCGAGCGTGGCGCGGTGGGCGGCGCCCTGCTTGGCGCGGCCGCGGGCGCGATCATCGGGAACAACACCGGCTCCGGCGATGCAGGTCAGGGTGCCGCCATCGGCGCCGCGACAGGCGCGATCGCCGGCGGCGTGACTGGAGCGGCATCGGATCGCAATCGCGATGACGGCCGCAACTACAGCAGCAACCGCTACGGCCCGAATGGCGAGGAGCTGATCTACGATCGCAACTCGGACCGGTACTATTACGTCGACCGCCGCAGCGGCCGGACGTATTGGGCGAACGGCGAATATCGCGGCTAGCGCCCGGATTTTGCTTTGCATATCGGGGGCGCTGCGAAAGCAGCGCCCTTTGTGCATTTCACGCGGGAACCTCCATTCCTATCGACCATTCAATGATCTGGATAACGGACAGTATTGCCATGACCGACGTGCATGAAAAGGAGTTGGCGGACCAGATCGACCGCGAGGTTTCTGATCGCGGTGGTCTCGTGGCCCTTTTGCTGTGCCTTTGCGTGGCAGGCGGTCTTCTGATCGCAGGCGCTATGGCCTTGTTTCCCCAGAGCTGACAGGGAACTCGTGATCGAGGTTCCGCGTTAATTCCCGGGTCTGTCTGATCCAGGGGAATGCGGGACAAGATGAAAACTATCGCTCTTTTCAACCCGAACTCTGGATCCGTCTCGGCTGACGGCGGAGAGCGCCTTCGGGCTGCACTTGAGTCGGCGGGCGTGAGGGGTGCCGAGATCCTGCAGACGGACGGCGATGACTTTTTTGGCCAGCTGAAAAAAGTCGCCGAGCAGGAACCCGACCTGTTTGTGGTATGGGGCGGCGATGGCACGCTGAAAGGCGCACTTGAGACGGTGGGACAAGCGACCCCCAACCTTTTGCTGCTTCCGGGCGGCACGATGAACCTGCTGACAAAATCGATCCATGGCGAGAAAGCCTGGGACCAGATCGTCAAGGATGTGATCGCCTCACCGAAACGAATGA
>DAIRES010000013.1:33266-35359 GCA_036795465.1 Hyphomonadaceae bacterium
GAGAAAGCCTGGGACCAGATCGTCAAGGATGTGATCGCCTCACCGAAACGAATGACGCTGCCGGCGGGCAAGGTCGATGACGAGCTGTTTTTCTGCGCCATGCTGGCCGGTGCGCCGGCGCATTTTGCCGATGCGCGCGAAAGCCTGCGCCGGGGCGATCTGGTGAAAGCTGCAACGGAAGCAAAAGCCGCGATCGATATCCTGAACACCCTGCAACTCGACGCGCGGTATGGCGAGGCGTACAGTCAGGCAGGGGGCCAACTTCCGAGGACGAGCATTATCGGCGCCGTTGTCGGATCGTTGACCAAGGAAGGGACAGGCATGGAAGTGGCCGCCCTCGCCTCGCCCACTACGGGCGGCGCGCTCAATGTCGTTTGGACATCCTTTTTCGCTGACTGGCGCAGCGCGCCTGGCGTTACGGTTGTGCCGGCGATGACGATGCAGATCGAGAACTGCGATGGCGGCGACATTCCCATCATCGTGGATGGCGAGCACATCGAGGCCGGATCGAAGGTGCAGGTCACATTCGTGGAGGATGCGGCGCAATGCCTGACAGCGGCGTAACGCAGAAAACTGTCCGCCTGCTGCACCTGTCCGATATCCATTTCGGCGCGGCAGATCAGGAAGCGCTGGATGCGGTGAAACAGTTCACCGCGCATGTAAAACCAGACGGGATCATTATCGCGGGCGACATCACGCAGACCGGCAAGCGTTCGGAGTTCGAGGCTGCGCGGGCCTGGTTTGATGACCTGGGCTTTCCGGTCATCACGGCGCCGGGCAATCATGATACGCCGGTCTATCACCTGCCTGCGCGGGTCGTGGCGCCGTTCGATCGCTATGAGCGGTACATGGAAGGGCTCGACGTGGTCGGGCAGATCCGGAATTTTGGCGATGGGCTGGTGAGAGTATCCGCCATCAATTCGGCGCGCGGCTTTCAGGGACGTATGAACTGGGCTGACGGCGTGATCGATATTGGCGATCTGGAGGATGCGCTGGATCGGCTGTCCAAGGGACCGGAGAATGCGTGGCGGCTGCTGATCTGCCATCACCCGCTTGATCAACCGGAGTTGGCGAAGATTTCCGTATCAACCAAACGCGGGGGCGAGGCGTTGAAACGCTGCGCAGCTGCGAAGGTCGATGCGATCATCACGGGGCATATCCACGACGCTTTCACATTCCACGTGCCCGGCCTGAAGCGGCCGATGGTGCAGATGGGATCGGGAACGCTGTCGCATCGGCTGCGCGCGACGCGGGCGAGTTTCTGTGTGATCCAGATCGACGGCGAACACATGGTTCAGGACGTGGTGGTGATCGACCGCAACGGGCTCGAAATCCGTCGCAATTATGATTCAAAGGCCAATTCCGAAGGTGCAACAAAGCCCGGAACCCAGCCAGCAGATGTCCGTTGATACGCCGAGAGCGAATGCCCGAATGGCCGGGCGCTGCTGACAGAGGATCGACAATGCTTAGCTGGACACTGGTGTTTCTTGTTGTCGCCGTCATCGCGGCAGTGCTTGGTTTTGGCGGGATCGCGGCGTCTGCTGCCGGTATCGCGAAAATCCTGTTCTTCATCTTCCTCGTTCTGTTCGTCGTCTCCGCCGTGATGGGCGCGACACGCCGAGGGGTCTAGAAAACCCGAGTTATCTGAATGAACGAACGGCCCGGCGAAAGCCGGGCCGTTTGCGTTTGGGCGCGAGGGGGCGTTCTCGCAGGTGGGGCCTGCGAGGTGGTTTGGGTCGGGTTTTGGGGAGTTGAGTTGGACGGAGGCCCGCGCGGTTGCGCGAAGAGGCCCCCTCCGTCTTGCGCGCAAGGGCGCGCAATCCACCTCCCCCAGTGCTGCGCACTGAGGGAGGCAAGGCAATGGTGGTTTGCCTCCGCCAGTCGGAGACTGGGGGAGGTGGATTGCGCCGAAGGCGCAAGACGGAGGGGGTTGTTGGCCAGCTCGCGCTGCATGCGTTGCGCACGGCGTTGAGCCAGGCGTTCGAGATTGTCGAACAGCGCTGCTGCCCGGTTGAGGCGCGCGAGGATCTTCCGCGGTGGCTTGGCGCGGTGGAGCAGGACCAGCTTCAGGCGCTCTGTGTAGATGAAGGGGA
>DAIRES010000014.1:0-3929 GCA_036795465.1 Hyphomonadaceae bacterium
CTCTTCGCGCAACCGCGCGGGCCTCCGCTCACACTCAAGATCCGATTTCAGAAAACTTCGCCTCAGTCGCCCTGCGACTGAGATCGCACGCGCTTGCGCCTACGACTTCGCGCGCTTCGCAAACACGATCCGTTCGCCATGCAGCGCGCATTCCGCCGCCAGATACTGCGGGATCGTCGCCGCCACTTCCTGCGGAGTCGGCAGCGTCAGCGGGTCTTCCCCCGGCATCGCCTTGAACCGCATCTCGGTGCGCACCGCGCCCGGATCAAACAGGTTCACGCGGATCGGCGTTTTCTCCACCTCGTCCGCATAGCAGGCGATCATGGTCTCCAGCGCCGCTTTCGTGGCGCCATAGACGCCCCAGAAAGCCCGCGGCCTCGGCACGATGCCCGACGTCACAAACAGCGCTCGCCCCGCATCGCTCATCCGCAGCAGCGGATGCACGGCCCGGATCAGCCGCCAGTTCGACGTGAAGTTCACCTCGACCGTTTCCTGAAACGCCGCCGGCGAAATGTTCTCGAGCGGTCCCAGCGTCCCAAGCACGCCGGCATTGCCCAGCAATCCATCCAGCCGTCCGAAGCGCTCCAGCAGCGCGGACGCCAGCCGGTCGATCGCGTTCATGTCGCGCAGGTCGAGCGGGATCAGTGTCGCCGGATGTCCCGCCGCCGCCTGGATTTCATCATCCAGCTTGGTCAGCGCCTTCTCCGATCGCGCGGTCGCAATCACATGATTGCCGGCCTTCGCCAGCTCCAGCGCAGCCGCGCGGCCGATCCCCCGCGAGGCGCCGGTGACAAGAACAATACGGCGATCCATCTGAAGCCCCTAGTCGTCGAGCAGCGAAAGCTGCTGCTCTTTCGACGCCATGTCGTGATCGCGATCGACCAGACGCGTCGGATAATCGCCCGTGAAACAATGGTCCGCAAACTGCGGCGCGCCATCGTTCCGTTTGCCCGCGCCCAGTGCTTCGTAAAAGCCGGGCAGGGAGATGAAGGCCAGCGAGTCCACCTTCAGGTAGCGCTTCATCTGGTCGACCGACATCGACGACGCGATCAGCTCTTCTTTCGACGGCATGTCGATGCCGTAGAAATCCGGATGCTTGATCGGCGGGCTGGCGACACGGAAATGGATTTCGCTCGCGCCTGCATCGCGGATCATCTGCACGATCCGCTGCGACGTGTTTCCACGAACGATCGAGTCATCCACCAGCACAACACGCTTGCCATCCAGGAGCGGACGGTTCGGCGCATGCTTGCGCGAGATCGAACGCTGCCGGCCCGATTGCGTCGGCTGGATGAAAGTGCGGCCGACATAATGGTTGCGGATAATGCCGAAACCGAACGGAATGCTCGACGCCTCTGCGTAGCCCAGCGCCGCCGGATTGCCGCCATCCGGCACGGGGCAGATGATGTCCGCGTCGACATGCGCTTCGCTTGCGAGGATGCGGCCGAAACGGCGGCGCGTTTCATAAACGCTCTGGCCATGCATGATCGAGTCAGGCCGCGCGAAGTAAACGTACTCGAACACGCACGGGCTCGACCGGCCTTGCGGGAAGGGCGTCAGGCTCTCGACGCCGTTCTTGTCGATCACGACCACTTCGCCCGCTTCGATGTTGCGAACGAAGCTCGCGCCGATCGCATCAAGCGCGCAGGTTTCCGAGCACAGCACAGGCGATCCGTCTTCGAGCGCGCCCAGCACCAGCGGACGCAGGCCCCACGGGTCGCGCGCGCCCATCATCTTGTCGTTGGTCAGCGCGATGAAAGCATAGCCGCCTTCAAGCTGGCGCAGCGCATCAATGAAGCGATCCTCGATCCGGTTGCGCATCGAGCGCGCGGTCAGCTGGAGAACGACTTCCGTATCCATGGTCGACTGGAAGATCGCGCCGTTCTGCACCAGCTCGCGGTGGATCGCGCGGGCGTTGGTCAGGTTGCCATTGTGCGCGACGGCCAGGCCGCCATGGGCGAGGTCTGCATAGATCGGCTGGATGTTCCGGTGAACGACCCGGCCCGACGTGGAGTAGCGGTTGTGCCCGATCGCCATCCGGCCGGGCAGGCGCGAGATCGCGCCGCTGTCTTCGTTGAAGTTGTCGCCGACCAGGCCCATGTGGCGCTCGGACCGGAACGTGCCGCCCTTGCCATCGAAGGTGACGATCCCGCAGGCTTCCTGTCCGCGATGCTGCAGGGCGTGAAGCCCAAGTGCCGTCAGGACTGCGGCGTCATCCCGTCCGTAAACCCCGAACACCCCGCACTTGTGGCGCATCCCGTCTTTGGAATCGGGGCCGAAATCATCGTCATCCAGTCCCGGTTCGTCGAAGACTTCAGGACTGGCCAAAGCTTGCCTCCGGGCAAATGCTTACTGAGTGCTCGTCGCCGCCGTCGCGGCTTGCGCCCCGCCGGTGAACAATTCCACTACAGTGGTCAAGGCGCCGCCGACACCGCCGGCTGCGGCGTCCAGATATGGGTATGTATAGCTCTTCGCAACCCAGTCCGGCTCTCCGCCTGCCGGCAAAACCTGATGCATGAGCAGAACAAACAGAATTGCGGCCAATATGCCGCGGGCGAGGCCGAAACCGGCGCCGGCAATCCGGTCCAGAGCGCCGATTTCCGGCGAGGCATGGATCAGCTTCGACAGCCGGCCACCCAGGAAGGCCGCCAGCAGGTACGCGACCAGAAATCCCGCCACCACGAGGATCGCAGCCGGTACGACCGAAGGCTCGTTAGGAGAAATGATCGCTTTCAGGGGCGGCTCGAAGAATTTCAGGCACAACCATGCGGCCAGGCCGCCGATGATGAACGAGATCACCGAGAACGCTTCTCGAATCAGGCCGCGCCCGATCGACATCACGGCCGACATGATCGTCAGGCCGATAATCACGACATCAAAAACCCAAGGAGGCGCCACGTCAGAACCCTCTACTCGGAATCCCCGCCCAACACGTCCACGAGGTCCTGCAGTCTGGATAGCCCATGGACCGCCATGCCGTCGACTGTATCTGGCGCCCCTGCCGGTACGAAAGCCCTTGAAAAACCAAGCCTCGCTGCTTCGCGCAGCCTTGGTTCGATCCTGCCCACAGGTCGAATCGCGCCCGACAGCGCCACTTCGCCGAAAAACACCGAACCTGCCGGAAACGGCCGATCCAGCAGCGCCGACGCCAGTGCAGCAGCTGCGGCCAGATCGCCGGCCGGTTCAGCTATCCGATAGCCGCCGGTAACACTGAGATAGACGTCCCGCATGCCAAACCGCAGCCCGCATCGCGCGTCGAACACCGCCAGCAGCATCGACAGCCGCGGACTGTCCCAGCCGACAATCGACCTCCGCGGATTTCCCGCCGTCTCCTGACCCGCCAGTGCCTGCACTTCGGCCAGCACAGGCCGCGAGCCTTCCATTGCGGCGAACACGGCGCGGCCGGAAGCTTCAGCTTCGCTTCCCGCGAGGAATAGCGCCGATGGGTCTCGCGCAGGCGACAGACCCAGCTCGCCCATCTCGAACACGCCGATTTCGTCGGTCGGGCCGAAGCGGTTCTTCACCGACCGCAGAATACGGAACTGGTGCCCACGCTCGCCCTCGAAATAGAACACCGCATCGACCATGTGCTCCAGCACACGGGGCCCTGCGATCTGACCGTCCTTGGTGACGTGCCCCACCAGAATGACAGCCGCGCCTGTCTTCTTGGCAAAGCGCGTCAGCTCCTGCGAGCACGCGCGCACCTGCGCCACAGAGCCCGGCGCGGCCTCGAGGCTGTCCGACCACAATGTCTGTACGCTGTCGATCACGATGACTTCGGGCGACGTCGCCTTCAACGCTTTCAGGATCGAACGCAGATCCGTCTCTGCAGCGAGCTGAACAGGCGCCGATTCAATGCCAAGGCGTCGTGCGCGACCCTGGATCTGCGAGATGGCTTCTTCGCCTGAAATGTAAGCGCACCGCGTGCC
>DAIRES010000014.1:4029-11408 GCA_036795465.1 Hyphomonadaceae bacterium
CGGCCCGACCATTTCGCATGGGCGGTTCCGCAGGACTGGCAGACATAAGCAGTGGTCGATTTGGCCATGGTGCAAACTGGCAGGTCAGATGATTCACCGCCAGTCCGTCCGATTTGCGGGACAAATGGCAAATTCGGGCAATCCCCATGTTTGCTATGGAGCAAGCCGGTAGTAGGTTTTGCAAACCCGTTTGAGGAAAAGCCCCATGGCGCGTTACAACAGCATCACTGAAACCGTAGGCCGTACCCCGGTCGTGCGGATCAATCGCCTCGCGCCCGAGGGCGTGAATCTCTGGGTGAAGGTCGAAGCCTTCAACCCGCTTGGTTCGGTGAAAGATCGTCTCGCGCTCGGCGTGATCGAGGCGGCGGAGCGTTCGGGCGAACTCAAGCCCGGCCAGACTGTTGTGGAGATGACCAGCGGCAACACCGGGATCGGTCTCGCGATGGTCTGCGCCGCCAAGGGCTATCCGCTTGTGATCGTCATGCCGGAAAGCTTCTCGATCGAGCGCCGCAAGCTGATGCGTTTCCTTGGCGCCAAGGTTCTGCTCACGCCTGCGCCGCTGCGCGCCACGGGCGCGATCGCCAAGACGATCGAGCTGGCGAAAGCGCATGGCTGGTTCATGACGCGCCAGTTCGAGAACCCGGCCAACCCGGACTATCACGAGAAAACGACCGCCCGCGAAATCATCGACGACTTCAAGGCCGACGGTCTCGACTACTTCGTCACGGGCTACGGCACCGGCGGCACGCTGAATGGCGTCTCTCGCGTGCTGATGCGGGAAAGCCCCCGCACAAAGATTGTCGTCTGCGAGCCCACGGACGCTCCGCTGATTTCCAGCGGCCAGTCCCAGCCGCGCAATGACGACGGCACGCCGTCGGCCGGTCACCCCGCCTGGAAGCCGCACCCCATGCAGGGCTGGACGCCGGATTTCATTCCGAAGCTCACGGGCGAAGTTGACTGGTCGCGCATCAGCAAGGTCATCACCATCGCCGCCGCCGACGCGATGAAGTCCAGCATGGATCTCGCACAGAAAGAGGGCGTGTTTGTCGGCATCACCTCAGGCGCCGCCTTCGCAGGCGCGCTCGAAGTCGCGAAGACAGCGCCTAAGGGCTCCAACATTCTCGCCATGCTGCCGGACACAGGCGAGCGCTATCTCTCGACGCCGCTGTTCGCCAACACACCGGCCGAGATGACCCCGGAAGAAATCGAAATCATGAAGTCGACGCCCTACGCCGCGCCGGCCGCCTGACATCCTGGCGACAGGCGGTGCGATAGCCCCATGGATACGCCTGATCTGAACAAGTTGTTCGCCGGCATCGCGCGTTACGCCGCCGATCGCCGCGCGGGCGATGCGGAACGTACGCATCGCCCCGCCGCCACCTATGCGGAGCAACTCGAACGCTTCAGGCTGCCTGTACAGGACGATGGCGTTCCTGCGGATCAGGTCATTCGCGAACTGATCGATCTGGCCGAGCCTGGTCTCGCAGCCATAACCAGCCCCCGCTTCCATGGCTGGGTCATGGGCGGCAGCAACGCAACGGGCGTTGCGGCTGACTGGCTCACCGGGCTCTGGGGCCAGAATGCAGGCAACCACCTCGCCACGCCTTCTGCCGCAGCGGCTGAAGAGCAGGCGGGCAGGGCCCTGCTTGAGTTGCTGGATCTTCCCCGCGAGTCATCCGTCGGCTTTGTCACCGGCGCGACGATGGCCAACTTCACCGGACTTGCGGCAGCGCGCGGCGAAGTGCTGCGCCGTGCTGGATGGGATGTCGAGGCGGACGGTCTTTTCGGCGCCCCGCCGATCAACGTCATCATCGGCGAGGAAGCTCACTCCACTGTCTTTGCCGCGCTCAAATATCTAGGCCTCGGCGCACGGCGCGTTGTGAAAGTGGCGGTGGATCGCAATGGCGCGATGATCCCTGCGGCGTTCATCGAAGCGCTTGCGCAAACATCCGGTCCCGTCATCGCGATCGCGCAGGCCGGGCAGATCAATACCGGCGCCTTCGACCCGTTCACGCTGATCGCCAACGCCGTAAAGGCTCGCAATGGCTGGCTGCATATCGACGGCGCTTTCGGCCTGTGGGCTCGCGCCACGAAAACGCACAGGCATCTGGGCGAGGGACTGGAGCTTGCGGACTCGTGGGCGGTTGATGGCCATAAATGGCTGCAAACCCCCTATGACTGCGGCTATGCGATTGTCCGCCATCGCGAGGCTCATATCCGCGCCATGCAGATCGCCGCCAGCTATCTTCCGGGCGCTGGCGATGGCGCGCGCACGCCATCTGACTACGTGCCCGAGCTGTCGCGCCGCGCCCGTGGTTTTGCGACCTGGGCCCTGATCCGTCATTTTGGTCGCGCGCAGATTGCCGAGATGATCACACGGCATTGCGCATGCGCACGCCGGTTCGCGGAAAAGCTGAGCGCGGAAAGCGGCGTCGAGATTCTGAACGATGTCGTGCTCAACCAGGTGGCCGTATGCTTCGGCGCCGACGAGCAGACACGCGAAACGATCGCGCGTGTTCAGGCCGGCGGCGTCACCTTTGTTGGCGGCGCAGAATGGCTGGGCCGCTGGGTGATGCGTATCTCGGTCAGCGGCGAAACCACCACGGAGGCGGACGTCGATCGCTCCGCCGACGCTATGCTGGAAGCCTGGCGGGCCGTGCGCGGCAAGAACTAGCGCGGCGCGAAACACCACAGGCCGGTGCAGACTCCGAACGCAAGCTGCATCACGACGTCCAGCAACCCGCCGATCGCCAGCACAGGCAGGCCCACCCACAGGAAAACCAGCCAGATCGCCATCGGCGTGATGCGCGGTTCGGGCAGCTTGTGCCCGGCGACTGTCTGCAACTTGGCGCGGGCCATGGGTGTCTCCGGGAATCGTTCACCAATTGGGAGCGGGAATCGCTAAGACTTGGCAAATGAGTCGCCTGGCCATTTCTTGGAACGAATTGCCCCGCGTGCAATGGGATGCTGCGCATGCACGCGCCGCCGGCAGTTATCAGCAGGATTGGGCGTACGGCGTAGCCCTGAAAGCTGCCTCGCCCTCGGTGCAGATTTTGCGTGCGTCCTTGGCGCGGCAGGATGGCGCGGTGGTCGGTCTGGCACAGATCGTTGCCCGGCCATTCGCTATGATCGGCCGCTTTGCGCTCTGCACGCACGGTCCCGCCTGGGTCGGCGACGTGACGGCTGATGAGAAGCGTGAAGCCTATCGCCTCCTGCGCAAATCCCTGCCGCAAGGGTGGCCAAGGCTTCTGGTGTTCACGCCAGACGAGCCAATGAGTGAGACTTCAGGGCTCAAGGGCATGAGCCGGGTGATGACCGGCGATGCAACCGTGCTTGTCGATCTGACGCAAGACGAGGCAGCGTTACGCGGTGCATTCGAATCTAGCTGGCGCAACAAGCTGTCGAAAGCCGAACGGTCCGATCTCGTTATTCAGAAATCCGGCCTGAAGCCGGCGCAGTATCGCTGGCTGCTCGACGCAGAAATCCGGCAGCGCCAGAAGCGCGGCTATCGCGCCATGCCACTTGAGCTCACGGAACGCTGGCAGGATGCAAAAGCTGACGGCGCCAATGGAGACCGGGGCGCTGGCCTGGCCGTCTTCCGCGCTGACATGGGGCGAGACGCGGCCGCCGGAATGCTGTTCCTTATCCACGGATCGCGCGCCACCTATCACGTCGGCTGGACCAGCGATGCCGGCCGCGAGAACGCCGCGCATAACCTGATCCTTTGGGCCGCCATAAAAGATCTCAAGGCAAAGGGCGTCGCCGTGCTCGATCTCGGCGGCGTCAACACGCAGTCGGGCGCCGGCATCGCGCGCTTCAAGCTTGAAACAGGCGGCGCAGTCCTCCAGCGGGCCGGCGCCTACGTCTGATTACTGCGCCTGCTTGCCGAACATCATGGCGATGAACCCGCCGAGCTTTGGTGGCTGGCCGGTGCGCAGCAGGCTCGCCTGGAATACGCGACCGAGAAGATACATCTCCACAACCACGAATACGGCCAGCATCGCGCCGGTCGCCAGAACTTCCATCATTGATACCCCCGCCGTCATGCGCGCCAGCATGGCAAACGGCGTGTAGATCGGAATCCACGACAGCACGACCGGCAACGTCCCGTTAGGCGCCTGCACCACCTGCACCATCATGAGCACGACCGGCAGGGTAATCAGGAAGATCACCGGCATCAGATAAGATTGCGCATCCTGCAGCGAGTTCGAAAGCGCCCCGATCGCCAGGTAGAGCATGGAAATGATCAGGTAACCGGCAAAGAAATAGAACACCATCGCAATCACCATCCACGGCTCGTTGAACGCCGCCAGAGACGGCTTCACGATATCCGCGACAAGCCCCTGCACGGACAACGCGGCAAACACCGCCGCGCCGACCCAGACCGCGATGATGGTCACACCAATCGCGCCGAGCCCCAGCAGCTTGCCATACATGAGATCAGACGGCCGCACGCACGCCAGCACGGATTCCAGCAGCTTGTTAGACCGCTCCTCGATCACGCTCTGCAGCATCATCGAGCCGGTCACCATCACCGTCACCATCAGCAGGTATGACAACGCCAGCGGTAACACCGACCGTATCGCCACAAGCTCGCGCCCTTCGCCCTGCGGCGGCGCGCTGACCTGAAGCGGCACGGTGGTGTCGATGAGTTGGGATGCAAGCTCCGGGGAAAGTCCACCGGCCTCCAGCGTCTGCATTCGCTGCACGCGAACCACTTCGCCTCGAACCGCATCAATCAGCGAGGGATTGGGCGCACCGTTGGTCCACATGCTGATCGGTGTCTCGGGCCCAACATTCTTCGGGATATAGACAGCCAGCGCGAGCGGCTTTTCTCCCAATGGCGTTGCGATGACGTCCTGAAGGTAGGGCGCCAGTCCCTTCGCCAGCGCGTCGGGACCCTGGTCGACGGGAACGCCAGCAGGAGCGTCGGCGCGAACATAGGTCGGCGGCTCAACCTCATAGACCGGGGCGTCCTTGGGCAGTTGCGGCTTGATGAGCTCGAGCGCGGCCGAAGCGCCGCCTTCCGCCATGAACTGCTCGATCTGCGGCTCGGTGAACCAGCGCTCGCCCTTGGCCCATACCGCATCCGGCTTGGCGGAGCTGGCGTTCCAGCGCTGCACATAGGCCGAGAGGTCCGCCAGCTCATAGCGCTGCCTGTTCAGTTCGATGCGCCGATCTATCGCCGAAGCATACTGCCCGGACGCATCCACCAGCACATAGGCTGACGTCAGTTGTGGACGGATGAACCGGCCAGCGACCTGCGTGACCCCGATCACCACGGGCAGGATCAGCAGCATCACCCAGAACCCGCGCGTGGAGGCGATCTGCCGATATTCACGCAGGGCGACGAGAAGGATCGATTTCATTTCACGATCTCCTGGCCGGCGCCGACAAGCTGGATGAAAACATCATGCAGGCTGGGCCGGTGGATCTCGAACCGGCGCAGCGCGAAACCGTTGGTGGTGCATTGCTGAAGCAGCGCGCCCTGATCGCTTCCGGGCTTCAGTTCGATAGTCCAGTCGCTCCAGCCATCCGCGCCGCCCGTGCGTGTCGCGCCCAGAACGCCGGGCAGGGTGGATGGGTCAGCCTGCGACGTTATCGAAAGCCGTCCGGGCAGGCGTGCTCGTGCTTCTTCCTGCGTGCCCTCGAACACTTTCTTCCCACGCGCCAGCAGCAGCAGACGATCCGTCATCCGCTCCGCGTGCTGCATCACATGGGTCGAGAATACCACGGTCGTGCCCTTGGCCGCCATTTCCAGAACCAGATCCTCCAGCACCTGCTGGTTCACCGGGTCGAGGCCGGAGAAAGGTTCATCGAGAATAAGTAGGCGCGGCGAGTTCACCATCGCGGCGGCGACCTGCACCTTCTGCTGCATGCCCTTGGAAAGCTTGTCGACCGTCGCTTTGGTCCACTCGCCAAGGCCAAAGCGCTCGATCAACCGCTTGCCCTCGGTCGTAGCGTTGGCGGCGCTCATGCCTTTCAGTTCGCCGAAATAGACGATGGTCTCCAGCACCTTCATGCGGCGATAAAGGCCGCGCTCCTCCGGCAGGAAGCCAATCTCGCTTGCATTCTCGCGCCCCGGCGCGCGGCCCAGGATTTCGATGCGGCCTGATGTCGGGCGCAGGATATCGAGCGCCATGCGAAGCGACGTGGTCTTGCCCGCGCCATTGCCGCCCAGAAAGCCGAATACGCCGCCTTCTGGCACGCTGAAGCGCAGGTCATCGACGGCCGTGAAATCGCCGAAGCGCTTCACGACATGGTCGAGCACAAGGATTGCCATGATCGTTCCGATCCCCGGCCGCTGTGCGGCTCTTGATGTCCCAGTCAGACTCGCCCCGACATGCACGGAGAGGTGTGCATCCGCCGCCGCCGCAACAGGTGCGGCGGCGAATTACTGAACCGAGTGTGGGGGCGAAGCAACAGCCAGCTGGCTACTTCCCATCCGGCGCGGTGATCGGCCGGGCATCTTCCCAGCGGTAGGGGTAAACGTCGGGCTTCACATAGACCTCGGTCGTGAACTTGAACGGGTATTTCGTGCCGCTCGGATATGTCAGTTCAACGAAATAGGCGGTGTAGCCGGATGCGGGCTTCTCGACATTGCCGATATAGCTCCCATCAGCGGCGGGCTGTAGCGGGCTCGACGTGAAGGCCTTGTCGCCGAGTGTGGCGACGCGGAAATCGCGATTCTTCGGGTTGTTGCCCTGCCAGAGCAGGACGGATGAGGGCTTCACCGCGCCGGGGTTCACCACGAGCGCGCCATCCTCGCGCACCGTCCAGCTATACTCCGGCACAGGTCGACCCTTGATGACCGAGTCATACCAGGCGGTCATGCTCTCGTTGATATCGGTGCCCGCCGTCGAGTGACGCGAGTTGGGCAGCATGCGCAGCTGCTTCTGGCCGGGGAGCAGGTGGTAAGAATACTTCGTGTTGTCCGGTGGGAAGTATTCGTCGCCCACGGCATTGATGACAAATTTCGGAATCTTCATGCGCGGGCGGCCGCGATAGTTCAGCGGGTCCTCGATCGTATTCACCGCCTTCATCTTCAGGCCGGTCTGGTCGGGGATCAGCCCGCTCTTCACATAGTCGCCGAGTGCGGGAGAGAAATAACCCATCGCTTCCCAGTGGTGGCGGGTCGTCGCGTCGACATCGAGCACGTTGATCACGATCGGGATCATGCCGACGACGCGCGGATCAAGAATGCCGACGAGCCAGCTCGTCCATGCGCGCTTGGAGCCGCCGGAAACCACGAACCCGTCGATGGCCAGCTTCCCGCCGGCTTCGCTGGCGAGATACTGTTGCACGGCAGTCATCGCTGCCGTGCCGCTTTTCACCATGGGCAGGCGGGCGAGAGCCTCAGGCTCCTTGGTCGCGTCGTA
>DAIRES010000014.1:11508-17092 GCA_036795465.1 Hyphomonadaceae bacterium
GCGCAACCCGTTGCGCCGACAACTGCAAACGCAAGAAACGCGGCTGCGAATGTCCTGAGCTTCATGTTCACTCCCCTGGTCCGGTCTGATGCCGTGTCGGGGCAATGGATCACAGATCGCGGGGTTTGCAAGGCAGGCGACTAGATCGCCGGCTGGATCGGCCCTTCCGCGCGGCCATTCACGAACTGGTCGATGTACGGATTGCCGGATTTATCCAGCGCCGAGACCGGCCCGCGCCACACGATCTTGCCTTCATGCAGCATGGCCACTTCGTCCGCGATCTTCCGCACGCTCGCCATGTCGTGCGTGATTGATACGGCGGCGGCGCCCAGCGCCTTCACCTGCTCGACGATCAGGTTGTTCACCGCATCCGCCGTGATCGGGTCGAGGCCCGTAGTGGGTTCGTCGAAGAAGATCAGATCAGGCTTGGCGATGATCGCGCGCGCCAGCGCGACGCGCTTCTGCATGCCGCCGGAGAGTTCAGCCGGGCGCAGATCAGCCGCGGAGGCGGGCAGGCGGACTTTCGCAAGGTTCTCGATCGCCAGCTTCTTCGCTTTGCCGCGACCGACACGATCCCGATAGAGCAGGGCGAAAGCGACGTTTTCCCAGACGGTCAAGCTGTCGAACAGCGCGCCGCCCTGGAACAGCATTCCCGTCCGCCGGCGCAGGTCGTCCACGGCTTTCCGGCCGCGCACGGGCTGGCCGTCGAACAGGATCTCGCCCTTGTCGGGCGTCACCAGACCGAGCGCGCTCTTGATCGTCACGGACTTGCCGGTGCCCGACCCGCCGATGATGACCAGCGAACGCCCCTGCGCGACCGTGAGGTCAACGCCACGCAGAACCTGCTTGGGACCGAACGCCTTGTGGACGTTGCGCAGTTCGAGAATGGGGCCGCCGAGAACCGTCACAGGCCAACTCTCACGAAGATCGAGGTGAGGATGTAGTTGCTTGCAAGGATCAGCACCGCTGCGCCGACCACGGCCAGCGTCGCCGCGCGGCCCACGCCACCTGCGCCGCCTTTCGAGCGGTCGCCCTGATAGCAGCCCATCAGCGAGATGATGCCGCCGAACACCGCCGCCTTGATGACGCCAGACCAGATGTCGTTGCCCGTCACGAACGCCCAGGAGTTCTTGAGATAAAGCGAGCCGTTGAAATCCAGCGTGCCGACCGCCACGAGATAGCCGCCGAGAACGCCGATGATGTCCGCGACCAGCACCAGAAGCGGCAGCGTCAGGATGCCAGCTATCACGCGCGGCGCGTAGAGATAACGCGCGGGCTTCGCGGAAAGCGTCAGCAGCGCGTCGATCTGTTCGGTTACGCGCATCGCGCCGATCTCGGCCGCAATGCCTGCACTGACGCGTCCGGCCAGCATCAGGCCGGCGAGCACGGGCCCAAGCTCGCGCGTGATGCCGAGCACCACGATGTTCGGCACGAACTGTTCGGCATTGAAGCGCGATCCGCCGGTATAGATGTTGAGCGCCAGCGCCGCGCCGATGAACACTGCTGTCAGGCCAACGACGGGCAGGGAGTAATACCCCACCTTCATGCATTGGCGCAGCACTTCACGAAGATAGATCACCGGCGTCACGCATGCCGTCAGCACCGATGCCGAGAACGATGCGATCCGACCCACTTCGGCGAACCCGCTCAGCACGGTGCGCCCGATCAGGCGGAACGGGCGCAGCAGGATGAAGTCGCGCGGTCGCGCGGTCGTGGTGTCAGGAACAGCCGTCATTCGCCGCCCTCATAGGAGCGCTCGAACCGGGAACCCAGCCGGGTCAGAATTTCGTAGTCGATCGTGCCCATGGCCCCGGCCACCTCCGAGATAGGCATGTTGGGGCCCACGAACTCGATTTCATCCCCCGGCGACACCGAAAGGCCCGTGACATCGACAACAATGAGGTCCATCGAGACCCGCCCTACGATCGGCCGCTTTTCCCCTGCTACGAAGGCCATGCCTTTATTCGAGGCAGATCGCAAGAAACCGTCGGCATAACCGAGACCCACCGTGGCCAAGGTACCGTCAGCATCCGCTTTCCACGAAGCGCCATACCCGACAGCGGTACCCTTCTTGATATCGCGTACCTGAAGCACCGGCGCCTTGATGGTGACCACGGTGTGCGGCGCCGATCCCTCGGCGGGTTTCGGCCCGCCGCCATAAAGGCCAATGCCGGGACGGACCTCGTCAAAGTGGTAGGCCTTGCCCAGATACGATCCACCGGTGGCCGATAGCGTGCGGGGAATGCCGGGCCACAGCTTGCTTGCACGCTCAAACGTTTCCAGCTGCTGCGCATTGAGCGGGCTGTCCTCGTCGCCACACGACAGGTGGCCGAGAATGCGCGAAGGTTTGGGCAGCATCTTCGCCGCCGCCGTCCAGTGATTTTCCGAAAGCCCCAGCCGGCTCATGCCAACATCGACATGCAGGGCCGCCGGTCGCGGTGACACGTTTCCGCTGATCCACATGTCGATCTGTTCGAGGTGGTTCAGCACCGGCACGAGCTGGTACATCTGGAGGATGTCCATCGTGTCCGCTGTGGGGCCGTGGAAAATCATGATCTCGGGCGCTGGCCCCAGCGCCCGGCGCAGGGCCGCGCCCTCGGATGGCCAGGCGACATAGAAGCGCGAGCATCCCGCCTTGCTGAGCGCCTTCGCCACGGACGTTGCGCCCAGCCCATAGGCGTCGGCCTTCACGACCGCCGCCGCATGGGCCGGTTCCACGCGCCGCTGGAACATGCGCCAGTTGGCGACAAGCGCGTCGAGATCGATCTGGAGGCGGGGTCCGGACATGCAGCTTCGCTAAATCGTTTCGCTGCGAACGTGAAGCAGGGCCGGCATGGCGGAAATTGGGCAGATGCCCGCCGTCATCACTCCTCGCCGTCCGGCAGGAAGCCTTTGCCGCTTCCTCCGCCAGCTGGCGCCATGGAGCGCTCGCCTGTGTCTCGGCCCGTCATATCGAGGTCCGAGAACTTCACGCGGGCAGGGTTGAAGCCGACTTCCACCTTGCCGATCGGGCCGTGACGCTGCTTCGAGATGATGATTTCCGCGACATTGTGCTTTTTCGCCACGGCGTCTTTCCACTCTGCATGGCGCGGGTCGGACAGATCCGGCTCAAGACGTTCGAGGTAGTACGCTTCGCGGTAGATGAAGATCACGACGTCCGCGTCCTGCTCGATCGAGCCCGATTCCCGCAGGTCCGACAGCTGCGGACGCTTGTCTTCGCGCTGTTCCACCGCACGCGAAAGCTGCGACAGGGCGATGATCGGGATGGCGAGTTCCTTGGCCAGCGCCTTCAGCGACTTGGTGATCTCGGTCACTTCCTGCACGCGGCCATCGCTCTTCCGGCTGCCCGACGGCGTGATGAGCTGGAGGTAGTCGATGATCAGCAGGTCAAGGCCGCTGGTCCGCTGAAGGCGGCGCGCACGCGCGGCCAGCTGCGAGATCGAGATGCCGCCCATATCGTCGATATAGAGGGGCAGGCCTTCCATCGTCGTCGCAGCTTCGCGGATCGCCTCGTAATCGCGCGGCGTCAGTTCGCCCCGGCGCATCTTGTCCGAAGGAATGCCCGACACGTCGGCGAGCACGCGCGCCGCCAGCTGGTCGGACGACATCTCGAGCGAGAAGAAGCCGACCACGGCGCCTTCATCCGTTTTCATCTGGCCGTTCGGTCCCGGCGAGCGCTTGCAACGCTTGGCGGCGTTATAGGCGATGTTGGTAGCCAGCGCAGTCTTGCCCATCGAGGGGCGCGCCGCGAGGATCAGAAGGTCGGACTTGTGCAAACCGCCGAGCCGCCGATCAATTTCCGAAAGGCCCGTCGGAACGCCCGCGATCTTGCCATCGCGCTTGAAGGCCAGCGTCGCCGTTTCGATTGTCGTCGCCAGCGCCGAGTTGAATGTCTGGAAGCCTTGCGCGCCCGCGCCCCGCTCAGCCAGTGCGAACAGCCGCTTCTCGGCGTCCTGGATCTGGGTTTCTCCCGGCTCCTCAATGTCCGAGCTGGTGGCCTTCTGGACGATCCCCGAGCCGATATCGATCAGCTCTCGGCGCAGCGAGAGATCGTGGACGAGCTTGGCGTAGTCGAGGATCTCCGGACCGAACGCCGCCGAATCCAGAAGGTCGGCGAGATAGCGCGCGCCGCCGATCTCCTGAAGCTTGCCATCGCGCTCGAAATGCTCGCGCAGCGTCACGCCGTCAGCCACCCGGCCGTTCGAGATCAGCCTGTCCAGAACCTCGAAGATCGCTGAGTTCGCAGGCGCATAGAAATCCCGCGGTTTCAGCACGTCCGACACGCGCTGGTGCGCATTGTTGTCGAACAGGATCGCGCCCAGCACGGCCATCTCGGCCGGCAGGTTGTTCGGGGGCGGTAGTTGGGTCGGTTCGTGGTCTTTAGGCATGGCCTCTCTCTAGGCCAATCATGGCTCTGAATCGCGGCTTGATTCTAGATATCCAACGGTTCCTTGTCGCTGTTGATGGACAGCGGCGAGGTCCTGCTTTTGTGCGATTTTTTGGGAGCGGGGTTAGCCCTCATCCTGACAACGCCGCAATGCAGGCAAAGCCAAAGACGAGGACGTGGCTACCAAGTCATCAGCGGCCGAAGAACTTCCCGAACATGTTCTTTGCGGCGCTCGTGGCCTGCTCCTTCACATGATCGACGGCGGTGTTCTTGGCTTCATCCAGAAGCTTTGTGATCATTGCTTCCAGAACGTCCTTGCCGATGCCGGTTTCCTTGGCGGCTGCGGCGATGGCTTCGTCGCTATTGCCGTGGAAGTTTTCCGCAAGCGACCGTGCTGCCTTGAGCGACAATTCCTTAGAAAGGCCGAGCGGCTCGCCAATGTCCGCGATCGTGTCTTCGCCAAGCGTCGTCACAATCTTCCCGAGGTCGATGTTCAACATCAATGACTCCGAATGCTGGGGCTGTGTGCGCCGGATTTCCGGCGCAACTGGCAATTACCAGCGTTCGCGAGTCATCATCATGACATCGCAGATTGTTGCCGCTGTCAGGCCGTAGCGATCAGGCAGCAACTTCCTGCAGCTTCAGCTTGTCGTTGCCCAGTCGGAACATTTTCGGGCGGACATACAGCGCGATCAGCGGTGTCTTCTTGATTGCGATGTGGAACAGCAAGGGCGCTACAGCCGAGATCAACAGGATCGCAAAGCACGCCCAGCCCACATCGGGGATCCAGCCCCTCGCAGCCAGCGTGCGCTCAAGGAACGTCATCGGGAAGAAGAAGGTGAGATAGATGACGATCGAGTTCTGACCGCAGTAACGCAGGAACCGCGCCGACTTCCATTTCGACAGCAACGCCGCGACCTCGATGATCGCGATTGCGCCGGCGAGGCCCATGAACAACCCATACACCGGCAGGTGATGCAGCTGTTGCTGCGTGAGCCAGTAGTTGCACGCGCCCCAACCCGTCAGCACGGCAACCGTAATCCACGGCCGCGCCTTCGCACGGTCGGCCACGTCGAACACGAGGCCGGAGATCGCGTAGCCGAGGAAGAAGAACACGTAATAGTCCATCAGCCGGTTGATCGCGAAGCTCGGCGTGTCGATCCAGAGAGCCTGGTGAGCGATCTGCAGCGCTGCGGC
>DAIRES010000014.1:17192-29820 GCA_036795465.1 Hyphomonadaceae bacterium
CGAAGCTCGGCGTGTCGATCCAGAGAGCCTGGTGAGCGATCTGCAGCGCTGCGGCTGCTAGCAGCACCGTCCATTTCGGCAAGCGGCGGACGAGGCGCGTGATCACATAGAACACCGCCAGCATGTGAACGAACCACAAGACGCCCGTCGGCTGCAGGATGTTCCAGCCATAAAGCTTCAGGAACTCGACCGGGTTGGCGGTCAGCGTGTCGTGGTCGGTAACCAGCAGGGTGAGCGCCAGCCAGAGCAGGTAGAAGTACGCGAAATGCACGACCTTCTTGTCGATGTAGGCGATCAGGCTCGAGTTGATTGTGCGCGAAAGGAACAGGCCCGAGATCAGGAAGAAGTCGGGCATCCGGAAAGGTTTCGAGAAATCGACGATCCAGCGCATCCACCCAGTGGCGCCCACGGCCTCCTCATAGTGATTAACCGTGTGGAACATTACGACCAGCAGGATGCAGATGCCCTTGGCGTAATCGACCCAGGCGATGCGGTCCTGTGCGGACGGTTGGAAATTCGAGGGGACAGTCTGCATTGGCCCGGTCCTGGTATGCCCGATTGGGACGCCAAACAGCGATCAACGCCCCTCCGGCGCTTCGCTTGCTGGGAGAAAAGCAATCGGCATGCCGCTGTGGTGCGAGAGTGCCGGAAGCGCGGGTTGCGCGTGCTTCCAAGGCTAAATCCCGTTAACCATCGCATGCTGATTCCGCTGCGGCGGTCTGGCCGGGCGTGCCCGGTGTGAGGGAGTGCTGAGCAATGACGGCGACCAAGTGGTGGCGTGGGGCCGTGCTCTACCAGATCTATCCACGCTCCTTCATGGACGCGAGCGGCGATGGCATTGGCGACCTGAAGGGCGTCACGTCGAAGCTCGACTATGTGAAACAGCTGGGCGTCGACGGCATCTGGCTGTCGCCGTTCTTCAAGTCCCCCATGCGCGACTTCGGCTATGACGTATCAGATTATCGCGCCGTCGATCCGATGTTCGGGTCGATGCAGGATTTCGAGGCGCTGCTGAAGGCGGCGCACGACCGCGATCTCAAGGTCATCATCGACCAGGTCTGGTCGCACACATCATCCGACCATGAGTGGTTCCAGCAGAGCAGGCAGGACGGCCAGAACGAGAAGTCCGACTGGTATGTCTGGGCCGATCCCAAGCCGGATGGCTCCCCACCCAATAACTGGCAGGCCTGGTTTGGTGGTCCGGCCTGGACGTGGGAGCCGCGCCGCCGCCAGTATTTCCTGCACAACTTCCTGCCGACCCAGCCGGACCTGAACTTCCGCTCGGACGCCGTACGCGCCGCGATCCTCGATGTCGCGCGCTTCTGGCTACAGCTTGGCGTCGATGGCTTTCGTCTCGATGTTGCGAACTACTTCGTCCACGACGCGGCGCTTCGCGATAACCCGCCATCGGGCGTGCAGGCGCCAGCCCTGCCGCGCGACATGCAGATCCACCAGTTCAACTCCAACCAGCCTGAGACGCTCGACTTCGTCGCCAAGATCCGCGAGCGCGTGGATGGCCACGGGGATAACATGACTGTCGGCGAACTTGCGCCGGGATCATACAGCCTCATGGCTGAATACACGCAGGGTCAGCAAAGGCTGCATACAGCGTATTCATTCGATTTCCTCGCCGCATGGCCGGGCGTCGAGAAGATGGCTGCGGTATTGACCCAGTGGCGCGAAGGTCCGGACGATGGCTGGCCGAGCTGGGCCTTCTCCAACCACGATGTGAGGCGCGTCGCGACGCGCTGGGGTGAGGCGCTGGGGTGCCCGGCGCCCCGCGCTGCCCCGCTGTTCATGGCCCTTTTAATGTCGCTGCGCGGGACGATCTTCCTCTACCAGGGCGAGGAGCTCGGCCTGCCGGAAGCCGATGTTCCTTTCGAGAAACTGCAGGACCCATGGGGCATCAATGGCTGGCCCGCAACGAAGGGCAGGGATGGCTGCCGCACGCCGATGCCGTGGAAGGACGAAACCCTCGCCGGCTTTTCAAAGTCGAAAGACACGTGGCTTCCCGTCGATGCGCGCCAGCGCCTGCTCGCCGCGGACAAGCAGGAAAAGCTTGCTGAATCCATGCTGCACACAACCCGCAGCCTGATCGCCCTGCGCAAGGAAAGCCCCGCGCTCGGCGCCGGCTCATTCCGCGTGGTCCACGCATCCGACAATCTTCTCGTGTTCGATCGCGAGCAGGAAGGCGAGCGCATCCAGTGCGTCTTCAACTTCGGCTCGTCGGAAACCTCGCGCGCCTATGACGTGAAGCCGGCCGTGCTCTGGACTTCCGATCCGGTGTTCAGCGGATCGAGCCTGATCCTGCCGCCTTTCTCCGCCGCGATCCTGAAGCTGGCCTAATGGCCCGCCGCCTTCGAGAAAACCTGCAGCACCACGACGCCGGTGATGATGAGGCCCATTCCGATAATGGCGGGCGCGTCCAGCTTCTGGCCGAACAGCAGCCAGCCGACCACGGCCACCAGCGTAACGCCCGCTCCGGCCCAGATGGCGTATGCAACGCCGATCGGGATGGTCTTGAGTGTCAGCGACAGGAAATGAAACGCAACGCCATACCCCAGCACCACGATGACCGATGGGATAAGCTTGGTGAACCCTTCGGAGGACTTCAGCGAGGATGTCGCAATCACTTCTGCGATGATGGAAATGGCAAGATAGACATACTGCATGGCGCGCTCCCTGATCCCGGAGTCCTAGCGAAACTTGAGGCGCTGCGCACGTTCACATCCGCGCGACGGGCGGCTAGGGTGTCCGCATGATCCGCGTCCAGACCGATGCCTTCGACCCGCACGCCGAAACTGCTGCCTTTGCCAAAGGCCGCGGCGAAGCCGGCGCGCTCGCCAGCTTCATCGGCACGGTGCGCGACAGCGCGCACGGCGGCGAAGTCAGCGCACTGGAACTCGAAGCCTACCCCGGCTTCACCGAGAAACAGATCGCGCAACTGGAAGCCGACGCCCGCGCCCGCTTCGATGTCATCGATACCCTTGTCATCCACCGCTACGGCCGCATGGCGCCGGGCGAGGCGATCGTGCTCGTCGCCGCACTGTCCAAACACCGCCGCGAGGCCCTGCAAGCCGTCGATTACCTGATGGACCGCCTCAAGACCGAAGCGCCCTTCTGGAAGAAAGAGCTTCGCGCCGAAGGCGGGGAGTGGATAGAACCCCGCGCGGATGACCGCGAAGCGCACGCACGCTGGAACTCAAAAGATACGACGAAGGATTAGCCATGCCCGGACCCGCCTATCCCCCGCTGACCGCCCCGGGCGGGAAGATGGTCGACACGATGGAGTTCAAGCCGCTCCGCGTCTGCGTGATGACGATCTCCGACACGCGCACGGATGAAACCGACACGTCCGGCCATCTGCTTGCTGATCGCGTCAAGGAAGCCGGCCACGAACTCGCCGACAAGGCCATCGTGCCGGACGAGGTCAACGCCATCCGCGCCATCATGCGCAAATGGATTGCCGACCCCACCATCGACGCCGTCGTCTCGACCGGCGGCACCGGCCTCACCGGCCGCGACGTGACGCCCGAAGCCGTACGCCCGCTGTTCGACAAGGAGATCGAAGGCTTCAACACCGTCTGGCACCTCGTCTCATTCCAGAGCGTCGGCACCTCCACGCTGCAATCGCGCGCCTGCGCCGGCGTCGCCAACGCCACCTTCATCTTCTGCCTGCCGGGCTCCAACGGCGCCGTGAAGGACGGCTGGGACAAACTCATCCGCTGGCAACTCGATAGCCGCCACATGCCCTGCAACATGGTCGAACTGATGCCGCGACTTATGGAGTCGTGACGCCTCTTGTGAGCGTCCGCTCACACGACTATCTATCTGCGCACATAGGGGAGAGAAATCATGAAAACCCGTCGCCTTGGGCGTAGCCCGATCCACGTGTCCGAAATCTGCATGGGCACGATGACGTTCGGCAACCAGGCTGATGAGGCCATGTCGCATCGCATCCTCGATAAATCGTTCGAGGCCGGCATCACCTTCTACGACACCGCTGAGAACTATCCCGTCCCGCCTGACGCCAAATACGCCGGCCGCACGGAAGAGATCGTCGGCCGCTGGATGAAGACCAAGCCACGCGACGCGATCCTGCTCGCCACCAAGGTTTCCGGCCCCTCGCACGGCTGGATAAAGTCGGCCCAGCGCGAAGGCATGACGGCGCTCGATCGCCACAACATCATCCGCGCCATCGAGGCCAGCCTCAAACGCCTGCAGACCGATTATGTCGATCTCTACCAGACCCATTGGCCCGATCACGGTCAGGGATACGAGGAGCATATGCGCGCCCTCGATGATCTGGTGGAAGCCGGAAAGGTCCGCGTGCTCGGCTGCTCCAACGAGACCAGCTGGGGCGTCATGAAATCGCTCGCCGCGTCGGACAAGCTCGGCATCGCCCGCCACGAGTCGATCCAGAACAATTTCAGCCTGAACAATCGCCGCTTCGAAGACGAACTGGCGCAGGTCTGCCGTCAGGAGGGCGTCAGCCTCATCCCGTATTCGCCCCTCGGCGGCGGCGTGCTCACCGGCAAATACCAGAATGGCGCATGGCCTGAAGGCGCCCGCTTCACCAGGTACAAGGACATGCCCGCCCGTCAGGCCCCCATGGCCCGCCGGTTCGTCAACGAGAAGACGCTGGCCTCGACAGAGCGCTGGATCGGCCTCGCCAACGAGATCGGCATGTCGGTCACGACCTTCGCCACCGCCTGGTCGAAGCAGCACGATTTCGTCGCCTCGACCATCGTCGGCGTCACCCACGAAGACCAGCTTCCGGACATCTTCGCCGCAGCCGACGTCACGCTCGATGCCGAGGTGTTGAAGAAGGTCGACGCGGTTTCCAAGGAAATTCGCTATCCCATGGGCTGACAGGCCCTACGGCTGACCGCTCGACTTACTCGACTATAACGCTATCCTGCGGGCGAAATGGCCTACACGCTCATCAACGCGCGACCGGCGGGCAACCCCGCTTCCGCCGCCTCGCCCACCGCCCTGGCGGCCGGGCAGGGCGCGCTCGTTGATTCCCACAATCGCCGCGTCACTTATCTCCGCCTCTCGATCACCGATCGCTGCGACCTCCGCTGCACTTACTGCATGCCCGAGCGGATGACCTTCCTTCCCCGCAAGGATGTGCTGAGCTTCGAAGAGCTGGACGAGTTGGTCACGGCTTTCGCGTCCTTCGGCGTCAACAAGCTTCGCATAACCGGCGGCGAACCGCTGGTGCGGAAAGACTTCATGGAGCTGATGGCCCGCTTCTCGCGCCATCTCGGAAACGGCCTCGACGAGCTTACGCTCACCAGCAACGGCACGCTGCTGTCCAAATACGCTGGCGATCTCTCCGCCATCGGTGTGCGCCGCATCAACGTCTCGCTCGATACGCTGAAGCGCGACCTGTTCGAGAAGATCGCCCGACGAGACATGCTGGATGATGTGCTGGCCGGCATCGACGCCGCCATCCGCGCCGGCATCAAGGTCAAGATCAACACGGTCGCTCTGGCCAACGTCAACGAGCAGGAAATCCCGGACCTCATCCGCTTCGCGCACGAGCGCGGAGCAGACATGACGCTGATCGAAACCATGCCCATGGGCGAAGCGGAAACCAATCGCGAGGAAGACTTCCTGCCGCTCTCGAAAGTCCGCGCCGATCTCGCCCAGCGTTTCACGCTGACAGACCTGAACTACACAACCGGCGGCCCCGCGCGTTACACGCGCGTCGAGGAAACCGGCGGCAAGCTCGGCTTCATCACGCCGCTCACGCACAACTTCTGCGAAAGCTGCAACCGCGTACGCGTCACGTGCACAGGCCGCCTCTACACCTGCCTCGGCCGCGAGGATGGCGCTGACCTTCGCGAGGCCCTTCGCACCGATCCGTCCGGCGCGCTCCTGCGCGAAGCCATCCTCGGCGCCATCGAACGCAAGCCGAAAGGCCACGACTTCGACGCCCAGCGGCTCGCAGCGCCCGCCAGTCCGCGCACCATGTCCCACACGGGCGGCTGATGGCTGGTGCAGTTCTCCTGTTCGGCCGTCTGAAGGACGCATTTGGTGCGTCGTCGATCGAGTTGCCTGAAGGCGCCGGCACCGCCGCCGAACTGCGCGCGCTCCTGATCCACGCCAACCCGGATCTGGCCGAAACGCTCCGCTCGAAGTCGGTCCGCATCGCAGTCAATCAAGAACTGATCGCGGATGAAGCCGCTACGCGCATCACGTCTGCTGACGAGATCGCGCTGCTGCCCCCGCTGAGCGGGGGCTAGCCTAGTCACCCTGATCCGGAAAAAAAAGATCGACCAAGCTTCCAACTATCACAAACGCCGCCGTCAAGACCCAAAACAGAACCCAGAAGGCTGTGCCCAACGGGGTCAGCCAGAAAGAGAGGCCTGCGGTGATAGCGAGGCCCCACTTAATCTTGAGCTTGGTGCTTCGATCCAGTTGCATTGAACCTGTTCTTGCTCAGACCGGCGCCGCCACGCGCTCCACCGGCCCGAACGTCTTCTCGAACGCCGCCTTCAGCGCCACGTCCACCTCGTGCATCGGCGTCAGCTGTCCAAGATCCGCAAGGCTCGTCACGCCCAGCCCCGGATCGCTCACCCCGCACGGTGTGATCCCGCCGAAGTGCGACAGGTCCGGCTCCACGTTCAGGCTGATGCCGTGATAGCTGACCCAGCGCTTCAGGCGCACGCCGATCGCCGCGATCTTGTCTTCGCGCAGCTCGCCGCCGGATTTCGTCCGGTCCACCCAAACGCCGACCCGGCCTTTCCGGCGCTCGCCCGTCACATTGAAGGACCCAAGCGTCTGGATGATCCAGTCTTCCAGCGAACATACAAACTGCTTCACGTCCCGCCCGCGCTTCGTCAGGTCGAGCATCACATACGCCACCCGCTGGCCGGGCCCATGATAAGTGAACTGTCCGCCGCGCTGGGTGTCGAAAACCGGGAAGCGACCGGCATCGAGCAGGTCGCCCTCCTTGGCGCTGGCCCCGCGCGTGTAGAGAGCGGGGTGCTCAACCAGCCAGACCAGCTCATCCGCTCGGCCGTCCGCGATGGCCGCCGCGCGCGATTCCATCGCGGCGACAGCCTCGGGATACCCCACCAACCCCTCTGAAATGGCCCATCCAGTGGTCATTAACCTGTCCGCAATCCGAAACCCTGACTCTCCCGCTATATCGGAGCAGTTCATTGCAGTCTCAACTGGATCACGTCGGCGTCGAGATCACCGTCCTTCTGGGCCGGTCGCTCATGCCCATGCAGCAATTGCTGCGAATGGGCCGTGGCGCGGTCATCCAGCTGGACACGCATGAGGACGACGAAGTCTGGATTCTCGCGAACAATCACCCCATCGCCCGGGGCGAGCTGATCATCGAGAACGACAGAATCTCGGTCAACATCACCCGCTCTGCTCAGGTCGAAGACTACTTCGCTACCGAGCAATAGGCCTGTTTTGCGGGCCTTTTTGGCCGCGGACCGATCCCCGACTTTCCCGCTTCACATTCTGCAAAACCCGGCTTATACGGCGCACCTTGCTTCGGCGTGCGGCCGTGGCGGAATTGGTAGACGCACTACCTTGAGGTGGTAGCGCCGCAAGGCGTGGAAGTTCGAGTCTTCTCGGCCGCACCAGCAACTTAATCAGAGAGAACGCCGTTCGGGAGTAGGGAGGTCGCCATGAATGACACCCGCGACCCGAGCGCGCACGATTCACTCTCTGAGCCCATCGAAACCGTCGAATCCACCGGCGTCATCTCGCCCGCCTTCATCGCCCAGTTCGTCGGCGCGGTGGGCGATGGCGACAAGCCCTATCTCTGGCGCACGGTAAAGGACCTCCACCCGGCCGACACCGCCGACTTGCTGGAGCACCTCCCGCCCGAGGCGTTCCGCAAGGCTATCCACCTGCTGGGCAAGGAACTGCCGGCCGAGGCCGTCGCCGAACTCTCCGACAACATGCGCCTCGAAGCGCTGCACGAACTGACCGACGCCGCCGTTACGGCGATGATTGGCCATCTGGATTCGGACGACGCGTCATTCCTCCTCAACGATCTCGAGGAAGACCGCCGCGCACGAATTCTGAACAAGGTGTCCGCGACAGACCGCGCGGCCATCGAAAGCTCGCTCTCGTTCGACGACGAGTCCGCCGGCCGCCTGATGCAGCGCGCCTTCGTGGCGGCGCCCGTATTCTGGTCCGTCGGCCAGGCGATCGACCATATGCGCTCCGTCAGCGACGACGACCTGCCGGAAACCTTCTTCGAGATCTACATCGTCGACCCCGCCTTCCGCCTGCAGGGCAGCGTGCCGGTTTCCCGCCTGCTGCGCTATTCGCGCGAGACCCCGCTGAAGGACATCATGAAGGATGTCCCCGTCGAAGTCCGGCCGGAGATGGACCAGGAAGAGGTCGCCTACATCTTCCGCCAGTACAACCTCGCCTCCGCGCCCGTGGTCGACGAAGCCGGCCGCCTCACCGGCATGATCACCATCGATGACGTCGTCGACGTTATCCAGGAAGAGGCCGAGGAAGACATCCTGGCCCTGTCCGGCGTCAGCGAGGCCGGCGTCAACCAGTCGATCGTCTCAGCCGTGCGCGCCCGCATCCCGTGGCTGCTGGTCAACCTGATGACCGCCTTCGTGGCGTCAAGCGTCGTCTCGCTGTTCGCCCACGTCATCGACGAGGTTGTCGCGCTGGCCTTCCTGATGCCCGTGGTCGCCGGCCTCAGCGGCAATGCCGGCTCGCAGGCGCTCGCCGTCTCCGTCCGCGCCATCGCCGAGCGCGACCTCGAAGGCCCGCTCGTCCGCCGCGCCATCCGCCGCGAGGCGCTGACCGCCATCATCAACGGAACCATCATCGCCTGGAGCGCCGCCCTCATCGTGCTGCTCTGGTTCCACAAGCCGACCCTCAGCGTCGTCATCGGGCTGTCGATGATGGTGACGTTCGCTTGGGCGGGCCTTGTGGGCATTCTCGCCCCGTTAACCCTGAAGCGCTTCGGCGCTGACCCCGCCGTGGCCTCATCCGTCTTTGTGCTGACGACGATTGATATGGCGAGCTTTTTCGTCTTCCTCGGCCTCGCCAGCGTGATGCTGCTCTGACGTTTCCCACGAGACTGGCGTCTGGATTGCACCGGACAGGCGAAATCCCTGGGGGATGTGTCAGGTCAGGACGATGACGGGACGATTGCGCACTTCTGCAGAGGGCCTGGAGCTCATCAAGAGCTTCGAGGGCTTCCGCGAAACGGCCACCCGGCTGCCCGATGGGCGCTGGACGATCGGCTATGGCCACGTCCGCACGGCCCGCGAAGGCCTCACCATCAGCCAGAAAGACGCCGAAGACCTGCTTCTCTACGATCTCAGGCCGGTCGAGGATGCTGTCGCGTCCTTCCTCTACGCCCCGCTGATGCAGAACCAGTTCGATGCACTGGTCTCGCTCGCCTTCAACATCTCCCCCGGCCAGTTCCGGGACTCGGACATCCTGCGTAACCTTAACGCCGGCGATTTCCTCGCCGCCGCCAATGGCTTCGACCTCTGGCGCAAGGCGCGCATCCATGGCCGCGTCATGGTCGTTGATGCACTGGTCCGCCGCCGCGCCGCCGAGAAGGGGCTGTTCCTCCAGCACCCGAACGGCCCGCCGTCCGCGCCCACCCCGCTGGTCAAACCCGAAATCGACACCGGCTCTGAAAGCCTCGGCCAGCCGCGCACGCGCGACGCCGAAGATGAAGAAGCCCCGCGCACCGGCCCCGCGCCTTCAGGCGACATCGCCGAAGCCGTCCGCCGCCTTGCCGAACGCACGCGTGAATCCATCCAGCCGGCCCCGGAAATTCCGCTGCCGCTCGGCGCCGTCGTTGCGCCGCCCGAGCCGATCTTCCGCGACCCCGTCATCGAAACTCCGGTCGAGCAACCCGCCCAGCCGAAGACCGCCGAAGACATGGAGCATGCCCGCCGCGCCGTCGCCGAGCGTGTCGCCCGCATCCTAGAGCGCGCCGAGAAAGAAATCGACACGCAGGAAAGCGCCGCCAGGCCGGCCGCTGCCCAGCAACCGAAACAGCCCGCCGCGAAGCCCGAACAGGAAGTCCGCGAAGGCCTTCCGGATTTCGACCAGCCCGCCGAACGCATGGGCGCGTCCCGCAACCGCCCGGTCATCGACGACACCGAAATCGTCGATCCGGGCCGCGATCCCGCTGAACTCTTCGCCGAAGCAGAGCGCAAGGCGAAATACGTCAACGGCGCCGCCAAGCGTATCGGCCCCATCTCCGGCCGCCTCGCCATGCAGGCCCCGTGGATCATCGTCCTGGTCCTGTCGGTCCTCGGCCTCATCATCGGCGCTGTGGATACTTTCAAGTCCTCCGCGTCGCTCGACGCCAGCGTCCCGCGCGCCGCCGCCACGATCCTCGCCGTATTCGGCGTGATGATGCTGATGAGCGTCTATTTCCTGTTCTGGAATCGCTCGTCCGAAGAAAGCTGATCGGCCCGGACGCCGACAGGCGACGCGACCCGACAGCCTGCCCAAACGGCAACTGGCAATCTGCGCGGCTCCGGTTAGATTGCCGCCCATGATCCCGAACACACGCTCCCTCGACTTCGACCTTGGCGAAACCGCGGACATGATCCGCGATACAGTCAGCTCCTTTGCCCAATCCGAAATCGCGCCCCGCGCGGCGGAGATAGACCGCACGGACGAATTTCCGCGCGACCTCTGGCCCCGCATGGGAGAACTCGGCCTCCTCGGCATCACCGTGGAAGAAGAGTGGGGCGGCTCCGGCCTCGGCTATCTCGAACACGCCGTGGCGATGGAAGAGATCAGCCGCGCCTCCGCCTCCGTGGGTCTCAGCTACGGCGCCCACTCCAACCTCTGCGTGAACCAGATGCGCCGCTGGGGCACGGACGAACAGAAGCGCCGCTACCTCACCAAGCTGATGACCGGCGAACACCTCGGCTCGCTCGCAATGTCCGAACCCGGCGCCGGCTCCGACGTCGTCTCGATGAAGCTCAACGCCGTGAAGAAGGGCGACCGCTACATCCTCAACGGCTCGAAGATGTGGATCACCAACGGCCCCTCCGCCGACACGCTGATCGTTTACGCCAAGACCGCTCCCGACAAGAACTCGCGCGGCATCTCCGCCTTCATCATCGAGAAGGGCTTCAAGGGTTTCAGCGTCGCGCAGAAGCTCGACAAGCTCGGCATGCGCGGCTCCGAAACCGGCGAACTCGTCTTCGAAGATTGCGAAGTCCCCGAAGAAAACCTGATGGGCCCGCTCAACAGCGGCGTCGAAATCCTGATGTCCGGCCTCGACTATGAACGCACAGTGCTGGCCGCCGGCTCAACCGGCATCATGCAGGCCTGCATGGACGTCGTGCTGCCCTACATCCACGACCGCAAGCAGTTCGGAAAATCCATCGGCGAGTTCCAGCTCATCCAGGGCAAGGTCGCCGACATGTACGTGAAGATGAACGCGTCCAAAGCCTATGTGTACGCCGTCGCCAAAGCCTGTGACGCAGGCCGCACCGCGAGGAAAGACGCCGCCGGCGCCATCCTCTTCGCCGCCGAAACCGCCACGCAACTCGCCCTCGACGCCATCCAGATCCTCGGCGGCAACGGCTACATCAACGACTACCCGACCGGCCGCCTCCTCCGCGACGCCAAGCTCTACGAGATCGGGGCAGGGACGAGCGAGATCAGGCGCTGGCTGATTGGTCGGGAGCTGTTTGCGGAGACGACTTAGGCCCCCCAATGCTTGGCGAACACATCCCGAATTCTGAGCTTGAGCGGGGAGTAATGCTACAGAATCTGCTGGTTGCGCGAGCTACGGGTGAGGCGGCGTCTGACCAAGATTACGAAGCGTTGCGGCGCCACTTCATGCAAGACTTAGTGTGTCGAGCTTTGCTGCCGAATTTCGTTCGCACTTGTCGTGACCTGCCGACCTTTTGGGGGTGGATCAAGGGACAGACCAAGACGTGGGCCGAACGCAGAGGAGTGATTGGAGCTGCATTCACTCCGCTGATCGATCATCTAGAGGGGGCGGGAGCTGCGCCATTGGACGCTGGGGCTTCGGAAGTCTTGGCGAAATTCGACGAGGCCGGAGTTCACGCAATTTGGAAAAAGGCGTTGGAGCGTCGGCACACGGATCCAGAAGGTGCAATTACGGCTGCGCGTTCGCTGCTGGAGTCGGTATGCAAGCACATTCTTGATGACGCGGGCTCGTCGTACACGATGAAAGACGATCTGCCAAAGCTCTATGGCGAGGCGGCAAAGGTGTTGAACATCTCCCCCTCCCAGCACACGGAGGAAATATTCAAGCAAATACTTGGAGGGTGTACGAGTGTAGTGGTGGGGCTCGGAGCGCTGAGAAATCGTATAAGTGATGCGCACGGTCAGGGGAAAAAGCCGGTGAAGCCGCTGGCTCGGCATGCGCACTTGGTGGTCAATTTGGCTGGCACTATGGCTACCTTCTTGGTGGAAACGGCTGCGGCAAAGCAAAGCGCTGGTGAAGGCCATTAGTCGGTGACGGCAAATCACGAGGTGAATGATATGCTCCGGAAGGTATCTTTGGCTGCGGCTTTGGTTGGGTTGCTGGCATTTCCATCCTTCGCCCAAACCCCAACCACCAACGTATCAGACCCCGGTGCCCCGCTCAGCGGCTACCCCCGCAAGG
>DAIRES010000014.1:29920-34689 GCA_036795465.1 Hyphomonadaceae bacterium
CTCCGCAAGACCATCTCGCCGATCCACTTCGTCGACGCGAAGGATTCCCCCGCGCTGATCATCTCGGGCGGATCGGACAAGGGCGTGCCCGTCGCGCAGTCGGAAACGATGAAAGCGGCGCTCGATAAGGTCGGCGTCGCGAATGAGCTGAAGATTTTCCCCGAAGCCGGTCACGACTTCTACGTGCAGGGCGATCCCACGCGCACCGACGCCATCGCCACTGAAGCGATGAACATGATGGTGGCGTGGTTCGAGAAGCAGCTCAAAAAGTAGCTGCAATCACCGAAGGCAAAGCCCATCCGGCCCCTGCGGTCAGCAGGGGGCAATCATTCCAGACAGCAGCCTTGCGGCCTAGCTGAGCGAGGCGATTTCGGTCGGGGTCGGATGCATGTCCACGAAGAGGTCGTCGGAGCTTGAGAAGGCGAGGGACGACATTCCGAAGGCGAGGGCGGCAAAGGCCGCGACGATCAAGCGTTTTGCGAGCATGGGAGAGCCCGTTCTCTTTTCTGTTCCTGGCCGGAGTGTTTCCCCCGGTCTTCTGATGCGCGAGAGATGGATACGGATCGCGGCCCAAAAAAGGCATAATCGCAAATCTTTTTTAACCCGCAAAAGTTGAGCAATCGTAAGCGATTAGGTGCTCAACCTCGGATTTACCGTCCCAGACAGGCCCTTTTTCGCGTCCAAACCCGCCCTCAACCCGTCCTCGCCGTCACCACCCAGATCCGGCCGGGCAGGGCGACGCTCCTGTCCGCCGCCGCCAGCGGGGCCAGCACCCGCTCGATCGCATCGGTAATCGCCGGCAGCCTGTCCTTGCCCGCCTCCCGCGCCAGCCGCGACGCCGGCCCCATCTTCGTGCAACCCACCGCCGCCGACCGGGCGGAAGCCCCCAGGAACATCGGCGCCTCGAACGGCTCCGCCTTCACCGAGCCGAACCCGGCCCGCTCCAGTATGCCTTTCACCCGGTCCGCATCCGCAAACGCGAACGGCCCCGGCGCATGCGGGTCCGGCGGCGGCAGGTTGAGCCCCGAAGCCTCCCGCGCCGCTACCAGCGGAACCATCGCCCACGGATTGTCCCGCGCCGCCTGCCAGCATGCGAACGCCACCCGTCCACCCGGTTTCATCGCCCCCCGCATATGCCGGAACGCCCCCTCCGGATCGTCAAAGAACATCACCCCGAACCGCGAATAGAGCAGGTCGAACGGCCCCAATCCTTCTGATCCGCGCAGCTCCGCCCGCGACGCATCCCCCTCGGCAAACGCGACATTGGCCATCCCCTCGGCCCGCCGCCGCGCCACCGCCAGCATCGGCGCCGACACATCCAGCCCCATTACGCTTCCGTGCGCGCCAACCATCCCTGCCAGCGCCAGCGAGGTGTCGCCACACCCGCACCCCACATCCAGCACCCGCTCGCCCGGCAGCGCCCCGGCCGCCCGCAGCGCCGCCTCGCCGAACGCCTTTATCAGACGGTCATTCTTCTCCTGCTCGGCCGCCCAGTGCTCGCCGACCGCCCCGTTCCAGTCCTCGATCTGTTTGGCGTTGGCGTCGGTCATGAGGTTCTCCTGCATCTGCGCTACACTAAGCCCAGCTGGGCCTGCCAATAAACCATACCTGCCTGTTGGCGGGGCCAGTTCCCAAGGCTATAGGGGCGCTCCGAGCCCGATTCACAGGGCGCAAACGCATCCCCGACCAGACTTCAGGAACACTTCATGGCCGTCCAACGCACCTTCTCCATCATCAAACCGGACGCCACGAAGCGTAACGTCACCGGCGCGATCAACGCCGTGTTCGAGAAAGCCGGCCTCCGCATCGTCGCCCAGAAGCGCGTCCGTCTCACGCGCGCCCAGGCCGAAGGCTTCTACGGCGAGCATAAAGCCCGTGGCTTCTTCGGCGAGCTTGTCGACTTCATGACCTCGGGCCCGGTCGTCGTTCAGGTCCTCGAAGGCGAGAACGCCGTCGCCGCCCACCGCGAAGTCATGGGCGCCACCGACCCGTCGAAAGCCGCTGACGGCACCGTCCGCAAGCTCTTCGCCCAGTCGATCGGCGAGAACTCGGTCCACGGTTCGGATAGCGAAGCCGCAGCCGAGCGCGAGATCGCCTTCTTCTTCCGCCTCGACGAAATCGTAGGCTGATCCCATCACACACAGCTTCCGCCCCGCGCAGCCTTCCGAGCGCAAAGCGCTGGAGGAGCTGCAGCGTCGCGCGTCGCAGAAATGGGACCCTGATCGGCCCGAGCAGATGCAGCACCCAGAGGCGCTGGAGCTGCCGGCCGATCACATAGCCGCCGGTCTTGTCATCGTGTTCGAACACTGGGGCGCGCCGGCGGGTTTCGTCGTCGTCGTCCCGCGTGACGATGGCAACGCCGACCTCGACGGCCCCTTCGTGGAGCCCGATCTCTGGCGTGGCGGCATCGGCCGCAAGCTGGTCGAAGAAGCGGCCCAGTTCGCCATCGCGATCGAAGCTGGCCTTCTCATCGCCACCGCATCTCCGCGCGCCGAGCCCTTCTACGCCAAGTGCGGCTTCAGGCCGTCCAGCGTCCGCTCGACGCCCCACGGCCCCGTATCAGTGATGCAGCGCAGCCTCGTTTTCTGAGCTACACCCTCGTTATCACAACGAGGATTCGCTCATGCGCGCTCTGCTTCTGGTTGCCATCTCATCGCTTGGCCTGATCGCCTGCAGCGAGCAGAAGCCCGCCGACCCCGCGCCGACACCCGCTGCCGAAGTTGCCGCTCCCGAAGCGGCGCTCGCCCCGGAAGTCGTGAACATCCCGCCCGCCGAAGTCGCCACCAGGCTCCAGGGCAAATGGCAGTCCACCGAAGACGCCGCCTCGATCATCACCATCACGGCCGACACCTGGACCAACACCTACACAGGCGATGACAGCGTGAACGATGTCGCCAAATGGCGCGCCTTCCCGGGCACGGAAACGCCCGCCAATTCCGAAGGCCTCACCTTCACGCCCACCTCGACCTACATCGAGGTGAAATCCGGCGAGAACACCTTCTTCTACGAACTGGGAACCATCGAAGCCGACGCCTTCGATTTCTTCTACGTCTCGCGCGGCAACCGTCTCGCCTACAAGCGCATCACCTGATCCCGCCGCCGCTGCGTCAACAACATCGCATGCGATATAGTTATTGCGCATGCGATGTATCTGACCTAGTGATGCGTCATGACTGCACCGAACCGCCGCATGCTCTGGCTTCTCGCGCGCGCCCAGCGCCGCGTGGCTTCGGCGTCTGACGAGAATCTCGCCGATCTCGAACTTACATCCACGCAAGCCGGCGCCCTGTTCTGTTTCACGGATGAGGGCCTGCTCATCGGCGAGCTGGCCGCCGCACTCGATCTCGCCCAATCCGCCGCTTCTGGCCTCGCAGGCCGCCTTGAAGCCGCCGGGCTGGTTTCGCGCGGGGAAGAGAAGGGCGATGGCCGCGCCGCGCGCCTCCGCCTCACCGCCGCTGGCAAGCGCAAGCGCGACGAAGCCGCCCGCCGCGCCATCTCCGCCAACGCAGACTTGCTGCGTGGGTTCACTGATCGCGAGGTCGACATCGTCGTTCGCTGGCTCAGCCACGCCGCCGAAATCGCCACGCCAGCCAAACGTTTCAGACAGAGAGAAAAGACATGACCGAACTCGTCAAGATCAGCGAAGCCAATGGCGTTATGGAAATCGTCTGGAACCGTCCGGACAAGAAGAACGCCCTCTCCAACGCGATGTACCGCACCGCCACAGCCGCACTGGCCCGCGCGGTCGAAGACAAATCCATCCGCGTCGTCCTGCTCGCCTCCGAAGGTGACAGTTTCACCAGCGGCAATGACCTAGCCGATTTCGCCTCGGCCGCCATGGGCGGCGAAGCGCCTGCCGCTCACGGCTTCATCGAAGCCATCATCCAGTTCCCCAAACCCGTCGTCGCCGCCGTCCCCGGCCTCGCCGTCGGCGTCGGCACGACAATGCTGCTCCACTGCGATCTCGTCTTCGTCGCCAATGACGCAAATCTCACCACGCCCTTCGTCAACCTCGCGCTCGTCCCCGAAGCCGCCTCGTCCATGCTGATGCCCGCCCGCATCGGCCACGTGCGCTCGTTCGCGATGTTCGCCCTCGGTGAAGCCCTCACCGGAGTGCAAGCCGCCCAGCTCGGCCTCGCCAATGCCGCTCTTGCGAAAGAGGAGGTCCTCGCCGCCGCCCGCAAAGCTGCGGCGACGCTCGCCCAGCGCCCCATAGGCGCTGTCATGGCCGCCAAGAAACTCATGCGCGACGCCGACATCCTCACCCACTCCCGCACCGAAGGCGCCATCTTCGCCGAACGACTCCGCAGCGCAGAAGCCATGGAAGCCTTCACCGCTTTCCAGCAAAAGCGCGCCCCGGACTTCTCGAAGCTCTGAGCTTCCAGCGAGAGTAATCGACAGGTTGTAGCCGCTTGTCATCCCGGAAGCGCGCAGCGCTATCCGGGACCCATCGCGCCAGCACGACACCGTCAAAGCTCGCGCCCGCGCCGAGATGGAGGGGGCAAGCCACAAGAGACACCGCCAGATCCCGCAGTTTTCAGCCCATGAATGTGGTGGCCTGAAATTTCCAAAGCCCTGCAGCACAACGACTCTCAGCATTCCAGCTGGGGGATAACCCGAAACACCAACCCCCACCCCTCGAAACCGCGCGCATACTCCGCGCATGTTCGAGCTGTCGCAGATCATCCTCTGGATTCTCTGGCGCCTCCGCCCCGTCATGGCGGTGGAGGCGAACCTCGTCGACATCATCGCCGCCGGCTTCCGCCTCT
>DAIRES010000151.1:0-7887 GCA_036795465.1 Hyphomonadaceae bacterium
TCCCGACCCCGGAGCGTCCGCTCGACCAGCCGTTCCTGATGGCTATCGAAGACGTGTTCTCGATCTCGGGTCGCGGCACCGTCGTCACCGGCAAGGTTGACCGTGGTATCGTGAAGGTCGGCGACGAGATCGAAATCGTCGGCATCCGCGACACGCAGAAAACGACCTGCACGGGCGTCGAAATGTTCCGCAAGCTGCTCGATCAGGGCCAGGCTGGCGACAACGTCGGCATCCTCGTCCGCGGTATCGATCGCGAGCAAGTCGAGCGCGGCCAAGTGCTGTGCAAGCCGGGCTCCGTGAAGCCGCACAAGAAGTTCGAAGCCGAGGTGTACGTCCTCAACAAGGATGAAGGTGGCCGTCACACGCCGTTCTTCGCCAACTACCGTCCGCAGTTCTACTTCCGCACGACCGACGTGACGGGCATCGTGGAACTGCCGGCCGGCACCGAGATGGTTATGCCTGGCGACAACATCAAACTCGTTGTCTCGCTGATTGCTCCGATCGCTTTGGAAGAGAAGCAGCGCTTCGCTATCCGTGAAGGCGGCCGTACGGTTGGTTCGGGCGTCGTGGCGAAGATCATCGAGTAGTCCTCGATCTCTTTGACTGAACACTAGAGGGGGCGTCAGGGAAACCTGGCGCCCTTTCGCTTTGTTGGAATCGCGGTTCTTGCCTGCCAGTATGGGCCGAAGCTGTCGCCGCGATCTGCGAGGATGAATGAACCGCTCTCTCGAGCCGTTTACGCCCGGTGATCGGGTCAAGTGGAAGTGGGGAGCCCATTGGGCTGAGGGCGCTGTGCGGGAGGTTTTTACCGGCCGCGTCGAGCGCGTTATCAAGAGTGCGCGCATTGTCCGGAACGGCCAGACCGACAACCCCGCCTACCTCATCGTGCAGGACAACGGCGCTGAGGTGCTGAAGAAGCATAGCGAGCTGTTCAGGGTATAGTGGCTGCCAGCACGGACTGCCGGTGGCGTGGGCTCGTGGGGCGGCCCGCCCGGAAGGGGAGGGAAGCATGGCCGAGCCGAAGTACGTCCGGATCGTCAGTCTCTGGATCCATCCCGGACGGGAGGCGGCATTCGAAGCGTTCGAGCGTGAGGCCGCCAGAATCATGGCCCGGCATGGTGGCCGCATCGATTCTGCGGTCAGGATTGCGCCGGGCGGGGCAGGGGATTTGCCTTTCGAGGTGCATGTCGTGAGCTTTCCCAGTCGCGCGGCAGCCGATTCCCATGTGGCCGACCCGGAATCGGCGGCGCTCAGGCTCCGAAGGGCGGAAATTATCGCGCGCACCGAGGTTCTGGAGGGCCAGTTTGCGGGGCCGTACTGATGCGAAAAGCCCTGCATTTAGCCGGTTTCTGCAGAAACTGCGCGCCTGCGTCAGCTCGACCTAAACGAGCGCTTGACGGGCGAGAGGGGCAAGCCTAATACCCCGGCTCGTTTCCATGGCCTTGGCCGTGTTTGGGCTCGTCCCAAGCAAACGCAAGACCCGGAAACAAAAGGAAAAACTCAACGAGTGCGGCAGCCCGCCGGGGGAAGATATCCCGGTTTGGCTGCATTCACGCTGTTTCGGTGGTCCCGATGGAACGACAAAATATCCGAATTCGCCTCAAGGCGTTCGATCACCGCGCGCTGGATATGTCCGCTCGCGAGATCGTCTCCACGGCAAAGCGCACGGGCGCTCAGGTACGTGGCCCGGTGCCGCTGCCCACCCGCATTGAAAAATTCACGGTCAACCGTTCCCCCCACATCGACAAGAAGTCGCGCGAGCAGTTCGAGATCCGTACGCACAAGCGCGTGCTCGATATCGTTGATCCGACCCCGCAGACGGTCGACGCCCTCATGAAACTGGACCTCTCGGCCGGCGTTGCCGTCGAGATCAAGCTGGGGAACGGCTAATGCGCACCGGAGTCCTCGCCAAGAAAATCGGTATGACCCGCGTGTTCGGCGCTGACGGCGCCCACATCCCGGTCACCGTGCTCTCGCTCGAAGGCTGCCAGGTCGTCGGCGTCAAGAAGAACGAAGAGCGCGAAGTCGACGTCACCAAGAAGGGTGAGAAGACTGGCACGCGCAAAGCCAACGACGGCTACACCGCTGTTGTGCTCGGCGCCGGTACCCGCAAGGCCAAGAACGTGAACCAGTCGCTCCGCGGCCAGTTCGCCAAGGCCTCGGTCGAGCCGAAAGCTGTGCTGCGCGAATTCCGCGTTCCGGCTGACATGCTGCTCGAAGTTGGCGCTGAGATCAGCGCAGACCATTTCGTTGCTGGTCAGAAGGTCGACATCGTCGGCATCACCAAGGGCAAAGGTTTCGCCGGCGCCATGAAGCGCTGGAACTTCGGTGGTCTGGAAGCTTCGCACGGCGTCTCGGTCTCGCACCGTTCGCACGGTTCGACCGGCCAGCGTCAGGATCCGGGCCGCGTGTTCAAGGGCAAGAAGATGGCTGGCCATCTCGGGATGGAACGCGTCACCACGCAGAACCTCGAAATCGTTCGCACGGACGCTGAGCGCGGTCTGATCCTGGTGAAGGGCGCTGTCCCCGGCGCCGAGAACAGCTGGGTTGAAGTTCGTGATGCAGTGAAGGCCAAGGATAACAAGGGCGCTCCGTCGCCTGCTGGTCTTCGCGCCAAGGAAGGGCAGGCCTGATGAAACTCCCCGTCGTCAAGCTTGACGCCAAGAAAGCCGGCGAGATCGAACTCGCTGATGCTGTGTTTGGCATTGAAGAAATCCGCTCGGACATTCTGCAGCGCATGGTTCGCTATCAGCTGTCCAAGCGCCAGGCTGGCACGCATTCGACGCAAAACCGCGACGACGTGAGCCGCACCACCAAGAAGCTCTATCGCCAGAAGGGCACGGGCGGCGCGCGTCACGGTTCGCGTAACGCTCCGATCTTCGTCGGCGGTGGCGTCGCTCACGGTCCGCACCCGCATTCGCACGCTCACGCGCTGCCGAAAAAGGTTCGCGCTCTCGCGATGAAGCACGCTCTCTCGTCGAAAGTGAAAGACGAAGCGCTGATCATCGTTGACGGCTTCACCGGCGAGAAGACCAAAGACCTCGTCGCCCAGCTCAAGGCTCTCGGCATCTCGAACGCCCTGTTTATCGGTGGCGCGGAAGTCGACGCGAAATTCGCGAAAGCCGCCAGCAACATCCCCAACATCGACGTGCTCCCGCTCGCCGGCCTGAACGTTTACGACGTTCTCCGCCGCAAGACGCTGGTGCTGTCGCGCGAAGCGGTCGAAGGCGTGAATGCGCGCTTCGCCGAAGCCGAGAAGGCGTAACCGATGGCCGCTCCCAAAGCCCTCCACTACACGCGACTGACCTCGCCGATCATCACCGAGAAATCGACGATGCTCTCCGAGTTCAACAAGGTCGTTTTCCGCGTGCCCCTCGACGCGACCAAGCCGCAGATCAAAGAGGCGGTCGAAGCGCTGTTCAACGTCAACGTGGTTGGCGTGAACACCATCGTCGTCAAAGGCAAATCGAAATTCTTCCGCGGTGTCCCGGGCAAGCGCTCGGACATCAAGAAAGCGATCGTGACGTTGAAGGACGGCCAGTCCATCGACGTGACGACCGGTCTCTGAGGATAAGGCGTCATGGCTCTTAAGACCTTCAACCCGACTTCGCCTGGCCGTCGTCAGCTTGTGCTGATCGACCGTTCGGGCCTGCACAAGGGCGGCCCCGTCAAGGCGCTGACCGAGGGCAAGCATTCGTCAGGCGGCCGTAACAACCTCGGCCGTCGCACCGCGCGCTGGCGTGGGGGCGGCGCCAAGAAGTCGTACCGCATCATCGACTTCAAGCGTCGTAAGTGGAACGTCCCGGCGACGATCGAACGTCTGGAATACGATCCGAACCGCACCGCGTTCATCGCGCTGATCAACTACGCCGATGGCGAGCAGGCTTACATCATCGCGCCGCAGCGTGTTGATGTCGGCGACACGGTCATCGCGGGCGAGGGCGTCGACATCAAGCCGGGCAACGCCCTGCCGCTGAAGTCGATCCCGGTCGGCACGATCATCCACAACATCGAGATGAAGCCGCTCAAGGGCGCGCAGATCGCTCGTTCGGCTGGTTCCTACGCGCAACTCGTCGGTCGCGGCGATGGTTACGCCCAGGTCAAGCTTTCGTCCGGCGAAGTTCGCCTGATCCCGGAAGCCTGCATGGCCACGATCGGCGCGGTTTCGAACCCGGACAACATGAACGTCGTGATCGGCAAGGCCGGCCGCAACGTTCACAAGGGTTGGCGCCCGCACGTTCGCGGCGTCGCCATGAACCCGGTCGACCACCCGCACGGTGGTGGTGAAGGCAAGACGTCCGGTGGCCGTCACCCCGTCACCCCGTGGGGCAAGAAAACCCGCGGTCCCAAGACCCGCAAGAACAAGTCGACCGATCGTCTTATCGTTCGTCGTCGGCATAAAGCGTAACGGAGAGAAGCAAGATGTCCCGTTCCGTCTGGAAAGGCCCCTTCGTCGATGGCTACCTGCTGAAGAAAGCAGATGCCTCGCGCGCCGCCGCTCGTCCGACGCCGATCAAGACCTGGTCGCGCCGTTCGACGATCTTGCCCGATTTCATTGGCCTGACCTTCCAGGTCCACAACGGCAAGACGTTCGTGCCGGTCAACATCTCGGAAGAGATGGTTGGCCACAAGCTCGGCGAGTTCGCGCCGACCCGGAACTTCCCGGGCCATGGCGGCGACAAGAAAGTCGCTCGCAAGCCGGCAGGTAAATAATCATGGGCAAGCAAAAAGCTCCTCCGAAACAGGCTTCGAACGAGAGCCGCGCCGTGCTTCGCATGTACCGCATCAGCGGTCAGAAGCTGAACCTGCTGGCGCAGCAGATCCGTGGCCTGAAAGTCGACAAGGCGATGGCCGAACTCGAGTTCTCTCGCAAGCGCGCTGCTGGCGACGTTCTCAAGCTTCTGAAGTCCGCCGTTGCGAACGCCGACAACAACCACAACCTCGACATCGACAGCCTGATCGTCGCCGAGGCCCACGTTGGCAAGAACCTGGTCATGAAGCGGATGCACGCTCGCGCGCGCGGCCGCGGCGTCCGGGTCGAGAAGCAGTTCTCCCAGCTCACGATCGTGCTCCGCGACACGTCCGCGGTCGCTCAAACCTCTGAGGCCGCATAATGGGTCAGAAGATCAACCCGACGGGCTTCCGTCTTGGCGTCAACCGCACGGCTGACAGCCGCTGGTATGCTGACAGCGCCGACTTCGGCCGTCTGCTCCACGAAGACATCAAGATCCGCAAATACATCAAAGAGAAGCTCAAGCAGGCCGGCGTCAGCAAGGTCATCATCGAGCGTCCGCACAAGAAGTGCCGCATCACCGTTCACACCGCCCGCCCGGGCATGGTGATCGGCAAGAAGGGCGCGGACATCGAGACGCTGCGCAAGGCGATCGCCAAGCTCTGCAAGGACGAAGTGTTCCTGAATCTCGTCGAGATCCGCAAGCCGGAGACGGACTCCAACCTCGTTGCCGAGGATGTTGCCCGCCAGCTCGAGCGTCGTGTTTCGTTCCGCCGCGCCATGAAGCGCGCGATGCAGACGACGATGCGTATGGGCGCCCAGGGTATTCGTCTCACGGTTGCCGGCCGTCTCGGCGGCGCGGAAATCGCGCGCACGGAATGGTATCGCGAGGGCAGGGTGCCGCTGCACACGCTTCGCGCTGACATCGACTACGGAACCGCCGAAGCCACGACGACCTATGGCATCATCGGCATCAAGTGCTGGATCTTCAAAGGCGAGATCATGGAGCACGATCCGATGGCTGTGGACCGCAAGCAGGAAGCACAGGGCGAATCCCGTCCGCGTCGCGACCGCGAGCGTCAAGATCAGCGCGCGTAAGTGAGATAGAACAATGCTTCAACCCAAGCGCACAAAGTATCGCAAGGCCTTCAAGGGACGCATTCACGGCGTCGCGAAGTCTGGCTTCACGCTGAACAACGGCAGCCACGGCCTCAAGGCCCTGGAGCCGAACCGCGTCACCGCTCGTGAGATCGAGGCTGCTCGCCGCGCTCTCACCCGCGAGATGAAGCGTCTCGGCAAAGTCTGGTGCCGCGTGTTCCCGGATGTGCCGGTGTCGAAAAAACCGATCGAAGTCCGGATGGGCTCGGGTAAGGGCGCACCGGAATACTGGGTGGCCCGTGTGAAACCTGGCCGCATCCTGTTCGAAATCGATGGCGTTCCGGATGCGATCGCTCGTCAGGCCCTCACGCTCGGCGCCGCCAAGCTGTCGGTCAAGACGAAGATCGTCACGCGGATCGGAGAGTAGGCGATGACCAAGTTTTACGAAATCCGGAAGGACATGGAAGGCTACCGCGCCTCCACGCCCGACCAGCTGCGCGACGAGCTCGCCAAGCTGCGTAAAGAGCAATTCAACCTGCGTTTCCAGAAGGCCACGGGCCAGATGGAAAAGACCTCTCGCGTCGGCGATATCCGCCGCAGCATCGCCCGCATCGAGGCTGTGCTGTCCGAGAAGTCCAAGAAGCAGACGGCGTAGGAGACAGCGATGCCCAAGAGAATCATGGAAGGCGTGGTCGTCTCCAACAAGATGGACAAGACCGCAGTCGTGAAGGTCGAGCGTACCTTCATCCACCCGCTGTTCAAGAAGACGGTTCGTAAGTCGAAGCGTTACCACGCTCACGACGCGGACAATGCTGCCAAGATCGGCCAGCACGTCGAGATCCAGGAATGCCCGCCGCGCTCTAAACTGAAGCGTTGGGAAATCGTTTCGTTCAAAGGGGCGAACGCATGATCCAGATGCAAACAAATCTCGATGTGGCGGACAACTCAGGCGCCCGCCGCGTCCAGTGCATCAAGGTGCTCGGTGGCTCCAAACGCCGCTACGCCTCGATCGGCGACATCATCGTCGTCTCGATCAAGGAAGCCGCGCCGAAGGGCAGGGTGAAGAAGGGCGAAGTCAAACGCGCCGTCGTCGTTCGCGTGTCGAAAGACCTGCAGCGTCGCGATGGTTCGGTGATCCGCTTCGACACCAACGCCGCCGTCCTGGTCAACAACCAGAACGAGCCGATTGGCACGCGTATCTTTGGGCCGGTTCCGCGCGAGCTTCGCGCCAAGAACCACATGAAAATCATCTCGCTCGCGCCGGAGGTCCTGTAATGGCCGCCAAGATCCGCAAAGGCGACACGGTGATCGTGATCACCGGCAAGGACAAAGGCCGCAAGGGCGAAGTCCTGAAGTCGTTCCCGGAAGAGAACCGCGTTCTCGTCTCGGGCGTGAACATCAAGGCTCGTCACACGAAGCCGAGCCAGGCTGACCCGCAAGGCGGGATCAAGCGCAACGAAGCGCCGATCCACGTCTCGAACGTTGCCCACGTCGATCCGACGTCCGGCAAACCGACGCGCGTTGGTTTCAAAACTGAAGGTACCGGGGATAAGAGCCGCAAGGTTCGCTTCGCTAAACGCTCCGGGGAGACGATCGATGGCTGACGCTAAATACACCCCGCGTCTGAAGACGCTTTATACGGACTCGATCCGTGAGAAGCTGACGAAGCAATTCAGCTACTCGAACGGTCTTCAGATCCCGGCGCTCGACAAGGTCGTGATCAACATGGGCGTTGGCGAAGCTGTCGCCGACTCCAAGAAGATCCGCTCGGCCGTTGCCGACCTCACCGCGATCTCGGGCCAGAAGCCGATCGAGACCAAGTCGCGCAAGTCGATCGCAACGTTCAAGCTGCGTGACGGCATGACGATCGGCGCGAAGGTCACCCTCCGCCGCGAGCGCATGTACGAGTTTATCGACCGCCTCACCACGATCGCCCTTCCTCGCGTGAAGGACTTCCGGGGTCTGAACGGAAAGTCTTTCGATGGTCGCGGCAACTTCGCGATGGGTCTCAAGGAGCACACCGTGTTCCCCGAGATCAGCTACGACAACATCGAGAC
>DAIRES010000152.1:0-5136 GCA_036795465.1 Hyphomonadaceae bacterium
GTCGACTACATCGTCGCCACCGACGCCATCGGCATGGGCCTCAACCTCGATGTCGGCCACATCGCCTTCGCCTCGCGCCGCAAGTTCGATGGCCGCCAGCGCCGCTATCTCCGCGCCGACGAACTCGCACAGATCGCCGGGCGCGCCGGCCGCTTCCGCGACGACGGCACGTTCGGCGAAACCGCCGACTGCACGCCGTTCGAGGAAGATACGGTCGAGCGGATCGTGAACCATCATTTCGAGCCGGTCGACTATCTCAACTGGCGCAACTCCGATCTCGACTGGTCGAGCGTCGCGAACCTGCTCGCCTCGCTGCGCCGCGCCTCGCCGGATGTCATCCTGCGCCGCGCGCCTGAAGCGCTCGACGAGATGACGCTCGCCACGCTGGCGCAGGACGAAGACGTCGTCCGCACCGCACGCACTCACGCGCATGTCCGCCGCCTGTGGGATCTCTGCACCCTGCCCGACTTCCGCAAGCACGGCGCCGATGCCCACTTCAAGCTGGTGCAATCCTTCGTCGAAAAACTGGCCGAGCCATCCGCCCGCATCAAGGATGAGTGGATGTATGCCCATGTCGAACCGCTCGACCGCACCGAGGGCGAGATCGACACGCTGCAACAACGCCTCGCCGCTATCCGCACCTGGACCTACGCCGCCAACCGCGCCGACTGGCTGGAGAACGCCGAAACATGGCGCGGCCGCACCCGCGAGATCGAGGACAAGCTATCCGACGCGCTCCACCAGGCGCTGATGCTGCGCTTCGTCGACCGTCGCACATCGGCCTTGCTCAAGACGCTGAACTCGGAAGAAGACGCCCCCGCCGAAATCGGCCCGGCTGGCGAAGTCCTGATCGGCGGCCACAATGTCGGCCGCCTCGAGGGCCTCGTCTTCACGGCGGAAGCCGCAGGTGAAAGCCTCGCCGGTCGCGCCCTGCGCGGCGCGGCGCTCAAGGCCCTGCGCCCGATCATGGAACAGCGCCTCGCAATCATCGCGCAGGCGCCTGATGCCGACCTCGCCTTCGATCCCGCCACAGCCGCGATCATCCACGAGTCAGCGCCCGTCGCGAAGCTGATCGCCGCAACTGACTGGCATTCCCCCACCGTCGAACTGCTCGGCGCACGCGACGCCTCCGCTCCCAGCCGCGAGGCCGCGGACGAGCGCCTGACGCGCTGGTTCGCGGATCACGTGAAAGCCACGCTCCCCGCGCTGCACGAACTCCGCGCGCATCTCGACGGCAAGTCCATCCGCGGCGCAGCACGCGGCACGGCCTTCCAGCTTCTCGAAACCGGCGCCGCCTTCGATCGCCGCGCCGTGACCGCCGCGCGCCAGCCGCTGCCCGTCTCCCCCGAAGACCGCGCCATGCTCAATGCCTCCGGCGTGAAGGTCGGCCGTGTCGCGGCATGGCTGCCCGGCCTGCTGAAGCCCTCCGCCGCACGCCTCGCGCTGGCGCTGCGCGCCGTCCATTCCGGCCAGCCGCCACGCCAGCCGCCCACCCAATCGTCCTTCTCGCTCGCCAGCGATCCCTGGCCCGAACCCATGTTGTGGACAGCCGGCTATCTTCGCGTCGGCCCGCGCGCCGTCCGCGCCGACATCGCCGAGCGCCTCGTCGCCTCGCTGTCGCAGATCCGTCGTGGGTCGGAGACGTCGGCCTTCGCCGTGCCGCCGGAACTCGCCGCCCAGCTCGGCTGCCCCGCCGCTGACTTCCCGGCCATCCTGCGCGGGCTTGGGCTCAAGCCGGCCGAGAAGGATCGCGAGACCGGCGCCGTCAAACTCTGGCGCTTCCCCGCCCAGCGCACGCACGCGCCGGCCAGCACCCCGCGCAATGGCCACACAGCGCCGCCTGCGCCGCCGCCGTCCGGCCCCTTCGCCGCCCTCGCCGAACTCATCGCCCCCCAGCCCACGCCCCATCGCAGGCGCCGCCGCCACAAGCGGCCCGCCGCGCCCTCGCCAAAGGCGGCCACATGACTGCAGACGACGAAACCAGCCGCATGCGGCTCGACGTGTTCCTGTGGCGCGCCCGCTTCTTCAAGGCGCGCACCGCCGCCACTGAAGCGGTCGAGAAAAAGGGCGCCCGCATCGAACGCGACGGCCAGGTCCGCCGTGTCGACAAGCCCGCCATCCCCGTCGAGCCCGGCGACATCCTGTCTTTCCGCGCGCCCTCGGGCCCGAAGCTTGTTCGGATTCTTTCACTTCCCACGCGAAGGGGGCCGCCATCAGAGGCGGCGTTATGTTATGAAGCCGTCGTGGGGGATAACGCTGGCGAGGCCTGAAGCTTGACTGCAGAACATCGACCCACCGGCCCCGCCACTGGCCCTGTCAGCGAAACCATCGCGGCGCTCAAGCGCCTGCCAGACCTGCGCGCCGCCATCGAGGGCGTGCTGCTGTTCGTGATGGTGGTCATCGCTGGCGCATGGGCCGCCCATTCGGGCGTGCTCCAGCTGAAACCCCGCCCCACCGACCAGCTCATGACGACATGGCTGTCGGCCTTCATCATCCCCACCCTGTCCGAGGAAGTCCTGTTCCGCGGCTGGGTCCGCCGGGGGGCGCCGATCGTCGCCGTAGGCTCCCTCCTTGCCTACATCCTCTGGCATCCGCTCCAGACATGGATCGGCCTGCCCTTCGGCCGTCCCGAATTCGTCGACCCGGCCTTCCTCGGCCTCGTCGCCTGGCTGGGCCTCGCCTGCACCCTGTCCCGCCTCCGCTCCGGATCGATCTGGCCGCCCGTGATCATTCACTGGGGCGTCGTGGTCATGTGGATCAGCCTTTATGGCGGATGACCCCGCTTGAGCGCTTCCGCCAGGTTGAGCGCTTCTGAATGGCCGGTTGAATTGACAAGGCCCGCCTCTGGCCCCATGTCGCGGCGCCAGTACGGACGGCTTGCCCCATGACCTACATCGTCACCGACGCCTGCATCCGGTGCAAATACATGGACTGCGTGGAAGTATGTCCGGTGGACTGCTTCTACGAAGGCGAGAACTTTCTGGTGATCCACCCGGAAGAATGCATCGATTGCGGCGTTTGCCAGCCCGAATGCCCCGTCGAGGCCATCGTCCCGGACACTGAAGACGACGCCGACGGCAAATGGCTCAAGCTCAACACCGATTACGCGAAAGTCTGGCCCAACATTACCGTCAAAGGGACCCCTCCCGACGATCGGGACGATTACGCTAAGGTAAAGGGAAAGCTGGCAACGCTATTTTCGCCCAAACCCGGCTCCGGCCAGTAATTTTTCTGAGGCGAATTGCCGCTAGGGAACGCAGAATCAGCGCTCAAACCCCATATCCGCGCTGCAGCAACGAGTTGAAATTTCTTACAATTGTGCTAAGGGTCAAGTTCGCCGACGGGCGAAACAGACAACGCAACAGTTCAGGCTCCGCTGCGCACACCCCCAGGGTAGGCGTCCCGAAGACCTGACACTTATTGCGAGTAGCGAGGTGATCGAGCAATGACCAAAAAACTGCCGGCAAAAGTCGTTGAGGGCCTCTTCAATGTTGGCCAGCATGTGGTTTACCCCGCCCACGGTGTAGGCCGTGTGACAGGTGTCGAGACCCAGCAGGTCGCCGGCATGAAGCTCGAAGTTTTCGTCGTCGCTTTCGAACAGGACAAGCTGATTCTGCGCGTTCCGACCGCCAAGGCGGCGTCTTCGGGCATGCGCGCCCTCGCCTCGACCCGTATCGTGGGCGACGCGCTGAAAACCCTCGGCGGCCGCGCGCGCATCAAGCGCACGATGTGGTCGCGCCGCGCCCAAGAATACGAAGCGAAGATCAACTCGGGCAACCTGATCTCCATCGCGGAAGTCGTTCGCGACCTCCACCGCGCTGGCGACCAGCCGGACCAGTCCTACTCCGAACGCCAGCTCTATGAATCGGCGCTCGACCGCATGGCCCGCGAACTCGCGGCCGTCGAGAACATCAAGCACGCCGACGCGGTGGAGAAACTCTCCAAATCGCTCGCCAAGCGCGCTGCCTGAAAGGGTAACGCCGAAGAGGCGTCCGGCGAAACGGATGACTAGGCATCACGAGGCGCCCCCAACGGGGCGCCTCTTTTGTTTTGCTTTCAGGCATTTGCAGCGATACTCCCGCCGAACCAGCAAGGGGCCGGTAAGGGGAGTGGTCGTGAAATTCGCCCAGAAGCGCCTCGGCACACGGATCGACCTGGATTTCGCAGCCACCGAACTGACCTGCTCGATCCGCGACAAGTCCGGCGAGCGCGACTTCACCACCGACTATGCCGAGATCGCCACCGGCAAGCGCCGGGTCTTCGATAACAAGGACTGGTTCCGCAATGTCGGCGTGCTCTGGTGCATCATCGGCCTCGCGAGCCTCGGCATCGATTTATACAACAATGCCCTCGGCCTCTGGTCGGGCTTCTGGCTGGTGATCGGCACGGGCTGTCTCATCTACTACGCCGTCAGCAAGTCCAGCTTCACCCTGATCGACACCCAGTCCGGGCCCATCTGGATCCTTGAGGACGGCCAGCTGCAGACCATCGTCTCCGAGATCGAGAAGCGCCGCAAAGAACGTCTCTACAGCCTCTATGGCGGCATCGACCTCGACGCGGACCCGAACCAGGAAATCGGCAAGATCGAATGGCTGGTCCGGCAAAAGGTCCTGACGCGCGAGGAGGCTGATCGCCAGATCGCCCAGATCCGCTCCAATGCAGCCGGCGCGCTCCCCGCTCCCGACAAGCTGATCAACTAGCCGGCGGAACCGATCGTCCGCATTTCGGCAGTTTCATTGGCCACTGCCCTTTCCAATGGAACCCGGGAGTCTATCTCCGGTCTGTCCGTGAATTTTTGCCGAGGGGCGGAACCGCGCCCTTTCGGACGGGTTTGTATCCTTGCGCGAGGGTTCTGCCTTCCAGCCGGGTGCATATTCCGCCCGCCCAGTGGGACCAATTTCACGGAGCATCCCAGATGGCCGCGACTGAAACGAATGCGACAGGCGCAGACCGCCGTTTCGTAAAGAAAGCCATGTCGGCCCCCCTGCTCGATCGCGATCACGAACTCGACCTGGCCACCCGCTGGCGTGTCGAGGGCGATGAAGATGCCCTCCACGAACTCTGCACCGCCTACATGCGCCTCGTCGTCGCCATCGCCTCCCGCTTCCGCACCTACGGCCTTCCGATGTCGGACCT
>DAIRES010000152.1:5236-7867 GCA_036795465.1 Hyphomonadaceae bacterium
AGCCGCGCCTACGTCGCAACCGCGCTGCGCGTCGACGAGGAAGAGGTCGACAAGATGGCCTCGCGCCTCTCCGCCGCTGACCGCTCGCTCAACGCCCCCATCGGCGAAGCTGGCGACTCGGAATGGCAGGACCTGCTGCCCGACATGGGCATGCTCCCCGAAGAAGAAACGATGATCGACCGCGACCGCGCCACCCGCAAGCAATGGCTTGCCGAAGCGCTCTCCGATCTCACTGAGCGCGAGATGATCATCATCCGCGAACGCCGCCTCGTCGAAGAAGGCGTCACCCTCGAAACTCTTGGCCGCAAACTCGGCGTCTCGAAAGAGCGCGTCCGCCAGATCGAACACCAAGCCCTGCGCAAACTCAAATCCGCCCTCTGCCGCATCGTCGGCGACCCGGAAGAAGCCGGTCTTATTCCGTCGACCTAAACGTCGTCGCCATCATCCTCGGGCTTGACCCGTGGATGTATGCTCACAACACCTCCACCTGCGCCCAATGCGTCACGCGCATCTTCGGTTCGCCTTCCCGCGCATCGATCCGCCCTCGCACGCGCACGCGCGTTCCGACCGCCAGCGCGACATCCGCCATGCCCAGCCGCTCGCCCACATCGAACCTGATCCCGCCCCGCGCCAGATGCGCCTCGCCATCGCCGGCCATCTCGCCCAGCGCCGCGATCTCGCCCTCGACAATCGCAAAGTTCGGCGCGCCTTCGAGATCGTCCAGCCCGCGCACGCGCCAGTGCGCATCCGCCCATAGGCCACGGTTGGCCGCGCGCGCCTCTGCCTCCATCGCCAGAAGCCGCCGCGCCCGCCGCGCGTTGTCGGTATAGGTCCGCACCCGCCCCGCGCCCTGCCGCACCACCATGCCGTTGAGCCACACTTCGCCGCCCACCTCGTCGCGCACGATCACATGCGCCAGCGCCCGCTCGTAGCTGTCGCGGCTCAACCCGCCATACCAGAGCTGCGCCTGCCGCCCGACTGCCGCCGCCTGCAACACGCCCCTGGCCTCAACCGCCCACGGCTCATCCGCCCGCCCGTCATACCCAGGGGCCGGCGCTTCCACTTCCACCAGCCGCACCCGCAGCCCCGTATCCAGCGCCAGCGCATCCCCATCCAGCACGCGCGCCACGCGCCCCTGTTCCCCAGCGGACAGGTCGCCCTGCGCTGCACAGCCAGCAGCCGCCAGCCCGGCCAGCACAAAGCCCCGCCGCGTCGTCCTGAATTGTCCCGAAATCCGCCCCATGGCCCGAACCATAGGAAGCAGCCGCCGAATCGGAAAGGCGAATGGCGACCCCGGCAGGATTCGAACCTGCGACCTCCGGTTTAGGAAACCGATGCTCTATCCTGCTGAGCTACGGAGTCGGCGGGGCCTATATGCCTGCGAAGGCCAGCCGCCGCCAGCCTCTCCGCAACCCCCGGAATGCCTGCATTTCCCGCACGCAGCACCGCTTCTGCCCCGCCGGAACATGACGCGTAATTTAACCATGCCCGCGTCAGCACGCGGCGCCACCAGCCGTTGCGCCGGATTTGCAGCCCCCTTAGAACAAATGTTGCAGAGCCGCGAAAACGCATGCGGCAGGACCGGCTGAATGGACTTCCTTTCGGGCATTTCCAAAGCACTGGGAGACGTGTGGGCCTCCGTCGAGGGCGCCCTCGTCGGCACGCCGCAGCTCGCAGGCATCGGCCTTATCCTCCTGATCGGGGCGGCTTTCGCCGTCGCCGTGCTCGGCATCGCTGCCCTCGTGCGCCTCGCTCTCGGCCTTCGCCGCACCGCCCTGGCCAGCGCGGTCAAGCGCGACAATGAAGTCGGCGCCCGCATTCTCGTGGTTCGCGGCGGCGCCGGCCGGCGCACCGCCATCTCGGCTTTCCTGCGCAAGGCCGTCGAAGGCCACCTCAAGGATTACATGTTCGGCGGCCCGTTCCGCGTCGTGACCTACCCCGGAAGCCTCGAGGGCGATGAGCGCGCCCACCAGCTGATGAAGCGCACCGACGCAGACCTCATCCTCTGGGCCGAGGATCCGCGCGGCTCGAAAGGCTTCGCCCGCATCCTCGCCCGCCCGTCCAACACGTTCGAGACAGCGCGCGTGCCCGTCACCTTCGCCATGCCGAAGGAGAAGACCGACTGGAACGAGCCGCTCAACCGCTCGCTTGCCTACGCCGCCGCCAAGCAGTTCCGCCCCGCTCTCGGCCGCCCGCAGGATTTCCGCGCAGAGCGTCTGCAGCCCGTCGTTGAATCGCTGATCTCTATCCTCGACCAGAAGCCGAAAGCCGATCAGGCCCTGCTCGCAGAGATGGTGGACGATGCTTCCGCCGGCGCCCTGCAGCTCGCCTTCGCCGGCGACGACAGCTGGATCGATCGCTCGGTCGACATCGCCCGCTCCACGCTGTCGGAGATCAACCGCTCCGCCGCGCCTGACCGCTGGATCGCTGCCAACATCACGCTCGGCCGCGCCCTCCGCCTCAAGGCCGAGAAACGCTTCGATCCGGTGATGCTGCGCGAAGGCATCGCGCATCTGACGGAAGCCCTCGAAGCTCTCCGCTCCGAGCCGCGCCTCAAGCTCGCCGAAAGCGCAGCGCAAGCCATCGGCGAAGCGCAGAAGCTCCTCGGCACGCGCCGCAAGTTCTCGATTT
>DAIRES010000153.1:0-2025 GCA_036795465.1 Hyphomonadaceae bacterium
CGCCGGCTTTCACCGCGTCCTCGTAGGACATGCCTTTTTCCTTCACGAGGTAGGCAGCCCACATGTGGCTGGCGCGCCAGGCGACGGTGCAGTGGAGCAGAACCTTGCCGTCAGCTGCCTTGATGGCGGCGGCGACTTTCTCGACGGCTTCGGGCGTGTAGGGCGTGTCCGGACCGCCGAGGGGGACGTGGACGTAGGTGATGCCGAGTTCCTTCGCGACGGCGGCTTCGTCGAACGGGACCTGCTTGCGGTTATCCATCTCCGGCTGGGTGCGGAGATTGATGACGGTTTTGACGCCCTTGGAGGCGAGATCGCGGAGCGCGGCTTCGGTCGGCTGGCCGGAGACGTAGGCGGGGCCGGTGTCGGCGATCATGCCCTGGAAGCCGGGGGTGGAAAGTTTCTCCGGGAAATGAACCGGTGTCTGCGCAATGGCGGGCGCGCTGAAGAACAAGGCGGCGGCGAGCAGGGCGAAACGCATGGGTGTCCTCCGTTTGGGAGGGAATAGGGCTCGGTGTGGGGGTGTTGGCAAGGGGGATGAAGCGGTTGTGAGCGCGCTTCCGCGCTTCGCTACGCGCGACCGCCAGTGACTTGCAGTTTGTCGGGCGAGACGCCGATACGGGCGAGGGCGCGGCTCCATTTGGTGCCGAGCGAAGGATCGTACACGAGCGCGGGGTCGGGGATGCCGACGAGCCAGACATTGTCGGCGAGTTCGCTTTCGAGTTGGCCGGCGCCCCAGCCGGAATAGCCGAGCGCGAGGACGAAACGTTCTGGCGGGCTATCGGAAGTCATGGCGTGGAGGACGTCGCGCGTTGCGGTGAGGCAGACGCCTTCGCAGACGTTCAGCGTGGCGCCGTCGCTGTCGTAATCTTCGGAGTGGAGAACGAAGCCGCGCTCGCGACCCACGGGGCCGCCCAGGAGGATGTGCGCATCGGTTGGCGCGCCCTCGCCATCGACGCCGAGTTGATCAAGCAATTCGGGCAGATTGTCTTCTTCGCTCGCTTTGTTGAGCACGATGCCCATCGCGTGCTCTTCATTGTGGGTGCAGACAAGGATGACCGCCCGGCTGAAGCGGGGGTCTTCTATCGCGGGGGCCGCGATCAGCAGCTTGCCTGCCAGTGAGCCTTCCAAATGGCTTGTCTCCGTGGCGTCAGATAGGGGCATGCTGGGCTTTCAGGAAGGGCAAGGCAAGCCCGGCCGTTGGACAGGAAAAAGTATGGTGGCGGAAGGGATTCGCCTTGCCGCCGGAATGAGACTAGATCGTAGCCGGTTCGATTGAAGCGATTTGGAGAAACATCCATGACGATCAAGGTGGGCGACAAGCTGCCGGACGCAACCTTCAAGGTCATGAAGGACGGCAAGCCAGCCGACGTGACCGTATCCGACCTGACGGCCGGCAAGAAGGTGGCGCTGTTCGCAGTTCCGGGCGCGTTCACGCCGACCTGCTCGGCGCGGCACCTGCCGGGCTACAAGGAAAAGGCGGCGGAGTTCCGCGGCAAGGGCGTCGATACGATCGCGTGCGTCTCGGTGAACGACGTGTTCGTGATGGGCGCGTGGGCCAAGGACCAGCAGGTTGGCGACGATGTCGTGATGCTGGCTGATGGCAATGGTGCGTTCGCCAAGGCGGTCGGCCTCGAACTGGACGGCAAGGGCTTCGGCATGGGCTCGCGCTCGCAGCGCTATTCGATGATTGTCGAAGATGGCGTGGTGAAGCAGCTGAACGTGGAAGCGCCGGGCGAGTTCAAGGTCAGCGCGGCCGACTATCTGCTCGGACAGCTGTAGGTCTCGTCAGGACTGGGGCACGACGGACGAGTGGAAGAAGCTGATGCGCCAGCGTTGGCCATCATGCTTCATCGTCGCCGATTCCAGCCATGACACGTTTCGCGTTGCGCCCGACGCGGGTGTGACCGAGCCCGTGTTGACGTATGTGATCAGCGCCGTGTCGCATGCCACGTCGACCTTGGGGTCGTTGACGGTCCAGACATAGACCGTGCCTTTGGCGTGATTTGCCTTGATCAGGTCGAACAG
>DAIRES010000153.1:2125-7845 GCA_036795465.1 Hyphomonadaceae bacterium
CCCTTGAATACGGGTTTGTCAGCCGGAACTGGTCTTGTGTCCATGTTCGGCGCGGCGGCTGCTGCCAGTGAATCCGATCTTGACCCCTGCCGGCGATCGTGACAAGGTTCCTTGTCACGGTTGAGGAGGACGATTGGGATGGATGTCGATCTTGCGAATAATGCGGGACTGTTGATTCCGCTTCTTCTGGTGATCGCCGGCGTCGTGCTGATTTTCAGCGCCGTGAAGGTTGTGCCGCAGGGCTATATGTACACGGTCGAGCAGTTCGGCCGGTACACGCGCACGCTGTCTCCCGGCCTCGCTTTCATCATGCCGTTCGTGGACCGCATCGGTCACAAGCTGAACATGATGGAGACTGTGCTCGATATTCCACAACAGGAAGTCATCACCAAGGATAACGCGCAGGTATCGTGCGACGCGGTGGTGTTCACGCAGATCGTTGATCCGGTGCCGGCGGCGTATGAGGTGAATGATCTCATCCGTGCGATTACCAACTTGTCGATGACGAACATTCGTACTGTCGTGGGCTCGATGGACCTCGACCAGGTGTTGTCGAACCGCGATGACATCAACGCGCGCCTGCTGAAAGTGATCGACGCGGCGACGCATCCGTGGGGCGTGAAGGTCACGCGGATCGAGATCAAGGATCTGACGCCGCCGGGCGACATCACCGAAGCGATGGCGCGGCAGATGAAGGCGGAACGCCTGAAGCGCGCGCAGATTCTCGAAGCCGAGGGGGACCGGGCTTCGGCCATTCTGAAGGCCGAGGGCCTGAAGCAGTCGCAGATTCTGGAAGCCGAAGGTCGCCGCGAGGCTGCGTTCCGGGATGCTGAAGCGCGGGAACGCGCGGCAGAGGCCGAAGCGAAGGCGACCGAGGTTGTGTCGCAGGCGATCGCCGCGGGCGACGTGAATGCGATCAACTACTTCCTTGGCCTGAAATACGTCGAGGCATTCGCCAAGCTGGCTTCATCGCCGCAGCAACGCACGGTGATCGTGCCGGCGGACTTCGCCGGACTGGTGGGCGCCATCGAGGGCGTCAAGGCGTTGACGGACAACGTCAAGCGGGCAGCGCCAGAGACGCCGCGCCCGCCGGGCGGCGGCAACCCGAGTCCGTTCGCGACTCGCGGCTAGGTCACTGGGAGGCCAGGTCATGGACGGAATAGTCGGCTTTCTTGAGGGTATGACGGTCTGGCACTGGGTTGGCCTCGGCATTGTGCTGATGACGATCGAGGTTGCGGTGGGGACGTTCGACCTGCTGTGGGTGTCGATTGGCGCTTTCCTGACGGCGCTGTTTGCGCTGATCGTGCCGCTGCCTGCGGGCGGGTGGCAGGGGCAGATGGTGTTCTTCGGGATCGTGGCGATCGCGTTCGTGATTTCTGGGCGCACCCTGTTCAAGGGCCTGCGCACGCGGACGACGACCCATCCGCACCTGAACGACCGGCTCGCCGGCATGGTTGGGCAGCGTGGCGAAGCGGCGACGAACTTTGACCAGCGTCAGGGCAAGGTGAAGGTGGGCGATACGGTGTGGCTGGCCAAGCAGTCGGACGAGACGGTGATCGTCGAAGGCGACCAGATCGTGGTGACTGGCGCCGAGAGCGGGTTGCTGAAGGTGCGGCTGGCCTAAGCCTTGGCCTTCAGGTTGAGGCCCTTCACGACGATGATCTTCGCGAGGTTCACGCCGGGAATGAAGGTGTTGAGCGCTTCGGCGCCGGCATCGAGCAGGAAGTCCCGGTCGACGAGCTTGCCGACATAGGCCTCGAATGTCGTGCCGCCGGTTTTGGTTTCGCCGGTGACTGCGTCGACCTCGACGACGGCTTCCTTGCCCTGCCATTTATAGCGAACGGCATAGACCGGACGGTAGTAGAGATCGATCGCGTCGATCTGCATCTTCTCTTCGAGGATGCGGTCGGCTTCGATCTTGCGGATGGCCTGGCTGATGACGTCGCGGGTCAACATAGAGGCCTTGGCTTGCGGCGGCACGATGATGGCGCCGGCCTTGGCCTTCTCATTCAACTCTTCGGTTGTGACGGGTGTCGCATCGAGGCTGACATAAGATTTGAGGGTCGGTTCGACTTTCTTGGTGATGCCGTCGAACAGCCAGTCGCGCTGCGTGGACTCGTTGCAGCATTCGGTGACGGTGATGGCGACTTCGCGATTGGCGGCGGGATACTTCTGGTCGCCGAGCGAGATCGCCTCGACTTCGACGCCGACCTTCAGCTTGTGCTGGCGCTGGCGCTCATAAACATAGGTGCTGGAGGCGCTGAGCCGCCAGAAGGGCTGGAGGCGGAGTTCGCGATAGACGACTTCGTAGTCTTCATCTTTCGGCTTGTTGAGGAAGCCGCCGAGCTTTGCGAACGCGCCGAACGCGTCAGTGCGTTTCGACCAGGCGCGTCCCTCTGACTGCTGTGCGCCGAGCTTGTCGGGCAGGAGGAGGATACGTTCTTCTGCGAGTTCAACGTTCATGGGCGGCCCCGGCTAGCTGTGCTGGTTTACACCAGCGCGAGCCGGGCGGCAAAACCAGGGGCGTCACAGGAGCTGCGGCGGGGTTAGCGCTAGCGCCGCGGGCGATTTTCGTCGCAGCCGAGGCGGGCCAGGGCGTCGGCGCGGTCGTTTTCGGCGTGGCCGGAATGACCTTTCACCCAGCGCCAATCGACCTTGTGAGACGACGCGGCGGTGTCGAGGCGCATCCAGAGGTCCTGGTTTTTCACCGGCTTCTTGTCGGCCGTTTTCCAGCCATTGCGCTTCCAGCCGATGATCCACTTGGTGAGACCATCCTTCACATAGGTTGAGTCAGTGTGGAGGGTCAGGTGTGTGCCGGGTGCATGGTGTTCCAGCGAAGCGATGGCTGCCATGAGTTCCATGCGATTGTTGGTGGTCGCAGGCTCGCCGCCATGGAGTTCGGTGTCGACGCCATTGGTGCGGATGACCGCGCCCCAGCCGCCGGGGCCGGGGTTTCCGGAGCACGCGCCATCAGTCCAGATTTCGATCTTGTCGGTCATCAGGGTGAGGTCCGTGGGTTCGTTCCCGGCGTCAAGACTCGCAATATAGGATGATGGGGATGGGACACAGCGTTCAACTGATTATCGGCAAGGGACTGGGCGTGCAGGCGTTCCTGCGGAGCTGGTCAATGGCGCGCGCCGTGGAACTGCGCGGCGGATGGCAGGCGATCCCAATGAGCGATGACCTATTGGGCGAGATCGAGGGGCAGGCGGCGGGCGCGCAGCGTTCGACAGAGCTGGATATGGCGCCGGCGGGGCTGGAGCGGGCGATGGCCCACGCGACGCTAGAGGGCGGAGCGCTGGCTTATGTCGAGACGGAGTATTTTGGCGGGACGGGCGGGCAATCCGCAATGGCTTTCGCGAACGGGCGCGAGGTGATGGCGCCTCAGCGGTCGCGTGGCGGAGCGATAAACGAGGCGCTGCGCGGGCTCGGCTTGCTGCGTGAAGCGGGCAAGGACGAGTTCGATACGATCGGCCTGGGCGAGCGGCGGTCGATGGACGACTACAGTCCGGAAGGGCCGGTGAGGTTGCGGGGAGCCGCTGCGGCTGAAGCGAATGCAGAGCCCGCGCGCGGATTGCCGGTATGGGTTGTGGCGCTGGTGATTGCCGGGGCTATCGGACTTGGGGTGCTGCTGGCGGTGATGCGGTAGCATCGCGATCCGGGCGGCGGATCAGCCAGAAGACGAGGCCGCCGATGGCGCCGGACATCGCCAGCATGAGCATGATGCCAGCACCGAAATAGATGACGCTCATCCCGAAGGTGGGGGCGACAAGCAGGCCGGCGACCGCCGCAAGAAGGAGTCCGAGAGCGATATAGGCCCACCATTGTGTCAGGCGCAGTCGCTGCATGACGATGTGGAGTGGCCAACCGACGAGGAAGGACGGAACAACGCCCAAAAGGCCGCCATACATCGCGCCCGCCGTGACGCCGAAGCGGAGCGTATCGACAGTGTCGCCGCCGACTACAGATGTCGGATCCACGATGCTTGAGTAGCCGAGGTAGATCAGCAGGCCCGTCATGCCGCCTGCTATGGGAGCCAGAAACAGGCCGAGCGCGGTTCTTATAATAGCCGGCATCTGGCGTGTCCCCCAATTCCTAGGCGCCGTAATCCTCTGGCGACTTGGCCTGGCGATGGAAGCCCAGACGTTCGGCATAGTCGAGGGGATTGTGCGGCTTTACGAGCGCGTCTTTCGGCGTTGCGGCCAGATCGACGAGGCGGGTGAGGAAAAAGCGCATGGCGGCGCCGCGTGCCAGCACCGGGAGAGCTGCGCGTTCGCGCGGCTCGAGGCGACGGACTGTCTCGTAGCTGGAGATCAGGGCGCGGCCCTTGGTGAGGTTGTACTCGCCGCGCCGTTCGAAGCACCACGCGTTGAGGCAGACAGCGATGTCGTAGGCGAGGAAATCCGAGCAGGCGAAATAGAAGTCGATGACGCCGGACAGTTTTCCGTCGAGGAAGAACGTGTTGTCGGGAAAGAGGTCCGCGTGGATGGCGCCGCCGGGAAGCGTTTTCGGCCAGTTTGCCTTGAGGAAGTCGAGGTCGCCTTCGACCTGACCGGCAAGGCCGGGCGAAAGGGCGTCGGCTTCGGCGGCGCGGCCGGCGAACATCACCGGCCATGAGGCCAGCGAGAGATCGTTGGGGCGACGCATGCGGAAGTCGCCCAGCGCGACGTGGAAGCGACCAAGCGCCTGGCCTAGCGCGCGGCACTGGTCGATATCCGGCCGGCGCGGGCTCATGCCCTGCAGGAAAGTGCAGATCACGGCAGGCTTGCCGTGGATCGTGCGTAGCGGATTTCCGTCTTTCGCGGGGACGGGAAGCGGCGCGGGGAAGCCCTTCGAGGCAAGGTGTCCCATCATGCCCATGAAGAAGGGCAGGTCTTCCTTCTTCACCTGTCTTTCGAAAACGGTGAGGATGTAGCGTCCCTTGGGCGTCTCCAGCAGGAAATTCGAGTTCTGCACGCCCTCCGCGATCCCTTTGAACGCCAGCGGCGGTCCGAGGTCGTACTCCGTGAGGAGCGCTGCGAGCGTGGTGTCGTCGATGTCGGTATAGACGGCCATGACGCGTGGTTAGGGGGAGAGAGCGCCACAGGCAAGCGGATGCGTATCGATCGCGCCAAGCGGGCGGTGTGCGATTGTTTCCATGGCACATAGACGGTTGACCAACACATAGCTGTGCGGCTATACGACAACACATAGCCAACGGGGTATGTGTTTCCGATGTCAAAAGCCCAGGACATTCTATTCCGCACGCTGGCGGACCCGACGCGGCGGGCGATCTTCGAACGCCTATGCCGCGAGGGGGAGAAGACGGTTGGCGCGCTGACGGCGCGGGCGGGCGTGTCTCAGCCGGTGGTGTCAAAGCATCTGGGCGTGCTGAAGCAGGCAGGGCTAGTGCGCGGGCGGCATCAGGGGCGCGAGACGCATTATAGTGCCCAGATGAAAGCGCTGGCCCCGCTGGTGGATTGGGCAAGCCAGATGACCGTGTTCTGGGAAAGCCGGTTCGGCGATCTCGAAATTCTTTTGAAGAGGATGGATCAATGAGCGCTTCAGGGGCTGAAACGCGCACCGTCATGGTTGAGCGCGAATTCGCGCACGCGCCGGAGAAGCTGTGGCGGGCGCTGACGCAACCCCACCTGATCGAGGCGTGGTTGATGAAGAACGATTTCGAACCGAAAGTGGGCCATCAGTTCAAGCTGCGTGGCGAATGGGGCGGCGTGCTGGAT
>DAIRES010000154.1:0-3106 GCA_036795465.1 Hyphomonadaceae bacterium
TCGCTGACCAGCAGCTGGAAACTTTCCGCCGTCACTTGCGCGCTCCCGTATAGGACTGTCCGCGCCACACTTCGTAGATCATCACACTGGCGGCCGAGGCGAGGTTCAGGCTGTCGGCCTTGCCCATCATGGGAATACGCACCAGCTCGTCGCATTGAGCCTCGACATCCGGCGGCAGGCCAGACTGTTCATTGCCCATCAGCACAATGCTGCGCGGGCCATAGTCGGCCTTGTCGTGAGCGTGAGTTCCGCGCATCGAGGCGGCGACCATCCGCGCGCCCGCGGTCTTACGCCACGCGTTGAAGCCCTCGAAGCCGGCTTCGGCTATCGGCATGGCGAACAGCGATCCCATCGTTGCGCGTACTGCTTCGACAGAGAATGGATCACATGTCTGTCCGACAAGGATCACGCCATCAACGCCAGCTGCGTCCGAGGTGCGCACCACTGTGCCGAGATTCCCGGGATCGCGAACTTCGTACAGCGCAACCCAGCGGCGCGTTCCGTCTGTCGGGAGATCTGCGAGGTTCGTCACGCGCTGCCTGAACGCGGCGATCACAGTCTGCGGATTGTCTTTCCGCGATACCGACACCAGAACCTTCTCGCTCGCCGTGAGAACGCGGGCGCCGGCTTTCTTCATCCGCGCGAGCAGGGCGCTCGTCTGAGGGCGCTCAAGCGCATTCATGCCTGCCAGCGCATAAGCTGGCGACCAGCCATTATTCAGCGCTTCCTCGGCCAGCCGCGCGCCCTCGGCTAGAAACAGCCCGGTTTCGTTGCGTACCTTTTTTCGCTCCAGCGATTTAAGCAGCTTCACCGTGTCGTTCGCTGTCGAGGAGATGTGCTCGTACGCCGCTTGCGCGGATCGTCCTGCGGGAGAATCCGCATGCGCGTCGGGCTTTTCTGACGATCCTGAGGTCACGCGTCATCGCCCGTTCGAGATTTCGACGTACCTCTAGGATTGTTGGCCCTGAGTGGAAAGGTGCGCCTGGCGCAGCCCGTCTCCGGGGTGGATTTCGGCAATGCCGCGCAGTGGGGTGTCATGTTTCAGAAATCCTATGCCGGGCCGCTTCTGGCCCTAGGGGTGGTTGGCCTCTCTGTCACCTGCATCGTCGCAACTTCGGCCATTGAGTCTGCTTCTGGCAGCCCCGAACCGGCCTCAACGCCGCACCTCGCGGTTAATGCGGTCATCCCGACAGCGCCCCAGCCGATGGCCCCGCCGCCGCCTGTCGCCGAGCCCGTTTCGGCGCCTCCTCCCGCTGTTTCTTCCACCATCGCGAACGAGGGCAGGCTGGCGGCCTGTCAGGCGGAGTTCGACCGAATTGCTGCTGAAAACCCCATCATCTTCCCAAACGACAGGTGGGATCTGACAGCCCCAGCGAAGGCGTCTGTCGGCAAGCTCGCCATTGTCGGCAAGGCCTGCGTTGGCCAGCGGATCGAAATTCAGGCGTTTACCGACAATCAGGGTAAACGAGCCGCCAACACCCGGCTCAGCGCCAAGCGGGCGGAAGCAGTCAAGGGATATCTCGTTGAACTGGGTCTGTCCTCCGGCCTCCTGACTGCTGTAGGATTTGGATCGGATCGCCCGGTCGCCAGCAACCGAACCGCCTCTGGCCGGGCCCGAAACCGCCGTATCGAGTTCCGGGTGACCCGGGTGGAGTCGGAGTAGATGGAAATCTGGTTTTGGCTTCTGATTGCTGCCGCCTTTGGCGGCGCCATCGGTTGGGCGCTGCATATGCTCTACCTGAAGCGGCAGGCGGACGCGGCCCCCGTCGTCCCAGTTTCCACGGATGGTCCCGAGAACGACGCCCGGAAGATCGCTGAGTTGGAAGAGAAACTCCGCAAGGCCGCGGCCGAAACAGAAGATCTGCGCATCAGGTCAGGGATACCGAGGGCTGGGCAGGAGAGCGCCCCGATCATCGAAGGCTCGCTGGCCTGGCGCAACCGTCACCTCGAATCGCGTGTTCGCTTCCTTGAAGGCAAGCTGGCCGACATCGAGACGGATGGCTCCGCCGCGCGTCCGGCCGAAGACCAGAACGATGAGGCGACGCGCCTGCGCTGGCGCAATCGCTACCTGGAAGGACGCGTGAAATATCTCGAGGAAGAGCTTGTCCGCACCGGCGGGCTCACGCCGGCCCGGGTGAATCATGCGGCCCCGCAACTCGATGCTGCTCCTATCCGGCCCAAAGGGCCGGAGGGCGACAAGCCGGATCTGGTCGAAGAGCCGCGTGACGGCCGCGCCGACGATCTCAAGCTGATTTCCGGCATCGGGCCCAAACTTGAGCAAAAACTGAACAGCCTGGGCATCTGGCACTATGTTCAGATCGCGGAATGGACGCAGGCGAATGTCGACTGGGTCAACGCCGCCATCTCGTTCCGTGGTCGTATCGAGCGTGAGAAATGGGTGTCGCAGGCCAGACAACTCCTGCAGGACGCAGGGGCTAACCTTGAGCCTGCGCCCGAGGATCGCGTTTCCTAGGCTTGCGACTTGTACGCCAGCGCCTGAGCCTGCGCTTCCCAATCGCCACGCCCGTCGAAATTGACGATACGCACGTCATCGAAGCTCCGCGGATTATCCAGGCAGCGCAGGTTTACGCTATAGCCGTCCGGGTTGGATCGCGGCACGTAGAACGATTTAACGCCGCAAATCGCGCAGAACAGATGCTTCGCCGCGCCTGTGTTGAACGTGTAGGTGGTGATCTTGTCTGCCCCCTGAAGCAGGCGAAAGCGCGATGCCGGCACGATGATGTGCAGGAACCCTGTGCGCGCGCAGATTGTGCAATTGCAGTCTTCGACCTCGATTGCGTCCGGCGTCTGCACGTCGAAGCGCACGGCGCCGCAATGACATCCACCTCCGCGCCACTTCATCTGCTCGGTCATCTGCATGCGTCCTAGCGGCAGGACCGCACAATGCCGGAAAGCTTGTCGCGATCGAGATTGATCGAGATGAGATTGAACCCGGTAACGCCGTTGGCGTCGGGTTCCGTGGTCACGATCTGAAACAGCCTTGCGCCAGTGATCACATCGAGCAGGCGCGGCGAAAGGTCGATCGTTACCTGGATATTGCCGTGCTCGGTCACTTTTGGCGGGTCGATGATCTCATAGGGCTGCA
>DAIRES010000154.1:3206-7780 GCA_036795465.1 Hyphomonadaceae bacterium
ATCGGGTCCACGCCCATGGAGCGCACGTATTCCACCACCACGCCGTTGGCGATCTGCACCATGGTCAGCGCTTCATTGAGCTCTGGGCAATAGTTCACGTGTGGCATCGCCACCCATGGGTATTGGGAAAGCGCCTTGCGCTTGTCGACGCAGTTCATGCTCACCTGGTGGACGGCGAAGATCGAGCCCGGCCGCACTTCGCGCTTCACGCCGCCAAGAAAGGCGAGGGAGCAGGCTGAGACACAATGGCCGGGATAGACGCGACTGAATGCGTCGAGGTCGATGGTGTTCGCATCCGCCGGATTGCGTGTGTTGCGCGCGACGGCCGTATTCAGGTTCGCTTGCCGGATGATCTTGCCGACTTCCATCCCGGCCGTGAGGTCTCCGCCCAGCGAAGAGAGGTAAATCATCGTCTCTGGCGTCTGCTGAGTACTGCGCTTCAGGAAGGCGCGCAGGGCTTCCGGCGTTTCGGGTGTGAACTCGCCATCGGCAAAAATGGCGGGCACATCGCCATAAACCGATCCCCATTCGAATGTCATGGGTTGGTCGGCCATGGCGGCTGGCGTCGCCAGCATCCACCCGCTCAGGGTCGCAATGAGCCCTGCAACAATGCCTGTTCGCCGCCCGCCCATGGGCTGCCGCCTCCCGAATCCAACAGGCAATCTCTACCGCAGCGGCATCAGCGGGCAATGACCGCGCCGCATTACAGAGCGCTCACCTGGCCCCGAAAAAGAGCGATAACAGCTCATCCGCGGCGGCGGAGGCCGGAATTTGTCCGTCCGCGACTCCCTGGCGCACCGCGCGAAGCCGGGTAGCCACAAGCGGATCGCGTGCAAATCCGTCGGCCAGCCCCTCCTGGATCAGTGCGTCCAGCCAGCGCGCCTGCTGCCCGGCCCGCCGCCTCGCCCGGCTGCCGGATGCCTCGGTCTTCGTCCGGTGCAGCTCGATAGCCGCCCACAGCTCAGGCAGTCCTTCCCCCGCAAACCCCGAAATTGTCTGGACCGGTGGGGCCCAGTCGGGATCGGCCTGCTCCATGATGTGCAGCGCTACCTCATAAGCCCGCGCCGCCCGCTTGGCGGCTTTCGGGTCTATGTCGGCCTTGTTGACCGCTATCAGGTCCGCGACTTCCAGCACGCCCTTCTTGATGCCCTGCAGTTCGTCGCCCGCATTCGGCAGCATCAGCACGAGGAAGAAATCCACCATATCGGCGACAACGGTTTCCGACTGCCCGACGCCGACCGTCTCCACGAGGATGACGTCATAGCCTGCCGCTTCGCACAGCAGCATCGTCTCCCGCGTCTTGCGCGACACGCCGCCCAGCGTCTCGCCAGCCGGCGAGGGGCGGATGAAGGCGTTCTCATCCGCCGCCAGCTTCGCCATGCGAGTCTTGTCACCCAAGATCGACCCACCAGAGCGTCGTGAGGTTGGGTCGACAGCCAGCACGGCCACCTTCTTTCCCATCCCAGTGAGCAGCGTTCCGAACGCCTCGATAAAGGTGGACTTGCCCACGCCGGGCACTCCCGTGATCCCGATGCGCTGCGCTCGTCCCGTTTGCGGCATGATCCCGGACAGCAGCACACGCGCTTCCGCCTGATGGTCCGCCCGCCGGGACTCGACCAGAGTGATGGCGCGGCCAAGACCGGCGCGGGTGGAAAGGTCAGTCTTCACGCGAATCGGTGTTTTTGTTTCGATCTGAAGACCGGGTTCCTACGATGGGGTCGGGTGCGCTTCAAGGATGCACCCGAGCCAACAGTGCCCGGTGATCCGACCCTGTAAACGGCGCCACGCGATATCGGCTCGCCTTCAGGGCTTGTGAAATCATGATGTGGTCGATCGGCAAGCCGAGCAACGGCAGATTGCTGAACCATGTCGGCGCGAACAGATACGCGCCCACGCGGCGTCCAGGGATCATCTTGAAAGCGGGGCACCATGGCGTCGCATTGAAATCGCCTGCCAGCAAAAATGGCTCGGCGAGTTGCTTTCTGACCGCGTCGATGTGCGCGTCCCGTTCCCGCGTAAGCTTCGGTGTGTTGGGCGGTGTCGGGTGAGCGGCCATAATGTTGAGTCGCGCGCCGCCAATGCTGACATTGCAGGTTGCCCAGGGCCGATGGCTCGGCCCCGGTCCCGGAAGCAATTGTACGCCATCAAGCGGGACGCGCGAAAAGGCGACGATCCGCGTCACATAGGTATCGCGCGGTGGCGGCCCCGTATCGAAGCGATGCGGATAGTCGTCGCCAAGAAAATCCCCGGGTGTCGCATCCGGAAATTCTGCGATCAGGATCAGATCCGCATTCTGCGCTTTGGCCCAGTCAAGCGTGTGCTCCAGAGCCCGCCGCTTCTTCCAGACATTAGCCCAAACCACAGTGATACCCGGCGTGGGGTCAAGCCTGGCCTCCGGCTTGGCCCAGCTCGGCGCGGGCAGGGCGCCATAGTTGATCAGCGTCAGCCCCACACAGATCGCCGACCATTCCCATCGCTCGGAAAGCAAAAGGCAAAGCAGAACGCCGCCGATGCCGGCAGCAACCAGGTGAGGTCTGAAGTGCGTAAGCAGTTCGGCGGGCCAATGCGCTCGCCGGATCAGGCTAACCAGAGTCACCGCGCCGAGCAGAACAACCAGGGCGGGCAATACGGGCATGATGGCGATGATCTACGGGCGGCGACTCAAGATCTGCTGCGCGTCATATGCGTTTGGATCAGAAGGCTTGGCCCCGCGCCCGAGCAGGATTTCCATAGCGGTCTCATACTGGCGCGTGTCAGCGCCAAAATTGAACCCCAGCCCAACCCCGACGGCGGAGCCATAGGAGCCACTCGATCCGCCAATGCCCACACTCGGGCCGCTCGGCGTATTCTGCCCGCCCACCAGATCGGTGTTGCGCGTCACCACGGTGAACCATTGAGCGCCGTTCTGTGATGCGATCTCCGCAGCCCTGCGCAGCGCGAGGTCTTCCACCTGCGGGGGCTTCAGGTCGGCATTGGCTCGGAAGGATACGCGATAGCGGTCATTCTCGATCCGCTGTTCGCGATACCCCATCTCGTTCCCGGCCATGGCCGGGCCATAGACAGTGGGCGCGCCGGCGCAGGCGGAAAGTGCGAGAAGGGCAAAGGCGGCTAAGAGGCGTTTCATGGCGTTTCTCCCAGTCTCAAGGTAACGCGTTTCGCCGCGTGGGCCACCCTGCGGCGCACCCGGGACTTGCCTCGATGTCAGCCCGCCACTGCGTTCTTGGAGTTATGCCCCAGCTTACCTTTCAGCTTCTCCAGCAGTTCGACAGCGGCATCCGCGATCACCGTGCCCGGCGGAAAGATAGCCGCAGCTCCAGCCGCATAAAGCGCGTCATAATCCTGCGGTGGCACGACGCCTCCCACAACGACGGTAATATCGCCACGGCCTTCCTTATTCAGCGCCCCGCGCAGTTCTGGCACCAGCGTCAGGTGCCCCGCCGCCAGTGACGACGCCGCGACCACATGCACGTCGTTCTCGACGGCCTGCCGCGCGGCTTCGCCCGGCGTCTGGAACAGCGGCCCGATGTCCACGTCCCAGCCAAGGTCGGCAAAGCCGGACGCAACCACCTTTTGTCCCCGGTCATGCCCGTCCTGGCCCATCTTGGCGATCAGGATGCGCGGACGGCGGCCTTCCGATTTCTCGAAGTCGTCGGCCAGTGCGCGGGCGGTAACAACCTTGTCCGATTTCGCGGTCATGCCCTGAGCATAAACTCCCTGGATCGATTTGATCACGGCCTGGTGGCGTCCGACCACCTTTTCGATGGCGTAGCTGATCTCGCCAACCGTTGCCTTGGCGCGCGCTGCCTGGATGCCCAGTTCCAGCAGGTTGCCGCGACCCATCTCCGTCGCCTTGGTGATCGCATCAAGCGTCTGCGCCACTGCAACCTCATCGCGTTCGCCGCGCAGCCGCGCCAACTTGTCGAGCTGCAGTTGCCGCACCTTGGCGTTGTCCACTTTCAGAACCGGCACATCCTCGGCTTCGTTCAAGCGGAACTTGTTCACGCCCACGATCGTCTGCACTCCGCTGTCGATACGCGCCTGCGTCTTCGCGGCGGCTTCCTCGATACGCAACTTGGGCAAGCCTTCCTCGATAGCCTTGGCCATGCCCCCCATCGCCTCGACTTCCTCGATGTGCGCCCATGCCTTGCGGGCAAGGTCGTAAGTCAGTCGCTCGACATAGTAGGAACCACCCCACGGATCGATCGTGCGCATCACGCCAGCTTCCTGCTGTAGGAAGATCTGCGTGTTGCGGCTGATGCGGGCCGAGAAGTCCGTCGGCAGCGCCAGCGCTTCATCGAACGAGTTGGTATGCAGCGACTGCGTCTGTCCGCCCGCCGCCGCCATGGCTTCAAAGCAGGTGCGGATTGCATTGTTGTAAACGTCCTGCGCCGTCAGCGACCAGCCTGAGGTCTGGCAGTGCGCACGCAGCGACAGCGACTTGTCGCTCTTCGGGTTGAACTGCTTCACCAGCTTCGCCCACAGCAGGCGGCCGGCGCGCATCTTCGCGACTTCCATGAAGTAGTTCATGCCGATCGCCCAGAAGAACGACAGGCGCGGCGCGAACTTGTCGACGT
>DAIRES010000362.1:0-1529 GCA_036795465.1 Hyphomonadaceae bacterium
TTGGCGAACGTGCCGAACGGCGCCCACTGCTTGAACTTGGAGGCAGCGACCTTCGCCTTCCATGCGTCGTCGCCATAGCTGGTCTCGGCCACAAGCTTGCCGTTCAGCCAGTGCTCGATCTCCGAGCCGGTGAAGCGCACGACCGCCTCGTTCCACTCGCCGACCGGCTTCACCGCGCCATCCGGCGGCACGTTGAAGTCATAAAGCGAGCCCGCGCGGTGCGACGGGATCTTGCCATCCGGGTGCCCGTCATTGTCGAGCACCTGCATCTCTGGCCCGGAATTGTAAGTGTTGTCCGCGCCCTCCACCTCGTTGACCAGGTAAATGATCCCGCTGTTCCCATTCGGCGCGATCTTCCACTCAAGCGACAGCTCGAACGGTCCGAACTCTTCTGCCGTCATGATGTCGCCAGCGCCGCCGGCCGTCAGGGCCAGCGTGCCGTCTTCAACCTTCCACGCCTCGCCCGGCGCATCCTTTTTGTAGCCTTTCCAACCCGCAAGATCGGTCCCGTTGAACAGCAGCTTCCAGCCGGCAGCGGTCTGCTCGGCCGTCAGCGTATTCGGGCCCGTCGCTTCGGGCGCGGGAGCAGGGGTTTCGGCAACGGGTTCAACCGGAGCCGCTGGCGGTTCACCACCGCACGCGCTCAGCATCAGCGCCGCAAACGCAAGACCAGTTGCAATCCGCATCTCAAGCCTCCCTCAGACCGGCGTCCACGCGCCGTTGTTGCCGTGCGAGGCGACAGCCGCCTCGATGAATTTCACCCCGCGCAGACCATCCGCGATCCCCGGCGCCAGCTTCGCGAACGGCGAAGGCTCACGCTTGTCATGATAAGCCCGCACCAGCTCCGCCGCATCCGAATAGATCTGCGCGAAGCCTTCCAGATAGCCTTCCGGATGTCCGCCGGGAACACGCGTCGCATTCTGCGCGACAGCCGAAACACCCGCTCCGCCGCGCCTGATGATGCGCTGCTGCTCGCCCAGCGGCGTGAACAGCAACGTCTCTGGCGTCTCCTGCGCCCACTCGACGCCGCCCTTGTCGCCAAACACGCGCAGCTTCAGCCCGTTGCTCGATCCCGTCGCCACCTGGCTCGCCCACAGCATGCCCTTGGCGGCGCCGCCAAAGCGCAGCATCACGTTCACATTGTCATCGACCCTGCGCCCCGGCACGAAGGTCGAAAGATCCGCCGCGAGCGTTTCGGTTTTCAGGCCGGAAACAAACTCCGCCAGTTGGAACGCATGCGTCGCGATATCGCCCAGCGCACCGCCGGGTCCTGCTTTCGAAGGATCGCCGCGCCAGTCCGCCTGCTTGTTGCCCGGCAGCTCCCGCGCCAGCCAGTCCTGCGCATACTCAACCTGCACGACGCGGATCGAGCCCAGCTCGCCAGCCTCGATCATCGCCCGCGCCTGCCGCACCATCGGATAGCCCGAATAGTTGTGCGTCAGGATAAAGGGCAGGCCGCTCTGCTTCACCACATCCGCCAGATCGTCGGCATGGCGCAGCGTGGTCGTCATCGGCTTGTCGCAGATCAC
>DAIRES010000155.1:0-5622 GCA_036795465.1 Hyphomonadaceae bacterium
CCCATGCGCATGTGATCCTTGTGGCCCGTCGCCCCGCTCGCCGGCCAGAACGTCACCACCAGCTCCGGCTGCACCGCCACGATCTTCGCGGCTACGCGCGCGACCAGCTCCTCCATCGGAACCTCCGGCACACCGCCATCGGGATAGTCCCAAACCTCCTGATCATCGATGCCCAGCGCGAAGCCATTCTTCAGCGCCTCAGCCTTGCGCACGATGCCCAGGTCCTGCTGCCGCGCGACGGTCGGCACCTGATGGCCCGCCTCCCCCTTGGTGCCCGTCACCAGCGACGTGAAGGCGCCATCCTTCTCCTTCGCATACGAGAAGAACCCCGTGACCAGCTGCTCATCGTCCGGATGCGCAAACACACCCAGCACGCGCTTCGCCCCCGTCTCGCCTACAACAGAAGCGACCGCCTTCGCGCCCTCCGCCGAAAAGTACGAGCGCATGTAAAGAAGGCCGGCGATCAACACGATGGCGATCACGCCAACGACCGCGCCCCCAACGATGATAATCCGCTTCAGCATCAGCCCCGATCCTCCAGGGCGGAACCCTAGGCCGCGCCCAAGCCCAGCGCCAGCCATCCCCCAACCACAACGCCCGCCTCTTTCGAAGCGGGCGTTCCCAGTCGGTCAGCTGAAAGGATCAGCCGAGACGAAGATTGATGCCGAGGCTCACGAGGTCGCCACGATGGTTGCGCTCGTACACACGGCCATTGCTGTAGAGATAGACTTCGCGCGGATAATCGCGGCGGTGGTCACGCCAGCGTTCGCCACGGCTCGGCACGTAGCTCCATGCCCGCGCCGGGCAATTGATCACGCGATAGTCGCGACGGTCTTCCCGCCGATCGCGCCATCCATCATCGTGTCGCATATCGCGCCAGTCTTCTCGGATATCCGGGCAGCGCTGCGGATCAAGCCGCCACTCGCCCGCGCTTGCCATAGGCGCCAGCGTCGCGACGCCCAGCGCCAGGGCGCCGATACGGATCATGCGTTTGGTCAGGTGTTTCATGGCTGTACTCCAGTTCAGACATGTCCCTCCATGCTCCTGCTGAACCGCCTGCCCTTCGTTGCGTTCCGCACCGCGGCCGCAAAGTGCAGCAAAAAGGGCATCATCTGAATAGCTGTTCAGACTGCCAGCGATTGATATCCCGTCACGCATCTGCCCAAATCGGATTCGACCTTCGGGTATCGGGAGTGAGTCATGCGTCTCGTCTCTGCTTTTGCATTGCTTGCCATCGCCGCATGCGGTCAGCCGCCTGCAACGCCTGCCGGGGCAACAGTTCCGACCGCGGAACAGCCTGCCTCCACGTCCGCCGCCCGCACGCGTACGAAAGTCGAAGGCTGGGAAACCGATCTCACCGCCTTCGCACGCCTCGGCTCAACGCTCCCCGCCTTCGCGCTGAAGCAACCCGACGGCACCGAACTCACGCAAGAGAACCTGCGCGACCGCTGGACGATCCTCGGCTTCACCGGCGCCAACGACGCCGTCGCCGGCAAAGAGCGCGACTACATCTCCGCGCTCAACTCCGCCGCCGATCAGGACCCCGATCTCGATTTCCTCGCCGTCCGCGCCCCCGCCGCCGCAACACCCGGCGGACCAGCAACATGGCCAACAGTCGAAGACACCACAGGCTTCGCGGCCACCGTGCGCATCGAGAACACGCCCGCCTACCTGCTCGTCGGCCCCGATCTCACAATCGAAGGCTACCGCACCGCGCTCTCCGCCACGCCCGACGACGGCATCAAGTCCGTCATTCGTGGCGTGGCCGAAATCCGCAAGCAGATCGCAGCGCCCGAGTAGTTAGCGACCAAGCGCGTAAGCGCCGCCCTTCTCGATCCCACGCTTCCACGCCCCCCGCGCGTGCATGCGATCTAGCCACGCATTGAAGTTGGGATACTCCGCCAGGGACTGCTGGGCCCGCGCCACCTCGGCGACAAAGCTCATCTGCACATCCGCCCCCGTCAGGTCATTACCGACAAAGAACTGCCGCCCCGCGAGATAGCCATCGATGAAACCGAGATGGTTCGCCACCTCGCTCTTGATCCGCGGATGCAGCGGCGCCCCCGCTTCCTTCAACCGCCCCACATACATGTGCAGCATCAGCGGCAGCATCGCCGATCCTTCTCCGTAATGCAGCCACTGCACGTACGTGTCGTAATCCGCCGACGCCGGATCCGGCTGCATCCGCCCGCCGCCATGATGACGGATCACGTAATCGATGATCGCGCCCGTCTCGATGATCGTGCGCCCGCCCTCCGTAATCATCGGGCTCTTGCCCAGCGGATTGATCGCCTTCAGCTCCGGCGGCGCCAGCCGCGTCTGCGCATCGCGCTGATAGGTCTTCAGCTCATAGGGAACGCCAAGCTCCTCCAGCAGCCAGAGAATACGTTGCGAGCGCGACTCGTTGAGATGATGGACCGTCAGCATGGCGTTCTTCCCGTAACTGTTTTGCGAACCCTAAACCCGGATTGCGCCACAGGGAAACTCTCCCGCCGGGCTTGACCACACAGGCCCCAGCGCCCAATGTGAGCAAACGCTCACAGCAGCGCAGGAGCACCCCCATGATCCGTCGCACCATCGGAAAATCCAGACCGCTCAACGCCATCGGCCTCGGCTGCATGGGCATGGCCGCCTTCTACGGCAAGCCGCTGGACGAAGCGGAAGCTGTGAGCCTTCTCCACTCCGCGCTCGATCTCGGCGTCGATCATTTCGACACGGCGGAGATGTACGGAATGGGCGTCAACGAGCAGCAACTCGGCGCCGCCTTCCATGACCGGCGCGACAAGGCTTTCATCGCAACCAAGTTCGGCCCGAAATACAATCTCGAAACCGGCGAACGCCGCGTCGATGGCTCGGCGGAAAATGCGAAACGCGCGCTCGAACAATCCCTGCGCTTCCTCAAGACCGACCATGTCGACCTCTGGTACCTCCACCGCCGCGACTTCTCCCGCCCGATCGAGGAAACCGTCGGCGCGATGGCGGAAGCTGTGAAGGAAGGCAAGGTCCGCAATATCGGCCTGTCGGAAGTCACCGCCGAGACCCTGCGCGCCGCGCACAAGGTCCACCCCATCGCCGCGCTGCAATCCGAATTTTCGATCTTCACCCGCTTCATCGAAACCGACGGCATCCTTGATGCCTGCAAGGAACTGGGCACGATACTCGTCGCCTACTCCCCGCTCGGCCGCGGCATGCTGGCCGGCTGGTCGAAAGACTGGAAAGCGGATGGCTTCGATTTCCGCGCCTTGATGGCCCCGCGCTTCAGCGGTGAAGCCCTGGAGAACAACCTCGCCCTCGTCGAAGAGATCGCCCGCGTCGCATCAGACGTGAACGCAACGGCCGGACAGGTCGCTCTCGCCTGGGTGCTCCAGCGCGCCGACAACATCGTCGCCATCCCGGGCACGACCAAGCTCGCCAACCTCAAGCAGAACCTCGGCGCAGCCGACGTGAAGCTGACACCAGCCGCAATCGCCAAGCTCGACAGCCTCGCCGCCAAGGTCAAAGGCGAGCGTTATGACGAAGCCGGCCTGAAAGGCGTCAACGGCTAGGGGGCCTCGGCCCCCACCTTCGCAACACACGAATTGTATTCGCGCGTCACCAGCGCGCGCATCTCCGATGTCATCGCCGACAGCGTGTCTGGCGCATACCCGGTAACTTCGGCGCACGTCTTCGCCGCCGCCTCGCCGAGCGCCGTCACCTCGCGCCCGCCCGGGCCAACCGGATCAGGCGCCGTCGGCATGTCCGGCTCACAGGCCGCCAACGCCGCCATCGCGCCCACCATCACCAACAGCCGCATGAATCACTCCGGGAAATCCCCAACCCACTCTCTGCCCTCACCAAAAGTGGTCAAGTACAACCCTTGATCCCCACCGCCCGCGCCGCCACCTTGGCCGGATGCTGCCAGCGATCTTCGTCTCCCACGGCTCTCCCATGCTCGCGATCGAGAACGCGGAGGCGCGAGACTTCCTGAAGCGCCTCCCTGAAATCCTGCCCGAGCGGCCAAAAGCCATCCTGATGATCTCGGCTCACTGGGAACGCCTGCGTCCCGGCGTGAACGCCCCGCCGCATCACGAGACGATCCACGATTTCGGCGGCTTCCCGCCCGCGCTCTACCAGCTCACCTATCCCGCGCCGCCCTCGGCGGACCTCGCCCGCCGCGTGGCCGAACTGCTCACCGCCGGCGGCCTGCCGACCGATATCGACCAGCGCCGCGGCCTCGATCACGGCGCATGGGTGCCGCTGATGGTCTCCTGGCCTGACGCCGACATCCCCGTCGTCCAGCTCTCGGTGCAGACCCGCCTCGGGCCGGGCCATCATTACAAACTCGGCCAGCTCCTCGCGCCCCTGCGCGAAGAAGGCATCCTCATCATCGGCTCCGGCAGCTTCACCCACGACCTCGCCAGCTTCCGCACGTCCGGCGGCCGGATAGACGCGCCTGAGCCGGACTGGGTCCATTCCTTTGCGGAATGGATGGCTGCCGCCCTCAAGGACGGCCGCCTCGAAGACCTGCTGAATTACCGCCGCCTCGCCCCGGAGGCCGCGCACAACCACCCCACCGAGGAACATCTCCTGCCCCTCTACGTCGCCCTCGGCGCCGGCCCGGAAACCGTAAAACACCTTCATCAGTCCACGACTTACGGCATCCTCCGGATGGACGCGTTTGCCTTCGGCTGACCGCATCCAAGCCGTCACAATCGCCTGAGCCTGCACACAATGCCTGTTGCTCCGCGTCGCGGTGCGCTAATTCAGGGCCAAACGGACCCGGAAATCCGGGCCGCACGGACCCAAACAGGCAGGAAACATGACGACGCTCGCCAATCCCCGTCCCTCTCTTTTCCGCCGCGCTGCGGCAGTTCTCGCAGTTGCCGCAACGGCCGTTCTCTCGGCCTGCACCAGCATGGGCGCCGCGAACGGCTCGGCCGCTGAACCCGCGATCGGCCTCTACGAGCTGCGCATCTATACCGCCGCGGCCGGCAAGGCTGCTGCTCTCGATGCGCGCTTCCGCGATCACACCATCGGTCTCTTCCAGAAGCACGGCATGATGCCGATCGGCTTCTTCCACGTCGCCGCCCAGCCGGGCCAGACGCTCGACAACCGCCTGTTCTACGTCATGGGCTACAAGGACCGCGCCGCCCGCGATGCCTCATGGACCGCCTTCGCCGCGGACCCGGAATGGAAACAGGTCTATGCCGACAGCCAGAAGGACGGTTCGCTCACCACGAAGATCGAGAACATCTTCCTCAGCCCGACCGACTACTCGCCGAAGCTGAACACCAAGCCCTCGGCCGCGCCGCGCCATTTCGAGCTGCGCACCTACACCGTCATGCCGGGCCGCCTGGAAGACCTGCACACCCGCTTCCGCGACCACACGCTCCGCATCTTCGCGAAGCACGGCATGACCAACTACCTCTACTGGCGCCCCGTGGCTGACCAGCCGACCATGACCGACAAGATGGTCTATCTGCTCGCCTTCCCGAACCAGGAAGCGCGCAACGAGTCGTGGAAAGCCTTCGGCGCAGACCCGGAATGGAAGACCGTTTCCGACAACAGCCAGAAGACCGGCCCCATGCTGATCTCCCCCGGCGGCGTCGTCTCGGTCCAGCTCACCCCCACCGACTACTCGCC
>DAIRES010000155.1:5722-7764 GCA_036795465.1 Hyphomonadaceae bacterium
AAGGCGCTTCCGGTCATCCGGGAGCGCCTTTTGCTTTATCATTCAACGTAGTTCCTACTACCTTTTGCCCACTGCCAACCGCCCCCTTGCATATTGTTGCATTTGCAACTAAATACCTGCCAACGCGGAAACGCAAAGCAACAAACAGGAGTTCGCAATGATCGAAGTCCGTCCTTTCGAAACCCTCGGCGGCGCCAACCATGGTTGGCTCGACGCCCATCACCACTTCTCCTTCGCGGAATATTACGATCCCAAGCGCATGAGCTGGGGCCGCCTCCGCGTCTGGAATGACGACCTGATCGCGCCCAAGTCCGGCTTCCCGCCGCACCCGCACCGCGACATGGAAATAATCACCTATGTCCGCACCGGCGCGATCACCCACCAGGACTCGATGGGCAATCAGGGCCGCACCGCAGCTGGCGACGTACAGGTCATGTCCGCCGGCACCGGCGTCCGCCATGCCGAGTTCAACCTCGAGGACGAGAACACCACGCTCTTCCAGATCTGGATCGAGCCCGACGCGGGCGGCGGCAAACCCGACTGGGGCGCAAAACAGTTCCCGAAGTCGGACCGCTCAGGCTCATGGTCGATCCTCGCATCCGGCAAGGGCGATGAAGGCGCACTCGCGATCCGGGCAGACGCCCGCGTCGTCGGCGCGACCCTCGAAGCCGGTCAGGAACTCACCTGGGAAACCGAACCCCACCGCCACGTCTATGCGGTCCCCGCAACCGGCGTGATCGAAGTCGACGGCAAGCGCGTGAATGCCCGCGACGGCCTCGCCTTCACCGGCGGCACGAAAGTGACGTTCAAGGCGATCGAAGGCCCCGCCGAGATCGTGCTGACCGACACACTCTAACTTTTGTAACGCTGCCCACCCATTCTATCCCGGCCCGACCTGCTGTAGCCTCGCTACGCCGGATCGGGCCGGTTTCGTTTCGGACGGATCACGCCATGCGCAAAGCCCTTGTTCTCGCCGGACTTCTCGCCGCCGCCCCGCTCCTCTCCGGATGCATCATAGCGGATGTCGCCGGCGCGGCCGTCGGCGTAACCGGTGCGGTCGTTGGCGGCGCGGTCGACATGGTCACCACCTCGCCCCAGGAACAGCAGGCCAAGGACAACGAGCGCCTCAAGAAAGAAAACGAGGAACTCCGCCGCCAGCAGGGCCAGAATCGCCAGTAACGGCCAGTTTCAGCCCTTTACCTGACCGCCTGTTCATCCCACCTTCATCGTGGAATTGATCAACTTCCGCGCCGGCCAACGCCCCGGCTGCACGGAACAGAAATTTCAGGGAGCAGACACATGCGTATTGCCACTGTCGCCATTTCAGCTCTGGCCGGCCTGATGATGGCCTCGCCCGCCCTTGCACTCACCGTAGAAGCCAACGTCTCGACCGAGCTGCAGGAAAAATTCAAGGACGATTTCGGCCTTCGCGAATCGAAGATCCTCACCGAAGCGCTGACCAAGAAAGTCACGCACATCTTCGAACAGAAGGGCGTCAACGCTGATCGCGTCGTCGTCACCATCAAGGACGTCAAACCCAGCCGCCCGACGATGGAGCAGGTCTCCAACAAGCCGGGCCTCGACCCGATGCGTTCGATCAGCCTCGGCGGCGCGCAAGTCACCGGCATCGCCTACGACGCCTCGGGCAAGGAAATCGGCTCGTACGAATACAAATGGTTCGAGAACTCGCTTGAGAACTCGCTCGTCGCCACAACCTGGACCGACGCCCGCACCTCGTTCGACCGCTTCGCCCGCCGCTTCGCAGACAAGCTGCAAGGCTAAGCCGTCATCGCGACACAACCGAAACGCCGCCTCTAACCGGGCGGCGTTTTTGTTTGCGCCTACGGAATCCCCGTCACCTTGTGCGTCTGCAAACTCAGCCGCCACTGCGGATGCGCCAGGCAGTAAGCAATACACGCCGCCGTATTCGCCTCGCGCTGCGGCCCATCCATCGGCTGCAGGAAAAAGTTCCTGAAGCTCAACCCCGCAAACCGCTCCGGCATCGCATCGGCCTGCGGATAGACCAGCTTCAGCTCATCGCC
>DAIRES010000015.1:0-1597 GCA_036795465.1 Hyphomonadaceae bacterium
GCGAACAGCTTCTCCACCTTCGTCCCCAGCGCCTCCGCCAGCTTCAGCGCCAGCAGGGTCGAGGGGATGAACACGCCGTTCTCCACCGTGTTGATCGTCTTGCGCGAGACCTGCACCCTCTCCGCCAGCTCGGCCTGCGTCAGCCCCGCCGCCGTGCGCACTTCCTTGAGACGGCTCACCAGGCTCCGCTCCGCCTGTCCCCGATCAGGCATCGGCCTCGCCGCGCTTCTCGAGCCGCGCAAACCGCACAGCCGCCACGAACGCTCCAAGCATCAGCACCAGCGGCAACACATCCGTCACGCTCAGCGCCACGAACAGGCTCGCGAGCAGTGCAACCACGCCGCCCAGGATTGCCGCGAGGAATCCCGCCTGCGCCGCCGCCGCGCGATTGGCGCGCGAGAGTTCGTCGTCCAGCTCGGCATTGCGCCCGACAAGGCTGAACGCCGTCGTCGACCGCAACGCCAGCACGACCACCAGCGCACAGAACCCCGCCATCCGCACGATTTCCACGCCGCGCGCGGCGCCCGGCGTGATCGGCGCGCTCATGCTCACCGCCTGCAACCCGATCAGCCCCAGAAAGATCGCGCCCGCCAGGATCGTCCCCCGGCGCCGCCGCGACCGTACATCCGCATTCGCCATATCGCTCTCACTTGCGTTGTAACCTTCAGGTGACATGACACCTAAAGGTTACACCCGTCAAGCGCGTTGTTGCAGCTGCCGACGCGCGCGCCGCGCAGGGTGCTTGATTTCGGGCTGCCGCCTCCCACTTGGCTCGCATGGGGTTCAACTGGAAACGCGCTGCCGGCCTGCCGCCCATGGATGCGGCCTATGGGGTAATCCCCAGCCGCAATCGCATCCGGGCGCTGGAGAACTACACGCTCATCGAACCTTGCGGCATCCACGAGAACCCGCGCTTCTACAAGTATCGCTGGCGCATCTGGGCGCTCGACAACACGGACGAGGACTGGAAGCCCGAGCGCGACGACCGGGCGGTCCTCCGCCACGGGTTCAACCGCCGCGCCCAGCCCGTGCTGTCCCTGAGCTTTCACGACGGCATCTGCCGGATGCAGTCACTGGTCGAGCGGGGCGAATTTTTCTACGCGCTCATGAACCGGCTGAAGCGCGCCGATCCGGCCGCCCCGTGGCTGCCCGCTTCCTGCCGCGCCCCGTCGTACGACGCGGACCCGGACACGCCCTTCCACGGCCACAAGTAATTGCGGCGTGCCTAGTGCGTGAGGATGTCGATGATCTTCACCAGCTCGATCACGTTGCGCGTCGCGCGCGCGATCAGCACGATGTCGTTGTCCACCCGGCTGTAGCAATAGCCGTCGCGCGGGCGGCCGAGATCATAGCGGCTCCAGTTGTCGAGACAGCCATAGTCCGACGGCAGAGGCTGGCCGATGGCGTATTTCTTCGCCTGCCCCGGTGGCATGCATCCCTTTTTCGCAAGCCCCGGCGGGCAATCCGCGTGCTTGCCCGGAGGTTGAGCGAAAGCCGGGGCGACGCCGCCCGTCATCGCCGCAGACATGGCCAGCGCGACCGCTCCAGCACCCGCCAACGTCAGCTTGAAAAATCGCATCGCTAAACTCCCGTGTGC